>CAYTSP010000179.1:0-5961 GCA_964440505.1 uncultured Nitrospinaceae bacterium
CCCGGACGAAAGGCGTAAAATGGATTCCGGCTTTCGCCGGAATGACGGTGAACGCTCTCGATTGAGGGGGTCAACCACCCCTTTGGGGCTTTTTCAACAGCCCCCTGACGCCGCGTTTCGCCGGCCCGTCCAGAGGCTTGGGGAGAGCTTCGCCAGGGGCCGAAAATCGCCGATTGACTTTGCAGTCAACAAGATTTAGTGTTCTCCATGCCTTGGACTCACAAGGAATCAAAAGACATTTTTCAGGGTTTTTCCGGCTGGTTTTGTAAGGATAGGGGTCTTTGAGCGCGCTTCTGGAAATCGAAGACTTGAGAACGCATTTTTTCACCTCCTCCGGCGTCGTCAAGGCGGTAAACGGCATCTCCTACGACGTTCAGGAAGGCGAGACGGTGGCGATCGTCGGCGAGTCGGGCTGCGGGAAGTCCGTCAGCGCGCTCTCCGTTCTCGGCCTCATACCCAATCCGCCCGGCCGCATCGTCGGGGGAGCGATACGCTTCCAGGGCGATGATCTGATCGGGCTGGACGACCTCCAGATCAGGAACATCCGGGGCCGCCTCATCGGCATGATCTTCCAGGAGCCCATGACGTCCCTGAACCCCGTCCTGACCATCGGCTTGCAGCTCACCGAGACGATGGAGCACCACCTCGGCATGGACAGGGCCGATGCGGAGAAAAAAGCGGTCGAATATCTGCGCCTCGTGGGCATCTCCGAGCCCGAGCGCCGCATCCGGCAATACCCCCACCACCTGAGCGGCGGGATGCGGCAAAGGGTGATGATCGCCATGGCGCTTTGCTGCGAGCCGAAGCTCATCATCGCCGATGAGCCGACGACGGCGCTCGACGTCACCATCCAGGCCCAGATCCTGGAGTTGATGAAAAATCTCACCAAGCGCATGGGCGTCGCGCTCATCATCATCACGCACAACCTCGGCGTTGTGGCCCGGTATGCGGATCGCGTGAACGTCATGTACGCCGGAAAAATTATCGAGCGCGGCCTTGCGGCGGACATCTACCGCGAACCCAGGCACCCATACACCCTGGGGCTGCTGAGTTCCGTGCCGAGGCTCGATCAGCCCAGGCAAAAGCGCCTGGACCCCATTGACGGACAACCCCCCGACCTCACGCGCCTGGGGCAGGGGTGTTCTTTTCTGCCCAGGTGCAAATTCGCCGTGGACAGATGCGCGAGTGAGATACCGCCGCTCGAAACTGTAGGCAACGGACATCTCTCGGCCTGCTGGGAGCAGGAAAACATCGAAACGGCGAGAGGATGAGCGAATGACCCCCGGCGCACCCGCCCTCGAAAGTGGCGCTGGGCTCTCCCGAAACGGGGAGCTTGGCGACGTGCTCGTGGACGTCAAGGGCCTCAAGATGCATTTTCCCATCACCGAGGGCATCGTTTTCAACAAGCTCGTCGGCCTCGTGAAAGCGGTGGACGGGGTCGATTTCCACATCAGGCGGGGCGAGACGCTTGGTCTCGTGGGCGAGAGCGGCTGCGGGAAGACGACGACGGGCAGGTGCATTCTCCAGCTCGAACGACCCACTCAGGGCGAGATATTCTTCGAGGGCGTGGATTTGACGAAACTCGACCAGGTGGCGCTGCGCGAGTATCGGCAGAAGATACAGGTTATCTTCCAGGACCCCTACAGTTCATTGAATCCGCGCATGAAGATCGGCGAGATGATAGACGAGCCCATGTACGTCCACGGCATCGAACCAGACGCGCAGAAGAGGAAGCAGAGGGTCAGCGAACTGCTCAGCGTCTGCGGACTCAACCCCAAGATGGCCGACAGGTACCCCCACGAGATGAGCGGCGGGCAGCGCCAGCGCGTGGGAATCGCCCGCGCCTTGAGCCTTGAGCCCGAGTTCATCATCTGCGATGAACCCGTCTCGGCGCTCGACGTGTCGATTCAGGCGCAGATCATCAATTTGCTCGAAGATTTAAGAGAGGAATATAATCTCACGTATCTGTTCATCGCGCACGATTTGAGCGTTGTGAGACACCTTTGCCACCGCGTGGCGGTGATGTATCTGGGCCGGATCGTGGAATTGGCGGATTGCGACGATTTGTACGACAATCCCATGCACCCCTATACGCGGGCGTTGCTTTCGGCCGTTCCCGTGCCGGACCCGGAAGTCGAGCAGGGCCGCGACATCAGAATCGTCACGGGAGAGGTGCCCAGCCCGATAAATCCGCCGCCGGGCTGCGTGTTTCATCCCCGGTGCCCCATCGCCGTGGATAATTGTTCGAAAGAAGTGCCCGCTTTGCGGGAGATAAAACCGGGCCATTGGGTGGCCTGTACGGAAGTCTGAAATTTTTTGTATCTGTTGCCTTGTTCGTGTTGCATTTGATTCGTGATGAATGATGTTTACCCGAGGAACATGAAAGGAGATTCCTTATGAGAAACACTCGAATGAAAACCCTGATAGTCGCAGCGGCGCTGCTTGCTCTGGCGGCATGGAGTTTTGCTCCCGCCGATGCGGCCCCCAAGAAAGGCGGCACCCTCAAGTTCGTCGTTGGGAGCAAGATTCCCTCCTACGACGCCCACATCGAATCCACTTTCGGGATGATTCACCCGATCCGGCCTTTCTACAGCCTCTTGATTCGCGTGAATCCGGACAATCCCGCATCGCCGACCGATTTCGTCTGCGACGTGTGCGAGGGCGGCGTGCCGCAGCCGACCGAAGGGCATACGAAGTACACCTTCAAAATCCGCGACGATATCTGGTTCCACAGCGGCCAGAAACTCACCTCGGCGGACGTGAAGGCGACGTATGACAAGATCATCAGCCCGCCCAAGGGCATCGAGAGCAACCGCAAGGCGTTTTTCAGCATGGTGGAATCCGTCACCGCGCCGGACCCCAAGACGCTGGTATTCAAGCTGAAATACCCCACGGGCGCCTTCGTTCCGGCGCTCGCGCTGCCCTACAACTTCATCTACTCGAAGGCCGACCTCGACAAGCACGGCTACAAATGGCACCAGAAGAACGTGAACGGCACGGGCGCGTTCCGCTTCGTGCAGCACCAGCCGGGCGCGTTCGTCGAGGGCAAGCGTTACGATAAATACCACCACAAGGGAAAACCCTATCTCGACGGCTACAGAGCGATTTCCGCGCCCAAGATGGCCATTCGCCTCCAGGCCATACGCGGCGACCGCGCGGCGATTGAATTCCGCGGATTCCCGCCCAAGGCGCGTGACGATCTGAAAAAAGCGCTGGGCGACAAGCTCACCGTTCAGGAGAGCGACTGGAACTGCAACCTCATGGTGACGCCCAACCACAAGCGCAAACCCTTCGACGACGCGCGCGTGCGCCGTGCGCTGACGCTGGCGATCGACCGCTGGGGCGGCTCCAAATACCTCTCGCGCATCGCCATCGTGAAGACCGTCGGCGGCGTGGTTTTCCCCAAACACCCCCTGGCGGCCACGAAAGAGGAGTTGACGAAGATTGCGGGCTACTGGCCTGACATCAACAAATCCCGCGCCGAGGCCAAGAGGCTGCTCAAGGAAGCCGGTTATCCGAACGGGTTCGAGTTCACCCTGCACAACCGGGGCGTGGACCAGCCCTACAAGGTCGTGGGCACCTGGGTCATCGACCAGTGGCGGAAGATCGGCCTCAAGGTCAAGCAGTGGGTCCAGCCCTCAGGCCCCTTCTACGCCACGCTCAGAAAGAAGAAGAACTTCGACGTGTCGATCGACTTCAACTGCCAGTCTGTCATCAATCCGCTGGTGGACGTGTCGAAGTTCATCTCCGACGACAAGGCGGGCAACCAGTACGCGCAGTACCAGGATCGCCAGCTCGACAAGTGGTTCGAGGAGATGAACAAAGAGCCGGACGTGAAGAAGCAGCGCGCCATCATGCGCAAGTATGAAAAGCGCGCGCTCGACGAGATGGCGCATCAGTTCGTGACGCTCTGGTGGTACAAGATCAACCCCCACCGCAGCTATGTGAAGGGCTGGAAAATCGCGCCGAGCCATTACCTGAACCAGCATCTGGACAACGTCTGGATCGACAAATAGGCCGCATCGCCTCCCTGCCGCCCGGGTCGCCGGGCGGCGGAGGAGGGCGGCCGGATCGCGCGTGAAGTAAAACGCAAGGACGCACGAAGTGTACAAGTACACGATCAAGAGAATCCTGCTGATGTTCCCCACGCTGCTGGGAGCGGCGGTGCTGGTGTTCTTCATGCTTCGCCTGATACCGGGCGACGTGTGCGAACTCCGCATGGCCGGCACGGGAATGTTTGTAGACAAGGAAGCGATAGCGACGTGCCAGCAGAACCTGGGGATTAACGCGCCCATCTACGTGCAGTTCATCGACTTCATCACCGGGTTCTTCACGTTCGACCTGGGCAATTCCATGTGGACGGGCAAGCCGATTCTTCATGAGATCGGCCTGCGGTTCGAACTTTCGCTGCAGGTCGCCATCATGGCGACGCTCACGGCCACCATCATCGCCATTCCGCTGGGCACGATCTCCGCCATCAAGCAGGACACCTGGATCGACTACATCGTGCGCACGTTCAGCATCGCGGGCATCGCCATGCCCTCTTTCTGGCTGGGCATCCTGATCATCCTCGGCCTCTTGATCATGACGCAGAAATTCTTCGGAAATCCCTGGATGCCGCCGATTCACTACACCCCGATATGGGAGGACCCGCTGGCCAACCTGTCGCAACTCATCTGGCCGGCCGTCGCGACGGGCTACCGCTATTCGGCCGTCGCCACGCGCATGACGCGCTCGGCTCTTTTAGAGGTCTTGCGGGAGGACTACGTTCGCACCGCCCGCGCGAAAGGGCTGCTTGAGAAACTCATCATCAACCGCCACGCGCTCAAGAACTCGCTTCTGCCCGTGGCGACGATTATCGGCCTGGAATTCGCCTTCCTGATGGGCGGGCTGGTGGTGACGGAGCAGGTCTTCAACCTGAACGGATTGGGGAAACTCTTCGTCGAGTCGGTGACGAACCACGACTACACCATGACACAGTCCCTGGTCATGCTCGTGGCCGTCGTCTTCATCCTGACGAACCTGTTCATCGATATCCTGTATGCGTGGCTCGACCCGCGCATCCGGTACAGCTAGGAGTTCGATCATGGCGTCCCCAAGCGACCTCGCCGTTTCCGAGATGGATTTCGACACGCTTCCAGAACGATCATGGGTCGACAGGATCAGGGATACGGCGAGGAAAAAGCCCCTGGGCGCGGTCAGCGCATGCGCCGTCTTCGTGATGATCCTGCTGGCTGCTTTGGCGAACATAATCACCTTCTACGACCCGGTGCAGAACGCCTTCGACAGCATGCACGTCGCCCCTGGCGCTGCGCACTGGTTCGGGACGGATCAGTTCGGACGCGACATCTTCACGCGCATCGTCTTCGGCGCCAGAACGGCGCTGTTCGTAGGGTTTTCGGCCTCGATACTCGGCTCCACCGCAGGCCTCATCCTGGGCGTGGGCAGCGCCTATTTCGGCGGGCGCTTCGACCTCATCTTCCAGCGCTTCATGGACATCTTCATTTCGTTTCCGCTTATCATCATGGCGCTCTCGGTGGTCTCCATCTTCGGCACCGGAACGCAGAACGTGATTCTGGCCATCACGATTCCCCTGATTCCCCGGTGCGCCCGCGTGGTGCGCTCGAGCGCGCTCGCGATTCGCGAGATTCCCTACGTGGACGCCGCGCGCGCGCTGGGCTTCGCGCACGTCCGCATCATCTTCCGGCACATGATCCCCAACGTCATGGCGCCGTATCTCATCATGCTCACTGCTTTCCTGGGCCAGGCGATCCTGCTCGAAGCCTCGCTCTCCTACCTGGGACTGGGCGTTCAGGAACCCACGCCCGCCTGGGGGCTGATGCTTCAGGGAGGGGCTGAGGAATACGCCGAGAGCGCGCCGTGGATCCCCGTTTTCCCGGGACTCGCCATCACCGCCGCCGTCTTCGCCTTCAACCTATTCGGCGACGCCGTGCGCGACAC
>CAYTSP010000180.1:0-14729 GCA_964440505.1 uncultured Nitrospinaceae bacterium
ATCTGATAGTAGTAGGGGATGAATTCGTTCGAAAACGGTTTTTCCGCGCTCAGTTCCCGCATTCTCTCCTCGCTTTCCGAGTACTCGTAAATCGACGGGTTTCGAGTCTGGAGCAAGACGCAAGTTTCACATATCGCAACTTCGTTGGAAATGGTCCTCTTTGCGAAATTAACGCTTGCGAACCCTAATGGTATTAAATACAATACCATTATTCAAGATTTAATTGCTCGTTTCATACAAGGTTCCAGGGGCGGGAATTGTTTTCACCGGCATCGGGAATACATGATTTTTCGTTCACGTATTGGATGAGTTCCGCATGAGGCTCGAAGGACGCACCGCGCTCGTCACCGGCGCTACGCGCGGCATCGGCAAAGCCATCGTCCACGCACTGGCGCGCGAAGGCGCCAAAGTCGCCGTGCACTACCACGCGGGCGAGGCAGCGGCGCAAGAGATAGCGAGAGAAATCCGAGAAGACGGCGGCAGCGCATTCAGCGTGCAGGCCGACGTGAGCCGGCATGACGAGGTGGAGCGCATGTTCGGGGAATGCGAAAAACAGATGGGGCGCGTCGACATCCTCGTCAACAACGCACGCAGGCTCGTGAAGGGCAGAACCTTCATGGAGATGAATTGGGAGGAGGACTATGAGCCACAGATTCAGGTGATGCTCAAGGGCGCTTTTTACTGCTGCCAGGCGGCGCTGCCGGGCATGCGGGAGCGGGGCTGGGGCCGCATCGTCAACGTCTTGTCCACCGTGCTGGGCGAGAAACGCGCGCGCACGAACTCCTACGGGGCCGTCAAATCCGCACTGCTCTATTTCTCGCAAAACCTGGCCGTGGAAATGGGACCTTACGGTATCACGGTCAACATGGTATCGCCGGGCCTCACCGAAACGGAGCGTCCCATCCTCCATTCGGATGACTACCAAAGAGAATACATCGACTCCATCCCGATGAAGCGCCTCGGGCGCTCCGAGGACGTCGGTGGCGCCGTGGCGTTTTTCTGCAGCGAAGAGGCCGCCTACGTGACGGGCGTGAACATGGCCGTCTCGGGCGGCAAGGTGATCTTTTAACGATGCGCAAAGCGAAGGAGAGGAAAGTTGGGTTTATCGACCAAAGAGCGTGACCGCCGCCACGCGAATCTAAGAGAGGAAATGGAGCGCGAGGGTCTGGATATCCTCGTCGTCTACGGCAACAGCGGACGCCAGGGACCACGCACGGGTAACCTGGCCTACGTCAGCAATTTCATCTCGTTCTCCGGCCAGCAGGTTCTGGTCTTCCCGCGCGAGGGGGAACCCGTCCTGTTCGTGGGGGTGGAGAACCAGAGAATCGAATCCCTGCGAAACGGATGGATTTCCGACACCCGCTGTGAGGCCATGACGCCCGTTCCGAAACAGGCGTGCAACCACCTGAACGAAATCGCCTCCTCCAACTCGAGAATCGGAATCTCCTCGCTCGCCATCATCCCCGTTGCCTGGCACCAGCAGCTTCTGGATCAGGTGAACGCGAAAGAATGGGTGGAGGCGGGCGAACTCGTCTGGAAGCTGCGCCTCGTGCAAAGCGAAGAGGAAGTCGAAATGTCGCGCCACGCGGCCCGGCTTGGTGACAAGGTGTGGGATCACCTCCGGGACTTCATTCGCGAAGGGGTGACCGAACTCGACATGCGCGCCGAGATGGACCGGGTGATCATCCCCGAGGGCGGGACGGAGAACTTCAACATGATGGGCCTCGCCAGCATGGCGGGCGGCGGCGAAGCGCCCTGGGGCTACGTCATCCCCCAGACGGATCGGCCCATCAGGCAGGGCGACGCCGTCTTGCTGGAAATCTCCCCGCGCGTTAAGGGATACTGGAACCAGATCGTGCGGGTCCTGGCGCTGGGCGAGGCGGAAAAGTGGCTGGTCGACTCGCATCAGGTAGTGCGCGAGGCGCGCGACGCCTCGCTGGAGCATCTTGGGCCGGGTAAGCCGATGGTCGGCATGGTCACGGCGATGAACGACGTTTTCGAGAAACACGGCTACGAGGTATGGCCCTACGGTCTGGTGCACCTCACGGGCCTCGACCTCACGGATTACATGATCACGCCGGTATCCGAGGGAGAGCTTGAACCCGGTATGGTGGTGACGACGCATCCCATGTTCAATCTGGGACCCAACCGCCAGATTTTCTGGGGTGAAACCTATCTGGTCACGGATGGTGGCTATGAACCGCTGAACACGAGTACGGATGAATTGGTTTGTCTCTGACGGCTTGGTTGATTCTTACTAAAAGGAGGAACACGAGATGAAGAGGCTATGGCTTTGGATGGTTGTTCTGTCGTTGCTGCTGCTCCCCGTGGGAGCAAAGGCGGCGCCCAAGGGGAAGGTGGTGCTGGGCATGGCCGGCGCGCTGACCACGTTCGATCCGCACACCTTCAGTTCCCTGCCGATTTCGATGCATCACCCGAACGTCTTCGAGACGCTGCTCGCGCGCGCTCCCGACGGCTCCATGACGAACCAGCTCGCCGAGAGCTACAAGATGGTGAGCCCCAAGGTATGGGAGTTCAAAATCAGGAAGGGCGTGAAGTTCAGCAACGGCGACCCCGTGAACGCGGCGGCCGTCAAATTCAGCTTCGAGCGGATTCTCGACCCCAAGATGAAATCGAGGCAGTACCGCTACTTCAAGAGTATGGCGAAACTGGAAGTGGTCGATGAGCACACGGTCCGGATCCACACGAAAAAACCGGACCCCATGCTCCCGCCGTTTCTGGCGATCTACGGCTTCATCGTGCCGCCGAAGTATTACATGAAACACGACAAGAAACATCTCTCCCGCAACCCGGTGGGCAGCGGGCCCTTCGTGATGAAGAAATGGCGCAAAGGGCAGGAAGTCGTCTACGAGGCGAACCCCAACGCCTGGAGAAAACCCAGGGTGAAGACGGCGGTGGTGAAATTCATCCCTGAGTCCACCACGCGCGTCTCCGCGCTCATCTCGGGTGATGTGGACGTCATCGACAACCTGCCTCCGGCCTTGAGCGACCGCGTCCGGGCGGGTGGAAAAACGGACGTCATCGCCAAACAATCGCCGCGCACGAACTACATCCTGATGGTGATCAAAGAGGGCGCGCCCTGGATGGACGTGCGCGTCCGCAGGGCGATGAACCTCGCCATCAACCGCGAGGCCATCACCAAGAACGTGATGATGGGATTCGCCAAATCGGTGGCGATCATCCAGGGTCCCGCGAGCTTCGGCTTCAACCCGGAACTCAAGCCCTACCCCTACGACCCCGCACAGGCGAAGAAGCTGCTCGCCGAGGCCGGGTTCGCGAAGGGATTCTCCTTCGACGTGTACATCCCCCGCGGTCGCTTCATGATGGGCAAGGAAGCGCTCGAGGGTATCGCCGGCCAGTGGGCGAAAGTCGGCCTGAAGGCGAACGTTCGCGTGATGGAATGGGGCGCGATGAAGAAGATAATCTTCAGCAAGTACAAGAAAAACGTGAAACCGTTCCTGTACTATCTGGCGCGGATGAACACGGCCTTCAGCGCAGAGCACATGTTCGCCGGCGCTATCAGCAGCCGCTCGGCCTACGGCGGATTCCGCGACAAGGCCGTGGACTCGATGATCAACGACGCGCGCTCGACGCTGGACAACAAGTCGCGGGAGAAGAAATACCAGGAAATCGCCCGCGTTCTGCGTCACGAGAAGGTGCCGATCGTTCCGCTGTATCAGACTTTCCGCATCTTCGGCGCGAACAAGAAGATAGACTGGAAACCCCGCGCCGACGGAAAACTGATAGCCGCCGAGGTCGGCCTCAAGTAGGTTCGACTCTTTAATTCGAAGCGAAACTCCGGCCGGGTGGGGTTATGCATCCCGCCCTGGCCGGAGGCGTTCGCGAAACGCCTGTCGCCGGGTGGTTTTCATCGGGCGCAATTCTCTGGTAACGAGGCGAACCTCGCCCTCGAAGTTAAGATGGTTCCATATCGCTGGGTGGTTCTATGGCCGGATATGTCTTCAAGCGCTTGATTCAGGCGGTAGTCCTCCTCAAGTGCGTCATGATCATCGTGTTTCTCCTGCTTCACATGACGGGCGACCCCGTCCTGGTGATGCTCGATACCGATGCGACCCACGAAGACATCGAGCACTTGAGAAAACTCATGGGGTTCGACCAGCCGCTCTACGTGCAGTACGGGCGGTTTTTCTCGAACGCGCTGCAGGGGAACTTTGGAGAATCCACCGAACACGGCGAATCGGCCATGGGCCTCGTTCTGGAACATTTTCCGGCAACGATTGAGATGGCGGTCGGGGCTTTCGTTTTCGCCGTCATCATCGGGATTCCCTTCGGCTGTCTGGCGGCCTTCAAAGAAGGCTCGTCCTACGACAAGGGCTGCGTGGGCATTACGGTGCTGATGCAGGCGGTTCCCGATTTCTGGCTGGCGATCATGTTCATCATGTTCTTCTCCGTGACGCTGGGGCTTCTGCCCTCCTTCGGCCGCGGCGGATGGGAGCATTTCATCATGCCGGCTTTCGCCGCCTCCACGTATCACCTCGCACGGCTCGCGAGGCTCATGCGCTCCCAGATGCTCGAGGTGCTGCGCCAGGACTACATCACGACGGCGCGGGCGAAGGGGCTGAGCGAAAAAATCGTGCTCATGGTACACGCTCTCAAGAATTCCTCGATTCCCATCGTGACCGTCATGGGGCTGGACTTGGGCATTCTCCTCGGCGGAACCGTGATCATCGAGGTCGTCTTCGCCTGGCCGGGGGTCGGGCGACTGGTGGTCGATTCGATCGCGAACCGTGATTTCCCGATCGTCCAGTCCGCCGTGTTTCTTCTGGCGTCGGGGTTCGTGCTGATCAACCTGACGGTGGATTTGGTCTACGCCTATCTCGACCCGCGGATTACCTACGAATGAGAGAACAAGCGCTCGCGATTCAGGAAACCATGGAACTCGAAGCGCTCCCCGAGCGCCCGAAGGTATGGGCATCTTTATGGAAGGATAAATCGGCGCTACTGGGCTTCGTTATCCTTCTCTCCGTTGTGGTGATGGCCGTCTTCGCACCATTGCTCGCTCCCATGGACCCCCAGGCCCAACTCCTGGACAGAAACTTGAAGCCGCCCATGTGGTCGGACGGCCAGCAAATCTATCTGCTCGGAACGGACCACCTGGGGCGGGATTTTCTGAGCAGGCTCATCTACGGCGCGCGCATTTCGCTGCTGGTGGGTTTTTTCGCCGTTTTGCTCACGGGATGCTTCGGGCTTTGCGTGGGGCTGGTGGCGGGCTATTTCGGCGGAAAGGTGGATTTTCTGCTCATGCGGCTCGTGGACCTTGTGCTCTCCTTTCCGTTCATACTGCTGGCACTGGCGACCATCGCCATCGTGGGGCCGAGCCTCGTCGTGCTCATACTCGTGATGTCGATGCGCATCTGGGTCATCTACGCCCGCGTCGTGCGCGGCGAGGTGCTCACGCTGCGTGAGCAGGAGTTCGTCCAGGCGGCGCGGAGCATCGGCGGGAGTCATTTCCGCATCATCGTCCGCCATATTCTCCCGAACGTGCTGGCCCCCGTCATCATCATCGCGTCGCTCTAGCTGGGGCTGATGATCATCATGCAGGCGGGCCTGTGCTTTCTGGGCCTCGGCGTGCCGCCGCCCACGCCCACCTGGGGCGGCCTGCTCAGCGACGGCAAGGTGCACCTCTACACCTCCTGGTGGGTCGTCACCCTGCCCGGCCTAGCGATTACGGTGACGGTCCTGGGGGCAAACCTGGTGGGCGACTGGCTGAGAAACGTGCTGGACCCGCGCTTGAAGTCGTTGTGAGTTCGTTACGGAATGAGGAGAGAAATTCGATGAGCGATCCACTCAAAGTGGCCGTGGTCGGGCTGGGCCGCTGGGGCAACACCCTGGCGTCCTATATCGAAAGAACGCCCGGAATGAAAATCACCACGTGCTTCACCCGAACGCCCGAAAAACGCCGGGCATTCACCGAAAAATTCTCATGCGGAGAGGAAGCGAGCTACGAGGCGGTGGTCCGGCATCCCGATGTGGACGCCGTGGTCATCGCGGCGCCCAACAACAAGCACGCCGAACTCGCGATGGCGGCAGCCGAGCAGGGGAAGCACGTGCTCGTCGACAAGCCGATCGCCGCCTCCATCCCGGATGCCAAGAAGATGATCCGCGCCTGTGAGGACGCCGGCGTCACCCTGGCGGTCGGCGCGAGTTCGAGATGGCTTAAAGGCCATCGCCTCTTCAAGCAACTGCTCGATGAGGGAACCATCGGCACCCTGGCGATGGCCGAGACCAATTACTCGAACGACCGGGGGCTTCACTACACGCCGGACAACTGGCAATGGTACGCGGAAGGCTCCCCGGGCGGCCCGCTCCTCCAGGTGGCCATACACCAGGTGGACAACCTCCTGTATCTCTACGGGCCGATAAAGCGCGCGTCCGCGGCGTTCAGCAAAATAAAGACAAAATCGGAAATCCCCGACGTGAGCGTCGTGTGGTTCGAATTCGAATCCGGCCTGCTCGGCACCCTGGGGACGAGCTTCATCAGCCCGCGCACACCGAACGGGCGTTACACCTATTTCATGAACGCCTACGGGGATGAGGCGAACCTCTACCACGACAGGTGGGAGGGCATCAAAATCCTGCGCAAAGACGGGGAGAAGCGCGAAGAGATCCCTTATGAGGAATACCCCCGGCAGGATTACCTGATAGAGGAGTTCAAGGATTTCGAAGGCGCCGTACGGGAAGGCCGCCCGCCCGAGGTGGGCGGAGCCGAAGGACTCCACGTTCTCGCCGCCGTGTGGGCGGCCATGCGCTCATGGGAGCGCGGCGAGCCCGTGGAAGTGGCCGAGGTGCTCGAAGAAGACGAATAGGCTTCGGCGGGGTAGACCCGCCCATCACCGGAAGGAAGGAGACCCATGTACGATTACCGAATGACGGAAGAGCAAGAAGAGTATCAAAGGATCGCGCATGAATTCGCGCGGGATGAAATCCGGCCCATCAGCCTGGAGCTGGACCACCAGGAAAACCCGCTCGACTGCGCCTACATGCCCCATCTTCTCGAAAAACTCGACAAGACGGGCCTCAGAACGATGAGCATCCCCAAGGAATACGGGGGCGGCGGCGTGGACGATCTGCTCACGCACTGCATCGTGGGCGAGGAGATTTCCTGGGGCGACAGGGGCGCCACGGGGTTCATGCTCTCTTCCACGAAGATCTCCCACATCCTCGCGAGCGAGCTACTGGGAGACCCGGAACTGGCGGACTACTGGATGCGCGAGTACGTGAGCGACCCCACGTTCTTGATCGGTACGGCGACGACCGAACCCGTTTCGGGGTCCGAGAATCAGCTTCCCTACAACGGGGTGGACGGCGGATACCAGACCACTGCCGTGCTCGACGGGGACAACTACATCGTGAACGGGAAGAAGCACTTCATCTCCAACGTGGGCTGGGCGCGGCTCATGTTCACGTTCGTTCGCACGAACCCCGACGTGGGCGTCGAGCAGGGGGCTTCCCTCCTCATGGTGCCCATGGACGCGCCCGGCGTGAAGATGGGCAAGGTGCACAACAAGATGGGCTACCGGCTGAACCAGAACGCGGAGATCATCTTCGAGGACGCGATAATCCCCGCGAAATACCGCCTGGGTCCCGAGAACTGCGGCGTCTCCTACATCAGACGCCACCTGCGCGGCGACGCCCTCATCAACGCGGCCGGCCAGATTGGCGTGGCGCGCGCAGCCTATGAGAAATCGCTCGAATTCGCGCAAAACCGCCTCCAGAGCGGACGCCCCATCGCGCACCACCAGTCGGTCGGCATCAAGCTCGTCGACATGTACACGAAAATCCAGGCAGCGCGCGCCTACGTGCACTACGCGGCATGGCGTCAGGACATGCGCCACGAGATTCCCGTCGATCCGCCCATGACGCTCACCGCCAGCGCGTTCGCGCACGAAATCTCCTGCGACGTCACGAAAATGGCGATGGAAATACACGCGGGCGTGGGCGTTCAGCGCGAGAATTTCCTGGAGAAATGGTTCCGCGACACGCACAACATGCTGTTCTCGAGCGACGGCGGAAACAACATGAAGAAGGTGCGCGCGATGTACGCCATCACCGGCGAGTGGGGCGCGCGGAGCGAGGACGAGAACCCCGTGCCCGGCGGCGCATACGTCTCCGCCGGAGACGGCCTCTAGACCCCATCACCAACAAGGGAGGAAAAAGGGTGGCCTCACGAACCCATCACGTGCACCACGTCGCCAAGGACCCGCAGGCGGCGGCGGATTTCTACATCAACCACTTCGGCGGCGAGCTGTTCACGCCGGAGATCGAATACCGCGGCTCCCCCTACATCAGCGTGATGCTCGGGGAGGTGGAAATCCGCATTCGCGGCTTGAGAGACGATGAGGACGATTCGACCGCGAAGGTGGGCCGCGGCCTTCACCATTTCGGAATCCAGGTCGAAGGCATCGACGAAGTGTCGGAACGCCTGGAGAAGGCGGGCGTCGTCTTCACGAAAAAACCGGGAGACGGCGTCCTGGGTTCGAGGACGGCCTTCATCATCGCGCCCGATAACGTCGTGATCGAGCTGGTGGAAGAACCCTAGAAACGATTCGCTGTTTCACAAGAAAATTTCGGGTCGTCGAACGCGGTTTTCCATAA
Source organism: uncultured Nitrospinaceae bacterium (assembly GCA_964440505.1). GTDB lineage: Bacteria > UBA8248 > UBA8248 > UBA8248 > UBA8248 > Bin107. The sequence goes on from CAYTSP010000180.1 coordinate 8,638, forward strand.
TCGCGCGCGGGCGTCCTCACAACGGGAGATGAAATTCATGCCGGGATTCGCGCGGGGCCAATTCAACGTCGACTACGAGGAGCGCGTCGACGTGGGCGCACTCCGCCAAAAGCGCGTGGACAAGGCGCAGAAAGCGATGGCCGAGCAGGGGGTCGACGCCCTGTTCCTCTGGAAAGTCGAAAACGTGCGCTACCTCACGAGCATGCGCTCCTCGTTTCTGGCGCACCGCGAGGGAACGAGAAACGCCGTCATCCTCCCGCGGGAGGGAAGAGCCCACATCATGACCAACGGCGGGGAGATACCCCGCGTCTCGCGCGACATGCCCTGGATAGAAAAGTTCCATCACCTGGCGAAGATGGAGGAACAGCCCCTCGTGGACAAGATGATCCGCGAGACGCTGCGCCCCCTCTTCGAGGAGCTGGGCCTCATCGGCAAGCGGGTGGGCCTGGACTTGATGACTTTCATCCAGTTCAGCGCCTACCAGAAACATCTCGACGACGTGGAGTTCGTGAACGGCGATTCGTTCATGCACAGGGTGCGGCGGCACAAGATGCCCGAGGAGGTCTACATGATCCGCGAGGCCTGCGCGATCGCCGACGCCGTGAACGAGGAGGCCATGGACAGCGTGCGGGCGGGAAAGCGCGAGTGCGACGTGGCGGCGGACGCGATGAAGGTGCTCCACCACTACGGGGGCGAAATGGCGCATCTGGTCTCCCCTTTCGTCGCCTCGGGCGAGCACATGTCGCCGCCCTACCGCTTCGCGAGCGACAAGATCATCCGAAGCGGCGACCTCGTGTTCATCGACATCGGCGCGCAGTGGAACGGATATTTCGGCGACGTGGCCCGGACGATGATCTGCGGAAAACCCTCGAAACGGCAAAAGGAGATCTACACGGCCGTGCACGAATCCCTGCAGCTGGGACTCGAACGCACCCGCCCCGGCTTCACGAACAAACAGGTGGCCGATCGAATCTGGGAGACGGGCGAGAAATACGGCTTGAGAAAAAACTGGTTCTCGCTCAGCATCGGCCACGCGGTGGGCACATCCCCAAACGAGCCTCCCTACATCGGAGAACCCGACCCGGATTCCGAAGAAGTGGATCTCGAGCCGGGGATGGTGTTCGCCATCGAGCCGCTCATCTGGGTGCCCGACGTGCCCGGCGGCGGCGGCGTGCGCATCGAGGAGACGGTGCTCATCACCGAAGAGGGGCATGAGGTGCTGACGCGCTCGCGCATGGACGACAGCCTGCTTCTTTGAGGCGCAACCCCTGATCCCGGCAAGACGCCTGAAAACACTCAAGTAAAACAAGACGCCACTCCTCTCAAGACCCGCGACCCCGATTGAAGGGGTGGGACGCGCGGCGTAGAATGTCCGCGCCGTTTCCATCGCCCGCCACCCAGGAGGCTCGCCTTGGCGCTTTTCGACAGAACCGAACTCGGCGTCGCCGTCGTGGGCGCCGGAAGAATCGGTACGCACCGCTCGCGCCTCGCCGCGCAGCACCCGGCCGTGCGCTTTCTGGCAATCTCGGACGCCGAGCCCGGACGCGCCAAAGCGCTCGGCGAACGCGTGGGCGCGCAGGTGGCGTCCGGGAGCAACGAGGAGGTCATCGCCCATCCCGACGTCGGCGCCGTTATCGTCTCGACTTCGGAGTTCGCCCACGTGGAACCCGTTCTTCAGGCGCTCGAACTCGGCAAGCCCGTGCTGGTGGAAAAGCCCATCGCCATGACCCTGGAGGACGCCGACCGCCTGCTCACCACGGCGGAAAAATACGGGACGGACCTCCGGGTGGGCTACATCATGCGCTACAAGCGGCGCTATTTCCTGGGGAAAGAACAAATCAAGGAGGGCCGCCTTGGCAGGCTCATCGGCGCGACGGGCCGCGTGTTCAACACCAAGGCGCAGGCGTTCGAGATACTGAAGCGCTCGGCCGACGCCACGCCCGTACTCGACGTGCTCACCTACTGGGTCGACATGATGTGCTGGTTCATGGAGGGGAACCCGCCCGTCGAGGTGGTCTGCCGGGGAGGCGGCTTCGTCTTCAAGGAGGCGGGATACCCGAAGGTGGACGACGTGAGCTGGTCGATCATCACCTTCGCCGACGGCGCGACCGTGAACCTGGGCATCTGCTACGCGCTGCCCGCGAAATACCCCACCGCGGGGCAGAGCATCCGCCTGGAAGTCATCGGCACGGACGGCGTGATGCTCTTCGACGAAGACCACAAGGAGAACATCCTCTACACCGAAAAGGGCTACCCGCACGCCTATGTTCCAGACCACAATCTGCCGATGGTCTTTCTCGGCAGCACGTCCTCCGGCGACTGGGCGCTCGACACCATGTACGGCCCCATCGGCGATGAGACCAGGAACTGGCTGGACCACCTCTCCACGGGGCGCCCCTGCCATCTCGCCACGGCGGAAGACGCCCGCCAGACCCTGGAGGTGACCATCGCCATGGAGGAATCCTCGCGCACCGGCGACGCCGTGAAGCTCCCCCTGGGAGAGGGACACTAAGGAATCATGCTTTTTTTCTTGAATAAACGGCGCGCGCCGTGTCATATCTGTATGGGGGCGGCGGAACCGGCGCCCCCCGGACGAGGTGAAGCGAAGGCGCGGAAAACTTTTCAGGTGAATGGTACTTAAAATGAACCAAGAGAATCCGCTCCACGCCAGAAAAAGCGGCATCCTGCTGCACCCCACCTCACTGCCGAGCGAGGCTGGTTTCGGTGATCTGGGCTCCGGGGCATTCGAGTTCGTCGATCAGCTCGCTTCATCCGGCCAGAGCTGGTGGCAGATGCTGCCCGTATGCCCGACCGACGAAACGGGCTCCCCTTATGTCTCCTCATCCACGTTCGCGGGCAATCCGCTGCTGATATCACTCGCCAGGCTCGCCGAAGAAGGCCTCCTCTCTCCCGAAGATTTGGAGAACCATCGCCTGCCCGACGATGGGGATATCGAGCCGGCCCAGGCGCTCCAGGTGCACGAATCGCTGCTCGCAGAAGCATTCGAGACCTTCTCGAACGGCGGCGGGGCGGATGATGCGGCATTTACGGGGTTTTGCGAGGCGCAAGCCGGCTGGCTCGCCGATTACGCGAGGTTCCGTGCGCTCAAGCGCGCTTTCGGCGGTGCTCCCTGGTGGGAGTGGCCCGAGGAAGTGAGGCATAAAAACCCCGATGATCCCGACTTTGATAAAAACATACGCTACACGCACTTCGAGCAATTCATCTTCGACCGCCAGTGGCGCGCGCTCAAAGACTACGCCGCCGGGAAAGGGGTCGGCTTCATCGGCGACATCCCCATCTACGTCGCTCATGATTCGGCGGACGTATGGGCGCGGACGCACCTGTTCGAACTTGACGAGGCGCGACGTCCGAGCGCCTACGCGGGCGCGCCGCCCGATTACTTCAACCAGGAGGGCCAGCACTGGGGGAATCCCCTCTACGACTGGGCCGCGCACTTTGATGAGAATTTCGCCTGGTGGAAGATGCGCCTCACCGTGAACGTTGCACGATTCGACGCCTTGCGCCTCGATCATTTCATCGGCTTCGCGCGCTTCTGGGCGATTCCGGCAGGCGCTGAATCGCCCAGGGAGGGCGCTTGGCGCGAGGGGCCGGGAGAAGCCTTTTTCATCGCACTGGAGGAGGCATTGGGCTTTCTGCCGCTCATCGCGGAGGACCTGGGTTCGGTGGGCGATGACGTCCACGCCCTGCGGGACCGCTTCGGCCTGCCCGGTATGCGCGTGTTGCAGTTCGCCTTCGACGGCAGCCCGGACAACCCCCATCTCCCCCACAACATTCCCGAGAACACCGTCGTTTACACCGGCACGCACGACAACGATACGGCTCTCGGCTGGTTCCACGGCGCGGACCCGATTCTCCGCAACGAAACGCCCGCCGGTTTCGCCATCTCGCGCGCCACGGCGCTCAGGACCTTCGGAGGAGAGCCCGAGGACATGAACTGGTCGATGATCCGCGCGGCGATGAAATCACAGGCCGCGCTCGCCATCATCCCCGCCCAGGACGTCCTGGGCCTCGGCAACGAAGGCCGCATGAACCGCCCCGGCGTCCCGCAGGGCAACTGGGTCTGGCGGATGCGCGAGGGCGCGTGGAGCGGGGAAATCCAGGAAAGGCTCTTGAGCATGACGCAGCGCAGCGGCCGGGCGCCGGAGTGAGGACAACCCGGCGCGCTACGCCGCTTCACCCCTGAACTCTTCGGCTTCCATAAAGTACCGGGGGGGCATCCCTTCATCGGGGGCTGCCCCAGCTTTCGCACAAGGCGCTCGGCTCAACCGTCGGGCTTTCACCGGAATGACGATGAATACTCTTGATGGGGGCAATAACCCCTTTGGGAGGGACTTTTTCATGGGAGCAACCCCCCAACCCCCCTTATCGGGGCTGTTGAAAAAGCCCTCTCCGCCTCATCCTGAGTAGCGGTGAAGCCGCGTATCGAAGGTTTGGCCCGACCGGGGAGGGAGAGGTCAAACGCTCGCCCCGGCGCGAGGCGTTCGACTCCCCTCGCCCTTCGATCCGCCGCCTTCGGCGGCTACTCAGGGTGAGGGTGATATGGCGGGCTACCCAGTGCGCGGGAAAACAGCTTTCCCGTCCCTCCTTGCCGTGAACCCCTCAACCCTCCTTGCTAGAAGGGCTTTTTCAACAGCCCCTTATCAGGGGGGCTTTTCTTGCACCTCCTCGTCGGGGGTATCGCCTTTACCCCCCTGACAAGGGGGGACAGGGGGGTTGCCTTTTCCAGAAAAAGGGGTCTTTTTCAACAAGCCCCTCACGTCACGGGCGGTATCTCGAAGGCGTTGAGCGTCAGGGAGATGGCCGAATAGAAGCCTACGAGTGCGGTGAGGTCGACCACGCCCTTCTCGCCGAGCAGAGAGAACGCCTCCCGGTAGGCGGCGTCCGACGCCTTTTTGGTTTCGAGTAATTCGGTGCAATAGGTGTGAACGCAAAGTTCGAGTTCTGTGCCCTCGGCGGGTGTCTCCCCCGCCATTACGGCGGCCACGAGGGCGGGCGTAAGGCCGCTGTCGAGCGCCTGCGCCTCGTGGGCGGAGTAGGCGTAGGTCGCCCCGAAATGGCGCGTGGTGATGATGATGGCGAGTTCGCGGATGTCTTCCGTTATAACGCTTTCCTCATAATAAAACTTCATGAGACCGCGAAGGGCGATGACGAGGCCGGGGCTTCGCACCCAGACGCCGAAAGGCCCGCGCACGCCGCCGCGCTGGTTGGCGATGAGTTCCTCATACGCATCTCGTTGACGGGGCGGCATATTCTCGGGTTCAAGCGGTGCGAGTCGGCTCATCGGCATCTCTCCTCATGGCGTCGTTCGTCCAGAAACTTTGCTACAATGGCGAAAACATCCGTTTCTCTCATTTTAAGCGAGGTATCTCATGAACTTCGAAGATGCAAGACCGTTTATGGAGAAAAACCACAAGGGCATGGTCACGAGCTTAAGGCCGGACGGCACGGCGCAATCGAGCATCATCGTGTGCGGGGCGTATGAGGATTGCGCCGCGTTCGTCATCGTGCGCGGCTGGTCGGTGAAGCTCAAGAACCTGCGCAAGAACCCCCAGTGCACGGTGCTCTACGTCACCCCCGACTGGCGCACCTGGATCACCGTGGAGGGCAAGGCGAGGCTGTTCGACTACGGGAACACCGAAAAAGAGGAAATGCGCGTGATGTTCCGCGAGGTATTTCGCGCCTGCGGGGATTCGGACCATCCCGATTGGGAGGAATACGACCAGGCGATGGTGGACCAGGGCGCGGTCGCCGTGCTGGTCACGCCCGAACGCGTCTACGGCCGTCTGCCGGCTTAAACCTCAAGCGATTCCAGGAAGGCGGCGATGCCCTCCTCGAGCGAGAAGTGAGGCCGCCAGCCGGCGTCTCTTTGGAACGCGCTCGCATCGAGACCGATTCTGAACACCTCGCCCGGGCGCAAGGGCGCGCGCTCAACGCTTACGGGGCTTTTTCCCATCAGGCGGCAGAGGATTTCGAGCAGCGTTTCCACCTCGGTGACGACGCCGGTGCCGATGTTGTAGGCCCTGCCGTCCACGCCGCCTCTGGCCGCCGCCAGGAACGCCACGACCACGTCC
>CAYTSP010000181.1:0-19657 GCA_964440505.1 uncultured Nitrospinaceae bacterium
GAAGCTGGGTGGTGCGAGAGGGCGGGCGGGCCTCGGAAGATTTGTATTTCTCCTCAGACCACCCCCCGGGTAAGCAACCAACGGAAAACTATGCCGTTTTCAAAAAAGTGGAAAGAAAAATGGAGGTGTATCGCTGGGCCAGCATCCTCTCCTCCAACATAGGATGCGTACAGTTTCATAAGGTTCATGGCTTAAGTCCGCTGGATGCCGCTTATATATCCTTGCGCATGCTATTTCGAAACAGAAAACGGTGGAAGGAGGCTGCGAGGTCGTTCCAGAAAACGCCTGAGGCGGGAAATGCGCGCCTCACCAGAGAAGACGTGGTTGCAGAACTCCAATCGATTCAATACATCGCCGCTGGGGAAGCCGGGATTTTCCTGAGCGTTCTGGATGAACTCGTTTTGGAGACCATGCCGAGGGTATTCACGGAGCATTATTTGGCGAACGAGAAAAAAGCCCTGCTCAAGGTGAAGGCGACGGCGCCCTGGACCGACACCATCGCCTACGGCCATCTGGGCAATGACGATCAGTCGAATTTTTACGTGGCCGCTCTCCTCGAAAAACGCCCTGTAAGGCTGGTCATCAATCAGCATGGAGGAAACTACGGCATCATCGAATCGGCGCCCTGGCATCATCTCACTGAGTATAAGACGGCCGATCGGTTCATGTCGTGGGGATGGAGACATCAATCCGATTATCGAATAAACACCGTTCCGACATCCTCTCCTTTTCTTTCAAAAATGAGGCGGCGCAAGGAGCGAGGCTCAGCCATCATTCTGATCAGTTCCGAACTTACTCCCCTTATGAAATGGCTGGCCGCGGACTGCATTCCCGAAGACATCGCACACTACATGCGGGATAAGACGAGTTTCATCGAAAACTTGGATGACACACCTCGCTCCTCCCTGTGGTACAGGCCGTACATACGGAGAAGGAACAACCTCTATGATCAGACCTATATCAAGACGCGATATCCAGACATAAATATCCTTCGCGGAAAACTGGTGAGATACATGCCGAGTCGTCTTTCGCCCGCTCTGTCGGGGTGCGGAGTTTGCGTACTCGATCGCCCGGGGACGACAGCGGCCTTCACGATGGCGGCGGGCATTCCGACCCTCTTCTTTGGCCATCAAAACGCCTGGCGGATTTCACATTATTCGAGGCCCTACTTCAAGAAACTCTCAAGCGTGAGCGTTCATCATTCCTCCGGCGAGAGTGCGGCGAGACACCTGAACGCCATCTGGCCCGACGTGGATTCGTGGTGGGAGGACGGCCAAACGCGAGAAGCCGTCGCCGAGTTTACGCATCGCTACTACAGGAGCAGCAAGAGTTGGCGCTCGGAATGGGTGGATATTTTTTCATCCTCCGATTCCGAATTGTGGAGAAACGATGAGGCGGAGACGGGCTGATGGCCGAGATATCATTGACAAATAATCTATTCGACGACTTTGAAGTCGAAGATAGGCGGCTGGTGGGCGTCCATGGCCCCTCCCTGCATGAAGGCGCAGGCCTTGACGATGAAGCCCTCAGGGAGCGGATTCGAAACCCGATCGGTACTTCCCCTCTTCGGGAGATTTCCAAAGGTGCGGAGAAGGTATTGATCGTCACCGACGACAATACGCGACATACCCCTTTACATCGTGTGCTCCCCATCATTCTGGAGGAACTCACAGAGGCTGGCATCAGCGATTCTTGTGTCCGTATTCTGATTGGCTTGGGCACACACCGCGCCATGACAGGAGAGGAGATAAGGCGCAAGTTCGGTGACGAGCTGACCGGGCGATTTGAGATCCTCAACCACGAATGGAAAAGCCCCGCCATGCTGACCTCTTTGGGAAAGAGCGAGTTGGGCTTCGAAGTGCTGATAAGCAAGGAAATCCTAGGGGCGGATCTCCTCATATCCGTCGGCAGCATCATCCCCCATGCGACGGCGGGTTTCTCGGGCGGGGCGAAGAGCGTGATGCCTGGCATTTGCGGAGAGGCCACGATAGAGGCAACCCATTGGGCCGCTCTGGATTATGAGATGAGCGAAATTCTCGGCAACTTCGACAATAAGGTGAGAGAGGCCTTCGTTCGCATCGCGCGCCGGGCCGGGCTGCGCTTTATCGTCAACACGATCATGATGGATGAGGAAAGAATCTACGACGCCGTTGCCGGAGACGTGGAAGCGGCCCACGAGGCGGGCTGCGGGCGATGCCTGGAACTATACGGCGCGTCGATTCCTGCCGAGGCGGAAGTCGTCGTCGCGGAAGCCTATCCGGCCGACATCGATCTGCGTCAGGCCATCAAGGCCGTGTGTGCGGCGGACGTCGTCTGCCGCGACGGCGGGGTGATCATCCTGGCCGCGAATTGCCGGGAAGGCGTTTCCCCGCAATTCCCGAATTTTCGGCGTTACGGTTTCCGGAACCCCGATGCCCTTTACCAAAAGGTCGAGGCGGGTGAATTTCGCGAAAAGCTTCTTGCCTACACGCTCGTCGCCGTCGGCAGAATCATCTCCAAGCGCGTGAAAGGGATATTGGTTTCTCCTCACATCGGTCGCGAAGAGGCGGAGAGGATGGGATTCGGTTGGGCCGGATCGATAGGGGTGGCGGTTGATAGCGCCTTGGATTCTGCGGGACCGGATTCGAAAGTCATTGTGCTTCGGCAGGCGGGGCAAATCATGCCCGTGATTTCAAGCATGAAAACAGAGGGAGAGGGCAGGTGATCGTCGCCGTCATACCCGCCAAGCGTCATTCGGCTCGTCTGGCGGATAAGAATTTGCTGGAAATCGACGAATTGCCATTGGTAACGCACGCAATTCGGTACGCACAAAGATTCAAGAGTTTAGATAAGATCGTCGTATCAACCGATTCAAAGGAGGTCGCCGAAATCGCCAGGCGAAACGGCGCGATGGTTCATTTCCGTAGCCAAGAGCTGGGTGGTGAAGCGCCCCTGATCGAAGTCTACCGGGACGTCGCAGAGAAATTGGGTCTTGAGAACATTTCTTTCCTCGTTGGAATTCAGCCTGATCATCCGAACAGAAAAAGCGACCTGGTTGCTCTGTTGAAGTATGTCAAAGATAACCGGATCGACCATTTGTGCACGGTGGACCGCTACAGCAAGCGCAACGGAGCACTCAACATCATGAGTTTGAAAGCCTTAACGGCGGCTTCGCCTCTGCGCACTTCCATCGCTCAGGATGATTGCATCAACATTCACACTGCATTCGACCTCGCCATGGCGGCGCATGAGATGAGTCCGCATTCGAAGGAAATTTCCGTCGGCAACAAGATGATAGGCGAGGGACATCCCACCTTCGTGATTGCCGAGGCCGCCTGCAATCACATGTGTGACTTAGAAACGGCCAAGGAGATGATCGGCTTGGCTGCCGAAGCCGGGGCGGATGCAGTCAAGTTCCAGACCTACAAAGCGGAGCGTCTGACGCGTAAAGGGGCGATGACCTACTGGCGGGGAAAGCGGATTCCGCAAATCGAGTATTATCGGAAACTCGATCGCTTCGGCGCGCCCGAATATGAAGCGCTTATCAAACATGGCCGCGAGAAGGGCATCATCACGTTCTCCACGCCGTTCGACGTAGAAAGCGCCGAGATGCTGAACGATTTGGGCGCGCCGATCTTCAAGATAGCCTCGTGCGATCTTCCCGACAGCCGGTTGCTCAAGTGCGTGGCCGGTTTCGGCAAGCCCGTTATTCTTTCGACCGGCGGCTCGACGGTGGAGGAGATCGAGCGTGCCGTCGCCACCATTTTTTCAACGGGCAACCACCAACTCATCCTCATGGCCTGCACCTTGAGTTATCCGGCTGCGAACGAGGACGCGAACCTTTTGCGTATCCGCGCTTTGAAGGAACGATATCCCGGCATCATCGTCGGTTTGTCCGACCATACGGAGCCGGATGCGCACATGGTCATCCCTGCGCTGGGCGTGGCCCTGGGTGCGAAGGTTATCGAGAAACACTACACCCTGGATCGGAAGTTGAGCGGTTCAGGGCATTTCTTTTCGATGAACCCTGAAGATTTGAAGAAAATGTTGCGAAACGTTCGTCTTGCCGAAAGCGTATTGGGCGACGGCGCGCTCGGAGTCGCCGAGGCGGAAAACTCCGCGCGAACCAGCGCGCGGCGCAGCATCGTCGCCGAGCGGGACATTCGGCGCGGAGAGACCATTGGATCCTCGATGTTGGGAATGAAGCGTCCTGCCGAGGGACTTCCGGGCTGGATGATGAATACGCTGATTGGTAAGCGAGCAAGAGCGAACATCCGGGCGGATCAGGCTGTCTCGATGGACATGGTGGAGTGATCGTGGAGGCGGGATTCATGCCAACTGGGTTGAGTCGTCATGCCTAAGATCACGGTATACATTCCCGCCCATAACTACGGCCGTTTTCTAGATGCCGCGATACAGAGCGTGCTGAAGCAGACGATGGACGACTGGGAGTTGATCGTCATCGACGACGGCTCGACGGACAACACTTCTGAAGTCCTCAAACCCTACAGGACACATCCCAAGATTCGCATTCTCAATCAAGAAAACAGGGGCCTTAATATCACGAACAACATCGCCTTGCGCATCGCCAGGGGTGAGTACCTTATGCGCCTGGATGCGGATGATTTCCTGGACGAGAACATTTTACTGGTTCTCTCCCAGGTCCTGGACACGAAACCCGGTGTGGGTCTCGTGTATCCGGATTATTATCACGTGGATGAGGATGGAGAGATCATCGAAATCATCCGCCGCCGGAAAATAGAAGAACAGGACGGTCTGCTCGAGCTCCCGGCCCATGGCGCATGCACCATGATTCGCAAGGAAGTTCTGCTGGAAATAGGCGGTTATTTCGAGGAGTTCGATCGCCAGGACGGCTACGGTATGTGGCTGAAATTCATCGAGCGGCACCATCCATATAACGTGAATCTGCCCTTGTTCTATTATCGCCGCCACGGAGAGAGCCTGTCGAAATCCCGGGGCCTGATTCTGGAGACGCGCCGCAAAATCAAAAGGCGGGTGGAGGAGGAGATGAACCTCTCCCGCAAACCGAAAGTGTTGGCGCTCGTTCCCGTCGTCGTGGATGCGGGATTCACGCCCGGAAATCCTTTTACGCGGCTCATGGGAAAACCGCTGCTGGAGCGAACCCTGGAGCAAATCCAGGAAGCGCGCTCCGTCGACAGGGTAGTCGTATCCTCGAACGATGAAGAGGTAGTGGCTTACGCGCAGCGTTTGGAGGAAGTGGACGGCCTCGTCCGGCCCGAAGCGCTGGTGAAACCGACCGCCAGGATGGCGGATACGGCGCTTCATGTTTTGAGGACGTTGGAGGAGCGGGGGTATGTCCCCGACGCTGTTTGCGTATGCTACATCAACACCCCTTTTCGCAGGGGCAGGCACATCGACGAGGCCGTGGACACCATGACGATTTTCGGCGTCGATTCCGTGATATCCATCACCGAGGATCTTTCGTTTTTCTATCATCACGGGAAAAACGGACTCACCCCCGTCAACGGCTCTCTCCAGAGAACGCTGCGTCTGGAGAGGAAGGCATTGTTCAAGGAAAACGGCGCGATTTTCCTGAGCCGGGTAGACACGGTACTGGCCGGGAAATTTCTGGGAGAAAGAATAGGGCACATCACAATGCTTCCGGAGGAAAGCGTGAGAATCAATTCCGAATATGAGTTTTGGCTGGCGGAGAAGATAGCCGCCGAGTGGATGCAATCGGTTTCGTCTGCTAAGCTTGCCGATGATCAAAATCCATAAATGCCACTCCACGAGATAGATACGACCCACCACGAGGCAAAGTTCCGGAGATATCGACCCGGGTTCGGAGTCCGTCGCCATTGGACGGCGATATGGGTTTCTTTGCGGGTGAAAGACAACCGGTGCTCATATGTGTGGAATTTGTGGAATTACCTCTTCTGAACTCCCGCCGTCCTTGGTAGAGGAGAGCGTTGCTCGCATGTGTGATGCGATGAAGCATCGCGGTCCAGACGATGTGGGGCTTCAGCGTTTCGGTGCGACCTGTATCGGGGTGAGGCGTCTGAGCATCATCGATCCGGGTTTAGCGGCAAAACAACCGATGACCAACGCCGCTGGAAGAATCAGTGTTGCATTGAACGGGGAAATCTACAATTTCAGACGATTGAGAGAGTATTTGGCGGGTCGCGGCCACGCCTTCAGATCGCGCTCCGATACGGAGGTTCTTCTGCGCCTCTACGAAGAGGAAGGGGAAGAGTGCAGCCGTTTTTTGAGGGGCATGTTCGCATTTGCGATCGTGGACGCCAACCGTCGAGTCCTGCTTTTGACGCGTGACCGTCTCGGCGTCAAACCCCTGTACTACGCACGGATCGCGGGTGGCTGGGCGTTTGCATCGGAACTGGGGGCGCTGGTGAGAAGCGGCGCGATTCGCCCCGAGCTCGATCTGAATTCTCTCGATCTCAGCCTCTCCCTGGGTTTTGTTCCCGGCCCGCGCACGCTACTGAAAGGGGTGAAAGCCTTGCCTCCGGGGCACCGGATGCGAATTACGGAAATGGGTGCATCCATCGAGCGGTGGTGGGAGATGCCGGCGGCCGGAACGACGCACTGCGCCGATGAAGAAATTGTCCCCCGTCTACGCTGTTTGCTAGAGGAATGCGTAGAACTCCACCAGATAAGCGATGTTCCCATCGGTGCTTTTTTGAGCGGCGGTATGGATTCTTCGGCGATTGTCGGGTTGATGTCGCGGCGGGCCGATAAACCCGTGAGGACCTATTCTATCGGTTTCGATGACGCTCCTGCAGGATACGATGAGAGGCGATATGCGAGAACGGCGGCGCAGTCCTTCACTACGCGTCACCATGAGGTCGTGCTCAAAGGTTCGAAGGTGGCTGAGGAGCTTCCCCGCATCGTGCGGCATTTGGACCAGCCTGGTTTCGACGGAATCAATACCTATTTCGTATCACAAGCGGTAAAGCAAGACGGCGTTGCCGTCGCCCTGTCCGGTCTTGGGGCGGATGAGCTTTTCGGCGGCTACGACTCGTTTCGCCTGGTTCCGCCTTTGTGGCGATTGTCGGCCATGTGGGGAAAATTTCCATTGGCGGCGAGAAAAATCCTCGTAGTGCTCGTCTCGTTGATGCTCCGCCTCAGCCCGGGCGTGTCCTCGGAACGCATCCAAAAGCTTCATCGGTTGCAATGGGTGGATTCGCCGGTTGGATTGTACGCCTTGGCGCGCCTTTTGTTGTGGCCCGAGGAGAAGAGAGCCTTGTATTCCCCGCAACTTCAGGCCCACTTTCTCGATCGCAAAGCGGATGAGGATATTTTCGAGATGCTCGCTTCGTTGGTCCGCTTCGCGGAGAGGCCCTGGAGGATTCTGAGCGAACTCGAAATGCAGGTGTATATGGAATGGAGATGTTTGCGGGATACCGACGTGATGAGCATGGCCCATTCCCTGGAAGTGCGGGTGCCGTACGTCGATCATCGCGTCGTGGAGTTCGTCTGTGGTCTGCCGCCCGGGTGGGAGAAGAGATGGGGATATCCGAAAAGATTGCTTGAGGCGTCGCTTCGCGACGTCATCCCGCCTGAGATTTCAACCAGGAGAAAACAGGGTTTCGCTCTTCCGATGGCGAAGTGGATGAAAGAGGATTTGCGAGAAATTCTAGAGGACACGCTGAGTGAGGAGTCGCTTCGCAGAAGAGGTATTTTCTCACCCAAAGAGGTGCGCAAGTTATACGCCTGTTTCAGGAAAGGGAAATCCTCCTACCCCCTTATTTGGTATCTGGTGATTTTGGAGCTTTGGTTTCGCGAGATGCTGGACGCCCATCGTTCGGTTAGCTTTTGATGTTTTGATGGAATCCACCCCAGGCAAAGGAATGCGACGTGATAAGCGTTTTGATGACGTCTTACAACGCCGAGGAATACATCGCCGATGCCGTTAAGAGCATACTCGCACAGACGGAATCCGATTTTGAATGCGTCATCATCGACGATGGCTCCACGGACGATACGGTTCAGATCGTCAAACAGTTTCGCGATCCCAGAATTCGTCTGATCGAGGCGGGGAGAATCGGACTCGCGAGAGCACTCAATCTCGGGGTACGCGAGAGCAGGGGTGAATTTATCGCCCGCCATGACGCCGACGATTTATCTCACCCCAGAAGATTTGAAATTCAAAAAATGGTAATGCAGCGTTTTCCTGATTATTCCGCTGTCGTTTCTCCGCTGTTCGCCTTTCATGCCGAAGACGTTCCACATTGGCCCGCATTCGGATTGGAAAAAACAAGGAATTCGCTAAGCGACGTGAGAAAGAAACTCATGTTGTTCAATCCTGTCGTTCACACTTCTTTGTTCGTGAGAGTCGAGGCGATGCAGCTGATCCGAGGCTACGACGAGAGGCGCGCCGGCCAACTCGATTGGGACCTGTACGTTCGATTGTATGAGAACGGAATGAAGCTCGGGTCCTTGAAGGTGCCCGTTGCGGCAAAAAGAATCCACGCGAGACAGTTCTTCGAGCGGGGCGCCAGGCTCCGCTATGTGCTCGATGGGGTTGTGTTGCAAAACAGGGCGATTCGCACCCTGGGGGGCGGAATCGCGTATCGAGCCCTGTTGCCGTTTTGGTTTTCATATCGCATGTTGCCGCACAAGGTGCGCATGTGGATGAAGAGAGGCTATTTTTCCAGACGCACGGGCACACGGGGGTAGTTTTTCTGTGAGCGTGGAGCGCGCGGCGTCGAAGGCCCCTCCTCCTTCAGTAGAAAAGAATGCCTCTCCTCATCGACTCACCAACGCGGTTATTCTTCTTCATGCGGTTTATTTTCTCATCCCGTGGGAGCACGTTTCATACTTTCCAGGTGTGGGACCCTTTAAGATCTACGTGTTCCTCTTCGTTTTGTTGTGCGCCGCATGGACGGTAGAGGTCATTCGGTTCGGGGCTAAAAAACCGTCGCCGGGGTTTGCCGTCGCCGCCGTTTGGTTCTGGGTGATATTCTGGGTCGGAGTCATCCATGGTTATATTCAGGATGACCCCATCAAGACATCCGTGCCCCTCTACCAAATTCTGGCCGATGCCGTACCCTACGCCGACGGCATGCTCGTGTGGTATCTGATTCGAAACAACCGATGGGGGAGAGAGGATTTCGAAGGCGCGCTCAGGAGTGTATTCTGGGTCGCCCTTGTAATGGGAATCGAGAGCATCCTGTTCTATTACTTAAGAGTTCCCAATCCGTATTCGCTCAATCATGAAGGGCGGTTTTTTCTCGGTATGTTCGTCCGGCACCACATCGTCGCCAGCAGACTCGGGCTGATACTGGCGGGCGTCGCCTTTTATTTCTTCTGGAGAAGAGGCGGCTGGTTCTATCTGTTCGCGTCGCTCACCGGAATACTCATGGTATTTTCCACATGGCGCAGGGTTCCGATTTTTGCGCTCTTCCTGGGCGCATTCCTTTTGATTCTCTTTTTCATGAAGTTCAGAAGACGCCCGGGCGCAAAGGAGAAGATGAAGTCTTTTTTCGTTTCTTGTCTGACGGCATCGGTTTTCCTCGCGTTCATCGGCGTTTCGATGATGGAGGGGACGAAGGTGCGGGGAGAGTTCCTCGAAGCATCCAATCTCTCGATGAGCGTCAAGGAGCGCCTCTTTCAGTACGCTCGGGCGGCGGACGTGCTTATTTCGCGGCCCTTCCTGGGAGGCGGGCCGCGGCAGGGATTTTTGTATGGATATTCCAAAGATACGCCGGCCACGTTTTCTGCGTATTTTTACGGTGAAATCACCCGCTATGAATCGGGTATTCGGGGATGGTCGACTTCGGATTTGTTTCAGGAGAACCCGAGAAAGAGTGCGCCGGTTTCCCTGCACAGCCTGCCGATGAACTTTATCGTCGACTTGGGATTGCTGGGCCTCGTTTTGGTGGTAGTCATGCTCGCAACAGGCGGGATGTATTTTTTCAAAGTCATGCGCTTGCAGCCGCATGAAGATTCACTCGGAATCGTGATGCCTTTCGCCGTCATTTTCTCTACCGTCGTCGCCCTGTTCGTCGGTGTTTCCACTACGGCCCATTTTTACCCCTACTGGCTGTTCGCCATCCTGCTCAGTTTCGTCCGCTGTCTTTATTGTGAAGTTCTGGCGGGTCCGTTTAGGGTCTTTCCGATCGCGTTGATTTCGCCGTCAGGCAGTACGCCGTGACGGCCCAATAGAGAACGGAAATTTTGGGAGACGAAAAAATGTTCTCGGCTCCGGCCTGAAAACATACGCCGGCGCAGGCGGCCCACCCCCAGGCTTCGGGTGAGCGTATCGAGAGCCGCCCCGTTTTCCTCAGATGAAAAAACACCTCGATGAGACCTCCCGCAATCAGGCAAAGAAAAAGAAAACCTCCGGGAACGCCTGTTTCGACGAAGGCTTTGAGATAGGAGGAATGGGCTGAAAGCGGCGAAAGGTTTTCATCTCTCCCGCCAGAATGCCCTTTTCCACGGCCCCCGGACTTGTTGGGTTTCCCCAGGCTGGAATCCTTTATCCTCCAGGGCGGCGCTTTCAGTCCCTCGTTATCCATGTACTCCCTCTCGCTTTTCTGAAACGCCTGGGGGAAAAGGCCGTTTCCATGGCCCGCCAGCGGGCGATCTGCGAGCATTTTTCCGCCGACGCGATAGATATAGATTCTGGGGAGCAGCGACAGGTCTTTGAAGTCTTCATCATTGGCGGCGACGGCGCCTATTGACAGAATCAAGAAAGCGGGAAGAACGTGCTTGAGGAGACGTGTCCCGGAGCGGGAGATGCGACTGGAAATCATGTTCGCGGGACAAGTCTTCGTGAAATACGAGATCACCGAACAGCAGACGGCGAAGCCCAATACTCCTCCATAGCTGCCCGTCGACGCCAATGCGATGAGATGTGCGGCGAGAATGGCGGACGCCGCCGGGCGTGAGAACGTGTGGTAAAGCAGCGGGTAGAGCGTCGCCCATAGAACCAGATAGGCGGCCAGAAAATTCGGATGCCCTATCGGACCGGGCCGGGAATGAAAGAACGTCCGGGGAAATGGCGAGTACAGCAAATCTGCACTGAAAACATGGTGCGGCCCCCATATTCTCCAGGTGATTTGATAGGCCAGATTCTGGAGCAAGACCGCCGCCAGCATGATGACGCCGCCGTAGAAGACGGCTTTCAGTATCCCGTTACGTGAGGTTTCATCCGCGCATATATCAAGAAAAACCAGAAAGGTGATGAGATAGGCTATCGTTTCGGCGAGGCCCCAGAATTGTTGTTTCACAGGAGCGCCGCTCAGCCATGCCGCAATGAGACTCCAGGCGATGTAGACGAGCCAGATGTAGCAGAAAATCGGTTTGCTCTTGAGACGAACTTGTTTTCTGTTTCTCAGAACATGCCACGCGAAGCCCAAGGCCAATGCCAGGATCGCCAATTTGTCGTACGAGATGCTTCTTCCTGTATCGCCGAAGGCGACCTCGATGTTGACGAGCGGATTCAGGAACAAGAACAGCGCACCCCCGGCTCCGAGGTTGTATAGGCTCGTCCAGAAGACCGCGGCAGCGCCGATGGCCATGGCGCCATATGCCAGGAACGAAGGATTCATCACGGGAAAATGGCCTCCAAGCAACCGTGGGGGTCGGGAATACGAGATGTCCGCTGGCGGCGTGAAATGACGTGTCATGCGTTCTCGAAATGAGGCGGCTTCATGAAAAGAAGCTGCGCATGAGCGAAGGTTTTCTTGAAAAGGACCGCAAATCTCACACGTTCGAGAACGATGAAAACGTTTATGCTCCAAAATGATTTTGCTTCGTATGTAGGTTGACAACTCCAATATTTCATAACACCATGTTGTCTGGCATACGATTCATGCACGCAGATTCACGGGCCGCTCGCTGAATAAAAGACGACTCTCCCATAGTCGGAACAAGCGTGAACCCACTTTCCACGGGTGGTGGATTGCATGCCGAGCAGCCCGTCAAAGGCTCGAGGACTCAGACTCGTTTTTTTGCGCCGCCATTCTGGAGAGTTCGACGTTCATGTGTTTTCGTCATCTCTCCTTTCACCCAACATCCTGGGCAGATCGTTAATGCCCTCTGCGATGGAAGGAAAATCCACGTTTCTTCAACTTCTCCAATGTCCATTGAAAACAGCAGGCTATTTGTTTTCCGCCCAGATTTTTCCTCATTCTCATCAGTTTTGCCTTGTGTGAGGCCATGTCGTATTTTCTGACCTTGTGGTGGAATATGAGTATTATTTTGTTCGCGCACCATATTTTCGTATTTTTTTCGTATATTGCTCAAATATAGGGGAAATCAGGTTGAGTGTAAAGCGCAAATACGCAATCGTTTCGGTTTTGGGCGCACATTCGGCGCATCATGCCTCAGGCGCTCATGAAATGGGTTGAGTTCTCTTATGAATGGCCGCGTTCCCTTGGAGTCCGTTTCCGGGAAATTACCCGCTCTGAAGACCGGACGGGTCTTGAACCGGCGTCAGTTTCTATGCAAACGCGCGCTGGATTTGGGGTTCGGGATCACGGTTCTGGTCTTGTTCGTCCCTTTCGGACTCCTCATCGCCATCCTGGTCAAGCTCGTGAGCGAGGGGCCGATATTTTATTCCCAGGCCCGCGTCACCCAAGGCGGGAGATTGTTCACTCTCTATAAATTCAGGACCATGCGCGTGAATGCCGACCAGCCGGAGGGAACCATGTCCACGAAAGAAAACGATCCGAGAATCTATCCGTTCGGGCGTTTCCTGCGCCGATATCATCTCGATGAATTTCCCCAGCTCTGGAACGTCATCAAGGGGGATATGAGCATCGTCGGTCCGAGGGCGGAGTACATCAAGACGCTCGAGATAGCCAAGAAGCGCTACCCCGAATTCGAATATCGCGAACTCGTTCCAGCGGGAATAACGGGGTGGGCGCAAATCCGGCAGGGCCACGTCGACCAGATTGAAGACTACAGAATCAAGCTGGAGCACGATTTATACTACATTCTGAATTACTCGTTCTGGATGGACCTGCAAGTGATTTTCCTGACCATGCTCGCCTTTTTGCGCCTGCGGGGCCATGGCGCCTAGGCAGTCATCGCATTTGGTGAGAGGCCTCATCTACCGTCCGTTAGACTATCCGGGGCTCAGTTTTCTTCTTCCAGACGATTTTTCTCAGTCGCGCTTATTTGCTCATAAAGTTCCAGGATTTTTCCAGTAACGATCTCATCGGAAAACTCCTTTTCCACAATGCTTCGCCCCGCCTCGCCCATTCTTCGCCTCAAGCTAGAATCCCGGGCCAGCTTCCCGATGGCGTCGGCCAGGTTCCTGGCGTCACGAGGCGAGACGCTGAGTCCGTTCACTCCGTCTTTGAGGATCTCCCGACAGCCGGGAACCCCGGTTGCCACAAGCGGGCGGGCGCATGCCGCCGCTTCCAGCAGGTTTCTTGGAAGCCCCTCATTGTAATAGGTCGGTAAAACGGCGATGTGGCATCCTTTCCAAACTTCGGCCATATCTTCCTTGTAGCCCCACCATTCGACTTGGCCCTCGCGGTCCCATTGGGATAGCGTACTTTGGGGGATCGTAGATGGATTCTTGGGGTCCGGGCTTCCCACCAGCGCCATGCGAATATCCGTGCCCTCATTTTTCAGCAGGGCTGCCGCCTCTACGAATTCATGCACCCCTTTTTCCGCGAGCATCCGGGAGGCGAGCACCGCCAGGAGTGTGCCCGGGGGCTCCGGCGCTGGATAATAGGAGCGGACGTCGACGCCGGAGCCTCGAACAACGTTCAGGCGCGATTCATCGGGAAGCACGTTTTGGAGAATCATCTCCCTATCGGCGTCGTTCTGCACGATAACGCGGGTGTTTTTCGCCCGGTGAAAACGACGCAGCGAGAACAAGATGATTTTGCTCAGGATGTTCAATATCAGAGAGCTTCCTGAAAACAGCGAGCCCAGCCCCAGGAACGAATTCACGACGAAAGGCGTTTTGGCGAAACGCGCAGCGAGCGATCCGTGAAGCAGGTTTCTCACGCCGAAATGGTGGGCGATTCGGGGGCGATACTTCAGGTAAACGCGAATGAGCTTGAGCAGGACGAGACTTTCTCTCCAAAGACTGATCCCTCCCTTGTTCTCACTCCCCAATGCGAGACATTCGATTCCCGCCGCGCGAATCCTCTCCATATATTTTCCGCCGATTCTCACGCATACGACGACGCGATATCCCGCATCCCGCGCCGCCAGCGCTAGCGCTCGCCTGTGGCTCAGGAAGTATCTGTCCTCCAGATCCAGTAAAAGCAAAGTTTTACTCATCTCATCGCCCTTGTTCATCCAGCCAGGATTGAAACATCAACATGCCCCAAAGACAGTATTGCCAGTCCCTGGCGCCGGAGGCGTGCTGCTCCCACATTCGGCGGATGGGTTTTGCGTGAAAATAATCCTGTCCTCTAAGGCGCGATTCACTCAACAAATCTTCCGCCCAATCCTGAAGAGGCCCTCTCAGCCACTCGCCGACAGGGACGGCGAACCCCATTTTGGGCCTTTGAACCAACGAATCGGGAGCATAGCGGGACAATAAGCGCTTTAGAATCCATTTTCCCCCGCCATCGCGCAGCTTCTGCCGCAACGGGAGACTCCAGACGAACTCCACGACCCGGTGGTCCAGGTAGAGTGCTCTCACCTCGAGGCTCGCTCCCATGCCCGCCCTATCCACCTTCACAAGGATATCATCGGGCAGATATTCCACCATGTCGCGGAACATCATCCTTTCGGCGGGATGAAGATCTCTTGGGGCGGGTTCCGTTGCGAAGCTCTTCTCCATGTTTTGATTCCCCGGGAGGCAAACCGAAGCATCGCTGTGCGCTCTCAGGCGCTCATACACCTCATCAAGACTCGCTGCGCCGAAGAGATCCGCCAGCTTGAGGAGCTTTTCCCCGGCCATCTCGACTCTGTAGCGCATGGGCAGCAGAGGAGATATTTTTTCATAAAATCGAGCCAGTGTGGGGGACCGCGTCATCAGGGTCTTTGTGATTCGCGCTTTCAGTCGTTCCGGCAAGCGATTGCTCCACCTCCAGACACTGGGCGCCCAGAAGTAACGGTTGTAGCCGCCGAAGAGCTCATCACCTCCATCGCCCGAGAGGGCAACCGTTACGTGGTCGCGCGTGAGGGCGCACAACAGGTGCGTGGGAATCTGGGAGGGATCCGCAAACGGCTCGTCATAGAGCCGGGGCAGGCGCGGGATGACTTCGAGCGCTACTCTCGGGCCGGCGTAGAATTGGGTGTGCTCGGTTTCGAGATAGCGGGCGATCTCGCGCGCATGATGGGCCTCGTCATAGCCTTTCTCGTGAAAGCCGATGGAAAACGTCCGAACGGGAGCTCCGCTCGCCGCCTTCATCAGGGCGACGACGGTCGAGGAATCGACCCCGCCTGAGAGAAACGCGCCGAGCGGCGCATCCGCCCTTAGCATCTGGCGTATTGATCGCTTCAGCACTTCTTCTAGTTGGTCAAGCGCTTCATCGTCGGCGAGTACTGCTCTATCTGTGGATGCGTGCCTCACGACATCTTGTGCGGACCAGTACACGCTCGGCTCGGGCAGAAGCCCTGGTTCGTCCGGGGCGCGCAGGCTCAAGATGGTGGCGGGCGGCAGTTTATGGATTCCCCGGTAGATGGAATGTGGAGCGGGCACGCAGCCCAGTTTCATGTAACCGGCCAAAGCGTCGGCGTTGATATCGCCTTCCCAGTCAGGATGCGCGCGGAGGGCTTTGAGTTCCGAACCGAATAGAAAAGACTTGCCGCACCAGCCGTAATAAAGCGGTTTTTCACCCATGCGATCACGCGCGAGGTGCAGCGTTTTCTCCGTACGATCCCAAAGGGCGAAGGCGAACATACCGACGAACCGCCGGATGGCCGCCTCCAGCCCCCAAGTCTCCACCGCGGCGAGGAGGACCTCGGTGTCTGAGCGGCCCTTGAAGCGCACGCCCTCGTACGTCAGTTCATCGCGCAGTTCGATGAAATTATAGATTTCTCCGTTGTAGGAGAGGACGTATCTTTCACTGCGTGAGATCATCGGCTGGCGGCCATCCGCGCTCAAATCGATGACGGCGAGCCTCCTGTGTCCCAGAGCGACGCCCGCCGCTTCGTCGACCCAGCTTCCCCCGTCGTCGGGCCCCCGGTGGCGCAGGCTCTCCGCCATCCTCGAGACGACGCCCCGAGGGTCGTCCGTCTCTCGATGCGTGAAGAGAAAGCCCGCGACGCCGCACATGGAACCTACCCGGCTTGAGGGGATGAACCGGGGCGCGCTCTGGTTCCCATTCTCATTTTTTGCGAAGCGCCATGCTGAAGGTTTCGGCCGCCCGCTCGCGCGCGAGGAGAAAGAAAACCCAAAGCCACAACCGCCAGAGAACGTGAAGGGGCGCAAAGAAGCTGAAATACTCACTGTAATAATAGGCCTTTTTCTGAACCACACCTAAGCCTTGTCCGCGCGCCATTTCTTCGAATTCGGACAAAGTGCAGTGATGATACCGGCCCGGGAAACCGGACTTCTCCGCGAGTTCGGGATAGAGAAGCCTCAGTAGCTTGCTCTTGAGCCTCTCAGGGATGAGTTGATTCACGCGCGCGTAGAGAGAGTTTTTTGACGGCGTGAAGAGGAGGGCGACGCCGCCTTTTTGCAATATGCTCGCCAGGCCGGTGAAGGCGGCCGGCGTGTTGGAGACGTGTTCGAGCATCGCCTGGCAGATCACCACGTCGGCGTCTTCACGACCCCGGTATCGAGTGATGTCGGCGCGGATGGTTTCGTCGTAGGCTCCGCGCGGCGCGCGCATGAGTTCTCCCTCGTCGATGTCGAGACCGACGACCCGGAGACCCCGCCGCTCTTTCTCCTGTGCAGAGTGGAGGGGATGTTTCCCTCCGCCCACTTCGTAGACCAGCGCGCCTTGAGAAATGTGGGATGGCGCGAAATTTTCTCGGAAATGCGCCTGTCCATCCACCCGGAATTTCTCGGGCAATATCTCATCAAAACGTCTGGAAATGTATTTGTTGAAGCCGATGAATTTTCCCGGCAGGCCGCGCATGAGGTTTGGAATCCCTGTCTTGTTGAAAACGGCGGGCGGAGTCGATGTCCGCCCGAACAGGGTCCTCATGGCCATCCATTATGTCAGAGAAGAGGGGTGTGGGGAAGGGGGTAAGGACGAAAAAGCGGAATTAAATCTATGTGATCTCGTGTCGGTTTTGGAAATTGGTTTAAGCTAAGATACTTAGTGCTTTTAGAATATCGTAATGCGTAAATTGACGCTATACGAATAATTTGGATATATTGCTCCATGAAGATTCGCAGCGTGGGTCACAAAGGGCTTCGCCGATTCATAGAGGATGACAATACGGCTGGTCTCCAACCTGCGGTCGTGCCGAAGTTACGGCGTATCATTTCTTTCCTGCAAGACATGGATCGGGAGGAAGAACTACGAACCGTTCCGGCTTGGAGAGCGCATCAGCTTGTTGGCGATCGTAAAGGTGTTTGGAGTCTGTCGGTTACAAGAAACTGGAGGCTCACTTTCCGGATCGATCAAACAGAAATGGAAATCGTCGAGTTGAACTTTGAGGACTACCACTAGGAGGCGATCATGAGTGCGACGGGTGGCATACGAATGAAGAATCCGGCTCATCCGGGCGGGTTCGTGAAGAGCGAGATCATCGAACCGCTTGGGTTGTCGGTCACCGAGGCGGCGCGGGTTTTGGGAGTCACGCGCCCGGCGCTGTCCGCTTTGCTCAACGAGCGTACGGACTTATCGCCTGTAATGGCGCTCAGAATCGAGAAGGCATTCGGTGTCTCGATGGACACGCTGATGCGGATGCAGAACAGCTACGACATCGCCCGGACCCGAAAGCGTGAAGGTGAAATTACTCTCGCGCCTTACAAAGGGAGGGTCGCGTGAGGAAATCTTGCATCTCGTCGCTTAAGTGCCGGATTTTCTCGGGCATTTCGTCGTGAGTGCACTGTAGGGGCGGTTCGCGAACCGCCCCTACGAGTTCTTTCACGGTCGAAATTATCACCCCAGCTTCGCCCGGAAGAAGTCTATCGTGCGCTTCCAGGCGAGTTCGGCCGCTGCCTTGTCGTAGCGCGGCGTGGTGTCGTTATGAAAGCCGTGGTTCGCCTTGGGATAGAAGTGCGCGGTGTATTCCTTGCCGTGTTTCTTGAGCGCGGCCTCATAGGCGGGCCAACCCTTGTTGATGCGGCGGTCGAATTCGCCGAAGTGGAGGAGCAAGGGCGCCTTGATTCTGGCGACCTCGGCTTCGGTCTTGGGCTGGCGGCCGTAGAAGGGGACAGACGCGGCCAGATCCGGCTTGTGGACGGCCATGGCGTTCGAGACGCCGCCCCCGTAGCAAAAGCCCACCACGCCGACTTTTCCGTTCGCGTTCGCGTCGGCCCTCAGGTGATCGAAGGCGGCGAAGAAATCCTGCAGCAGCTTCCCCTTGTCCAGCTTTCGCTGCATGACCTTGCCGTCGGGGTCGTTGCCGGCGTATCCTCCGCGAGGCGTGCGGCCCTCCGGCGCGAGCGCGGTGAAGCCCGCCACTGCGGCGCGCCGGGCCACGTCGGCGATATAGGGGTTCAGCCCCCTGTTCTCGTGCACGACGACCACGCCGCCGCGCTTGCCCCCGCCCGCGGGCCGGACGAGATAGCCCTTGATCTTGCCGTGCCCCTTCGGCGAGGCGTACTCGATCGTCTCGCCCTTGATGCGTGCGTCGTTCTCATCGACCTGTTTCGCCAAGGCGTAGTCGGGCGATAACATATCCAGCAGGGCGGCGGCGGTGAGGCCGCCCACAGCGAACTTGGCCGCCCTGTCGAGAAACTCCCTGCGCTCGATGATGCCGTGGACGTACTCGTCGAACAGATCCAGCAATTCCTGGTCGAAATCACTCGCTTGTTTGCGCTCCATGACGGTCTCCTGGTTTGAAGAAATGGGATGAAAAAACGATCGGCACCAGGCGGCCGGTGCGGTGGGGGGGATTATACATCGTTTTGAGGCGATGCGGATATGTGAAGCGAGGGGAATATGGCCCAAGAAATGAATTTCTGAAAAATACCGTAAAATCCGATAAATATAGATAAATTCACGATGTTTTTCGATAAAATTTAATTACGACAAATTATTGTTATTAAATGGGTTATACCATCTTCTCCCGCAACCACCGGAACGACTCGGGCGCCCACTCGGCGAAGTGCCTGAAGGCGCAGTGGCCATCATCCGGGTAGATGCGCGCCTCCTTGCCGGTCACGGGGCCGTGTTCGAGCATGTAGTAGATGTTCCCGACGGGGGCCAGGTGATCCTGTTTTCCGTTGATCATCAGGACGGGGCAGACGATTTTCTCCACCAGGCCCAGTTCGCTGAGCGACCAGCGTTTGAACAGCGCCTCTTCCTGCTCGGCGGTGGTGGGGGGAAACGAGGGGCCGTCGCCGGGCGCGCCGAAGACGTAGGCCGCGCGCCTGTTCCGGTTGGCGACGTAGTTCGCCATCTCCGCCTCCGTCATCCGGTAGCCGAAGTGATGCCCCGCGCTCGCCACGGCGGCGCGCACTTTTTCGGGGTAGGAGCCCGCGAGCAGCATCACCGAATGCCCGCCCCGGCTGATGCCGAACGCGCCGATGCGCCTTGAGTCCACTTCGGGCCGTGCGGCGAGGTAGTCGACAGCCGCCTTCCACGCCGAGACGGACTCGGGTTCGTAGGGAAAGGGGTTCTCCCCCGTGCCGGGG
>CAYTSP010000182.1:0-10399 GCA_964440505.1 uncultured Nitrospinaceae bacterium
CAACAATGCAATCGCTCCCTTCTCGGTCGCGTCAATCGCTCCTTCATCAGTCGCGATTGACCCCTAATTCATCCCCTTTGCTTTCGGCGCGATGCCGAGCTCGCGCCTCTTCCGGATGACGCCAGAGAGGCGGTACCATTCCGCGCGCCCGGGGTCGATTCTGGAGCCGCGTGTGATGAGGCGAGAGGCGAAGTCCGGCTCCTTGTTCAGATAGACGAGCAAGGAGGCGAGGTTCAGGAGCACGCCCGTGTCTCCGGGCGATTTTTTCTCCGCGTCTCTCAGTATTTCCTCCGCCTCCTCAAAACGGTACTGGGAGACGAGGTATCTGGCGTACCTGTTGGATATCGCGGGATTCTCGGGGTCGAGTTCGCGGGCCTTCTCGTATGCGGCGAGCGTTTCCTCCAGATCGCCCGCATCGTCCATCATCTTCGCCAGCGCGAGCCAGGCGTCCACGTTTCCGGGGTTGATCTCGAGATCGCGGCGGATGAGATTGAGGGCGGCTTCGTCGTTTTTTTTCTCCATGAGTTTCAAGGCGCGCTCAAAATGCGCGCTCGTCGTTTTCTGGAGGATCGAAAACCCCTCGTCCGACTCGATGATCCTCGACGTTCCCCCGAGCTTCAAATCCTGCACTTCGGCCCGGACGCCGACGCTGAACTCGGAAGGCTGCGCCTTGCGGATGGCCGTCGCTTTTTCCCTGAACTCAAGGGCGACCTTGCGGAAGGGGATTCCGAGAATGGCCGTCTTGTCGTACGCCTCTTTCGCCGTGTCGTAGTCGGGAAGCGTCAGGACGCGGAAAAAATGCGGCTCTTCGGGCTTTTTCATCTGTGGCCGTTTTGCTTCGAGCGCCGGCTTCTTCTCCTCCTCGGGAAGGAAGATGGCGCGGATGTTCGCGCAGCCTGCAAGCACCAGGAGCACCACCAGAGTGGCGATGATTTTTACAGCCCGGCCGCCTTCCCGCATGGTGGGTTTAGGCGTCCGCGGTTTCAGCCATGGCGCGATCGAGCGTTTTTTTGAAAACCTCCATGGGCTGCGCGCCGGTGATTCTGTATTGGCCGGAAAAATCGACCGTGGGCGTGGACTGAATTCCTGCGCTCACCGCCTCGATGTGATCCCCCCAGACGCGCTTTTCCATATCCGGGTCGGCCATGACCTCGCGCATCATCGCAGGCTCCGCTCCCAGGCGCTCGGCGGCGGCAAGGAGCACCTCAGCGTCGTCGATGTTCAGGCACTCGACCAGGTGCGTTCGCTCCACAGCCTCGAGATATTCGCCCTCGCGCTCGGGGAGTTGGGCGGCGAAGGCTTTTATCGCAATCGCTCCCGGCGTGGAATGAGGATAGGGGAAATCGCGGCGCGCCATGAGTTCGGGATTGATCGACTCGCCCCCCGGGTGGCTTTTCGCCATCGCCCAGTGGCCCATGATGGCTTCCTTGCGGGCCGGACGATGATCCGGTTCTGGCGAGAGCAGAAAGGCGCGGTACCGGATGGCGAGGCGTCCATTCGCCTGCTCGCTCAATTTTCGCAACCGCCCGGTTGCGATCAGGCACCAAGCTCAGTGGACGCAATAGGTATAGGTGGCTTCTACGACGGATTCGTTCGGCAATGCGTGCTCCTCATCGTTCGGTGGATTTGACGGCCAATCCTTTCATTTTGAGCAACACGGCGCAAACGCCGGAAGGGGATTAGGAGAGATATGCCCGCGTGTGGCGGGCGCGCGAGGCGCTTTTGGAGAGGCGGCTCTTCAGGGCTTCCAGATCATCCCTGTTGTCGACATCGCGCCATTCAGGAAGAAGTGAGGTTCCGACGCCGCGCGCGCACGCTTTCTCCATCGTGCGGGAGAGCACCCCGCTCGTGCTCCAGGGGATATCGGTGAAAATTTCAGGCAGGAACCGGTTCATCCCGATGAGGTAGTAGCCCCCGTCCGCAGCGGGGCCGAGCGTGATTCCCGGTTCATCTCCGCTCTCCAGATTCTCGAACGCATCGCGCAGAACCTCGTGCGGCAGGTCTGGAAAATCCGTGCCGATGAGCACGGCGCGTCTCCCGAAAGCCAAGCATCGGCCCAGAGCCGCCGCCATGCGCGCGCCCAGGTCCGCGCCCGTTTGCGCGCGATGCAGGTATGCGCCGGGCAGCCAGTCTGTGAGCGGAAACTCATCGAGTGACTCGCCTTGCTCCAAAGCCCACTCGCAAACGAGAGAGACGCCGGACCTCGCCTCCATGAGCGCGCGCGCCGTCTCGGCGGCGTCTCGCAGGAAACACGCGTAAAGGCGCGCCGCGCCCTCGCGCCCGAGGCTTTGGGCCAGGCGCGTCTTCACCCGGCCGGCGAGGGGCGGCTTGACGAACAGGATGAGGGATTCAGCCGCCATCTGGGTTCCTTGAGTCCAAGGGTCTGTGGAGTAAAGCGCAGCGTCTTGGTAGAATCATACCTTCGTTTGAGTATCATTTCGCGTCACACCGAGCAAAAAGGACACCCAACATGGAATTCAACCAGGAGATTACCGTCGCCGCCCCCCGGGAGAAGGTTTGGGACTTCATCTGGCAGGTCGAGGAGTTCGCCGCCTGCGTTCCCGGCGTGAAGGACGTGGAGAAAATAGACGACTCGACCTACGGCGTGCGGGTCGAGCAGAAGGTCAGTTTCCTCAAGGCGAGTTTTCAGCTTCAGGTCAACATCGAGGAAGTCCGCGCGCCCGAGTACATCCGCACGGTGGGCGAGGGGAAGGACTCGAAGCTCGCGGCGAGCCTCAAGCAGAAAAACGAGGTGACGCTCGAGGCCGTCTCCGAGAACGAGACGAAGGTGCGCATCGACTCGAGCGTCGACGTTTTCGGAAAACTCGGCTCTTTGGGCTTCAGCGTCATCAAGAACCAGGCGAACAAGATTTTCGCCGAGTTCGCCAGGAACGTGAAGGCGAAGGTGGAGTAACCTTCCCCGCGCCGCGCTGCACTACACGGTTTTGTAAAAAAGCCCCCCTGACAAGGGGGGTTGGGGGATTGCTTTTGGGAGGTGGCGTTAAAGGTAATAATGTAGGGACGACCCCTCCTCGGGGTCGTCCTGCCCCCTGTGGTCGTCCCTTCTCGGACAGGCACGGGGGCCTGTCCCTACGGTCGTTATTCGAGGAAGTGTGTAGGTCGGACATATATGTCCGACATATCATGCGACCCATGTTCTAACGGCGAAAAGCAAGGACGCATATATGCGTCCCCTACACGCGGGTGGTGGCCCTTGGCGGGTCGCTGAATATCGGAATGACGGTGAACACTCTCGAATGGGGAGAAACGACCCCTTTGGGGCTTTCTCAACAACCCCTCAGGGCCGCTTGATGATCCACTCCTCCACCAGTTCGCAGCCGCTCTCTCGGTAGAGCGCGGAGATGGGGCAGCGCCCGTGGTGCTGGCGTTTTAATTCCTCCACCCGCTCCTCAGGCTCGTCCGTGGTCAAGTGGATTTTCGCCTCCACGGAATCGAAGTTGGGGCTGATGCCGTTGTCCGGGTCCTTGGCGCCCCTGGGGTCGGCCGTGCCGCGAACCTCCACCTCCTGGGCGACCACGTTGAAGTCGAGCCCCTCGGCCACCTTGTTCGTGATGACCGTGATGCAGGCGGAAAGCGCGCCGAGCGCGAGTTCGCGCGGCGTGGGGCCGGTGTCCGTTCCGCCGCCCTGCGTAGGTTCATCGGCGACGAAGGCGTGCTTGCGCGCCTTTATCTCCACCCGGCAGCCCTCCGAGCGCGTGGCCCTCACGCGGCGTTCCTGTTTGGTCATCACTTCCTTGTCTACGGATTCCACCATCAGCGTTTCTCCTTAGCAGTATGAAAACGAATGCAACTTCGCGTATGAAGCCTAGTCGAACACCACCGCAGCCCTTCCGGTCACCCGGTTCTCGATGAGCGCCTGGAAGGCGGTTTCCGTCTCTTCGAGCGAAAAAGTCTCTGTGACGATGGGTTTGATTTTCCCCTGTTGAATCAGCGTCAGCGACTGCTGGAGTTCCTCCATCGAGCAATAGCGCGAACCGTGGATCTCCTGCGCGTAGGTGAGAAGCTGGAGCGGGTCGACGGTGAAGTTCGGAGAGACGTTGTTGTACGCCGCCGCCGGGCGGTAGCCCACGATCACCAGCTTGCCGCCGCGGCTTAGGCTGGCCACGCCGGTTTCGAGCGTCTCGCGCGAGGCCACGTAGTCGATGTAGGCGTCCACCCCGCGCCCGTCGGTGAGCGAGAGGATTTCCTCCACCGTGTCGGTCTGGGCGGGGTTCAGGGTGGCGAAGGCGCCGAGCGCGGAGACGGTTTCGAGCTTTTTCTCCGACACGTCGATCCCGATGACGTGGCCGCCGCACACCTGGGCCATCTGCACCGCGTGAATCGCCACGCCGCCGCCCGCGCCCACGATCGCCACCACGTCGCCGGGCTTTATCTGCGCCTCGGCCACGCAGTTGTGGTAGGGCGTGCAGATGGCGTCCGCCGCCACGCAGGCCTCGAGCGAGGTAACGCCTTCGGGAATCTGGCACAGGTTCACGGCGGGGACGGTCGTGTATTCCGCATAGCCGCCGTCCATGACGAGGCCGACGTATCCCCGGAAATTCTCGCACAGCGTCTCGCGCCCGCTGCGGCAATAGCGGCAGTTGTGGCAGGTGAGGTAGAAGTGGCACGTCACGTGATCGCCGACAACTACGTTCGTGACGTGGGAGCCGACTTCGACGACCTCGCCCGCGATCTCGTGCCCCAGGATTCTCGGGTACTCATCCACCAGGCCCGGCGTGCTGCGCATGATGACCAGCGTGAGGCCCACGCCCGTGGCCTTGAGCCGCACGAGCGCGTCGTTCGGCCCCGGCTGGGGCACCGGAACCTCCTCCAACTGAAATGCTCCGCCAAGCTCATGAAGCCGCATTGCTTTCATTGTGGATGCCATGTCCGAGCCTCCTTCCGTTTCATCAAATGCGGTAGCCGCATCGAGTGGATGTATGAAATGCGCCATTGGACTTTAAGGCTTTTCATCCGCCATGAAAAGAGACGACCCGGGTGGGCAGTTGAAAACCCCTTGCGTGTGGGGCTACCCACTCCCCCCTTGGGGGGCCTGTTGAAAAAGTCCTTACCGCCTCATCCTGAGTAGCGGCGAAGCCGCGTATCGAAGGATGCCCTCCCGCGCCGGCGCGAGGCGTTCGACTCCCCTCGCCCTTCGATACGCCGCCTTCGGCGGCTACTCAGGGTGAGGAAAGGGGCGTTGACGGCTTGCGGGGTCACAGACGGGGTTTTTCAACAACCCCACGTTGGTTTCCTATCGGCCGGGGACCGGCACGGCTGCTTGTCCGCTGCGCCGTGTGTCCAGGTGGAGAGTAACCCGGATGCGCCCGTCCAGGGAGGCAAGCATCTTCATCAGCCGATCCAGCGTGAAACGCCCGAGAGCCGCATTGCGTATTCGCGAGAAATCCGCCGCGGCGAAACCGGTCATGCTCGCAGCCTTTCGCACGGTGAGGTTGCGTTCGTCGAGCACCGCGATGATCCGGGCGGCGAGGATTGCCTTGGCCTGCTTCAAATCCGCATGAGGGTCGTCGAAATCCCGGAAGACGTTTCCGCTTCCTCGAACTAGTTCGAAATCGCTTTCATTCATTAAAGCAACTCCTTTTTCAGGCGTTCGAGTCTCGCCCGGATGAGTTCGATCTCGGCCTTCGGGGTTTTGATCCCCGTTTTCGACTTCTTCTGAAAGGCATGAACCACCCACAAGACTCCCGCGATCTCGACTACATAGACAACGCGGTAGGCGTCTCTCCGGTAGCGTATCGCGATCTCCATGACGCCGGAACCGAGTCCTTTCATCGGTTTGGCGATGTCGGCCTTGCCGCCTTCAGCGGCAATCGTCAGTGCAGTGTTGACGCGATCCCGAACGCTCAGGGGAAACGTCTCGTACGTTTTTCGCGCCGCTCTGATCCACCCAATCGGACGCGTATCGTCGTTCATTTGAGGATGTTGTCATAATTGACAAAATGCGTCAAGGGCGCTTCCGGTTAAGGATTGCTCCGCTTGACGGTTCTTCTCCTCCATCTTTCTCCTCGTCCTCTAGGAGAATCCCCATATATCCATTTCATTTGGACTCGTGGTAAAATCAGTGAAACGCGCCGCGAAGGAGAGGCATCTTGATCTTCAGACTTTTTTTACTCTTCACGCTCATCCCCATCATCGAATTGATGGTTCTCATCGATCTGGGAACCTCCATCGGCCTGGCCCCGACGCTGGGGGTGGTCATCCTCACGGGCGCGCTCGGCGCATGGGCGGCGAGAACCCAGGGGTTCTACGTGGTCTCGCGCATTCAGGCGGAAATGGCGGCGGGGAGGCTTCCCGGGGCCGAGATGGTCGAGGGCGCGATGGTGCTCGTGGGCGGCGTGCTGCTCCTGACGCCCGGCCTTCTCACGGACGCCGCCGGCTTCGCCCTGATGGCGCCCGCCGTGCGGGCGGTGGTGCGCGGATGGCTGATGAGAAAGTTCGAAAAAATGATCGACGAGGGAAAGATCCATGTCCACCGGGGCTAGGGTGGAGCGTGTCGGGCCTCAGCACCGCCATGCGCTGGCCGCCCTGGCCGCGGAGGCTTTCGGGCTATCGCGCGAAGAAGTGATCGGCGGTTTCGGCGCGCCGGGCACGAAGGTCTGGCTGGTGTGGCCGCCGGAGGGCGAGGACGACGTCCCGGCGGGCTATTGCCGCATGGTGGTGAACAGGGAAACCAGAGCGCGTGACAGGGCCTGCATCGACGCCCTTTTCGTGCGCTCAGAGAGCCGGAAGGCGGGTTACGCCCGGCATCTCCTGGAGGCGGCCCTCGCCGAAGCACGGGAAAACGGCCTGGGCGGCATCTGGGCGTATCTGCCCGTCTCGCTACCGGGGCGTTTCATATATCTGAGCGGCGGGCGGAAAGTCCACGATCTCCGCTTCCTGAAGCATGACGCGCTCGACGAGTTGGGGGAGCCCCGCTTGCCCGCCGGCTACGGGATTCGAGCGCCGGCCCTGCCCGAAGATGCGCAATGCCTCGCCGATATGTTCAACGCCATTTTCGAAAACATGTGGAATTTCATGCGCCACACGCCCGAGACGATCAGCGCCTGGTACGACGCTCCGGATACGCGCCCGGAAAATTCGTTCATCCTCGAGTTTTTGAATGGCGAATCGGGAAGTCCCGAGGGGGCGGGGATGGCGGTACTGGCCGTCGACCCGAACCGTTTGGCTGCGGGCGATAACGCCGTTTACATTCCCGACATCGGCGTCATGCCCACTTACCGCAGAAAAGGCCTGGGCCGCCTGCTGATTCAGGCTTCCGCCCAGAGGGCGCTGGCGTGCGGCGCGGAGGCGCTCGAACTCATCGTCTCCGCCGAAGATCAGGATGTGCGCGCGTTCTATCAGGATCTGGGTTTCAGCGAGGTAGGGGTGATTAGCGTGTATGAATGGCTCTGCAATAATTAAGAATCAACTTTAATAATACCTGGCAACTATATGTTATTGAATCATAAATTGTCTTTTATGTAACCTGATACCTCTTCTCGTTTCACCTCGGTCTGCCGGCTTTCCTCCATGTGGCGCACGCTCACTACCCCTTTGGCGGCCTCGTCGTCGCCCAGCAGGAGCACGAACGCCGCACCCGAGCGATCGGCGCGCTTCATCTGGCTTTTCATGCTGCCCCCGCCGAAGGAGCGTTCCGTCCGGACCCCGTGGGCGCGCAGTTCGGCGGCGAGGGCGAACGCTTGGCGCTGCGCGGCGTCGCCGAGGGCGACGATGTAGACTTGTGGTTCCTCATTCTGTGCCGGTGCCTTTTCGCCCGCCAGTTGCAAGAGCCGCTCCACGCCGATTGCGAAGCCGATCCCCGGCGTGGGAGGACCGCCCAACTCCTCCACGAGACCGTCGTAGCGCCCACCGCCGCACACCGCGTTCTGCGCCCCGAGACTCTCGCTCGTCACCTCGAACACGGTGAGGCAGTAGTAGTCGAGACCGCGGACGAGCCTCGGGTTGATCTCATATGTAACGCCCGCGCTTTCGAGAAGCCGGCATACGCCCTCCAGATGCTCCCGGCAGGCGTTATTCCAGAACGCGTCTATCCTCGGCGCGCGCGCGATGATCTCCTGGTGGTCCGGGTCCTTGCTGTCCAGAAAGCGAAGCGGGTTGCGCTCGACCCGTTCGGCGATTTCAGCGCCCAGGTGCTTCGTTTCTTCTCTGAGATACTCCTGTAAGGCGGCGGCGTAGGCCGGGCGGCATTCCGCATCGCCCAGGTTGTTGATCTGGAGCGCCAGCCCCTCGATCCCCATGGCGTCCAGAAACTCCATGAGCATCACGATGAGTTCGGCGTCGACCGCCGGGTCCACCGAGCCGAAGACCTCGGCGTCTATCTGGTGAAACTGCCGCAGGCGGCCCGCCTGGGGACGCTCGTAGCGGAACATGGGGCCGATGCAGAAGAGCTTTGAGACGCTCGCGCGGTTGTGAAGGCCGTTTTGGACGTAGGCGCGGCAGATCGAGGCGGTCGCCTCGGGGCGGAGGGTGATGGAGTCGCCGCCCTTGTCTTCGAAGGTATACATCTCCTTGGAGACGATGTCGGTTTCCTCGCCGATGCCGCGCGCGAAGAGTTCCGTGCGCTCGAACACGGGCACTCTTATCTCCCCGTAGCCGTAGCGCGCGAAAATCTCGCGCGCCAGGCGTTCGGCGCCATGCCAGTGCCTTGATTCCTCCGGCAGGACGTCTCTCACGCCGCGCACCGCCGTGAGTCTGGGCCGCGCCATCGCTATCCTCCAAAAGCCGCTTCGAGCAGGCGGGGAAGGGCGGCGCCCGAGGGCTCCTGCACCGCCTCGCTCATGTACGGGCTGATGTCCGTCGGCTCGGGATTCACCTCGAGCACGAACGCGCCGCCTCTCGAAGCCGTCATGGGCATGGAGGCGGCCGGCTGCACCGCGGCGGACGTACCCGCCACGATCAGGTAATCGCAATCATCCACCGCAACCAGCGCCCGGCGCAACTGCTCGGGGTCGAGCATCTCGCCGAACCACACCACGTGGGGGCGCAGGAGGCTCTCGCACGCCTCGCACCGTGGGGGCAGGGGGTCGATCGGCACGTCCCGGTTCTCCCACGCGAGCGTGTAGCGCTCACAGCCCAGGTTCGTGCAGCGGACGCGCCAGATGTTGCCGTGCAGCTCCACGATTTCCCTCGTCCCGGCGACGCGGTGGAGGTTGTCGATGTTCTGCGTGATGAGGGTGAAGCGCTTGACGTGCTCCTCCAGCGAGGCGATGGCGTAATGGCCCGGGTTGGGCGCCAGGGGCGCGAGCACCTCGCGGCGGTAGTTGTAAAACTCCCAGACGAGCCTGGGGTCGGCGCGAAAGGCCTCAGGGGTAGCGAGTGATGTGGCGCTGTACTCGCGCCACAGGCCGCCCGCTCCCCGGAAGGTGGGCACGCCGCTCTCCGCACTCACGCCCGCCCCGGTCAGGACGACCACCGATTCCGCGTCTTTGAGAGCGTCTATCGCCCTTTGGCTGAACATCGATTTCTCCATCATGCGCTCGCCGCCCGGCCGCGAGCCGGCGTTGCGCCTCGCCGCGCCCGGGGCAGGCTCCGCCGTCCCCTCATCTTCCTCACCCTGAGTAGCCGCCGAAGGTCAAACGCGACTGAGAAAGGAGCGTTTGTATCGAAGGAACCTGTCCTGAGCCTGTTGAAAGGCGGAAATTGCGCTCCGGCGAACCCTCCCTCCTCGGTCGGGTTCGTGCCTTCGATACGCGGCTCCGCCCCTACTCAGGATGAGGCGGAGGGAGGCTTTTCAACAACCCCGAAACAGTCGGGTTCACCTGCTGCGAACCCCGGCTGCTATTCATCCGCTGCCCACTATGCCTGCCAGTAAGAAACTGTCGAGCGAGAAGGTAGTCCATCGGCCCCTCGCGCGCAATCGGGGATGGAAGTTGACACGCGCGCGGATGCCGCCTAGCTTTGGCGGGCTTTGAATTTCGAGGGAACCGGAGGAGTCTCGGATGGCGCGAAACGGATCGCAGGTCTTGCTCGACGCGCTTCAGGCGAACGGCGCGGAATACATTTTCGGCATTCCGGGCACACTCACGCTGCCGGTCTACGACGCGATGATCGACGGAGGGGGCGCTGTGCCCATCGTCACGCGCCACGAGCAGGGGGCGGGCTTCGCGGCGGACGGCTACGCCAAGGTTTCAGGCAGGACGGGCGTGGTCTTCACCGTGCCGGGTCCCGGCGGCACGAACGTCGCCACCGCGCTGCGCTCCGCTTATGAAGACGCGGTGCCCGTCGTCGCGGTGACGGCCACGCTCGCCGACAACATGCGGGACAGAAGCGCCATCCACGACGTGGACATGGAAAAAGCGCTCGCGGGCTGCGTGAAAAAAGCGTTCACGCCCGATTCAGTCGCAGGCGTCGCGCCTGCTGTCGAGGCCGCGTTCCGCTG
>CAYTSP010000183.1:0-3195 GCA_964440505.1 uncultured Nitrospinaceae bacterium
GAAGAACGCGGTCTCGCTGCTGCTCCTCGAGGGCAACTACGAGTACTTCAACATCCTCGCCAAGCACACGGAACCCTTCGTCAAGATGACGATGAAGAACGCGAAAAACGCCATCTCCCTGCTCATGATCGAGGGCAACTACGAGTACTTCAACGTGCTCGACAAGAACATGGCGCAGGTCATGCAGGGCAACATCTCCGCCGATCAGGCGGCGAAGAACGTCGAGAAAGGCTGGAACCGCATCACGGACGACATCGGTCGGAAAGAGCAAATTGCGGCTTGGAGAGCGAGCGTCGCCAGTGGCGCTTATATCGACAAGTTCGCGCCGACCAACTAAACACCGCGCACAAGAGCGCCCGCTCCGGCCTCAATGACGGGGCGGGCGCCTCGCTCGCGCGAAACGCTTTCACCCGAATTTAAGACGAAGAAACGATGGCCCAAGCATCGATAACAAAAGAACGCAAGAGTCTCTCTTCCTGGCTGGCGCAGGAGAAGGTGTTCCGCCTGATACCGTTCATCATGGTGGAGGCGACCTTCCTCCTGCTTCTCGCCGTTCCCTTCATACTCACCATCTATATCAGCCTTCTCAAATGGCGCGCCAACCGGCCCTTCGAGCAGGCTTATTTTCACGGCTTGTTGAATTACGCCCGCGTGCTCACCACCGAAGATTTCTGGTGGGCGCTCGGGCGGACTTTCTACTTTGCGGGAACGGCGGTCATGCTCGAGTTGCTCTTCGGGTTTCTTCTCGCCATGCTGGCCTACAAGCAATTCCGGGGGAGGCGGATTTACATCACGATTTTCCTGGTCCCCATGATGGTGGTGCCGGTCGTGGGGGGCTACAACTTTTCGATGATCTACATCGACTCGGGCCCCCTCAACCAGATACTGTCTCCGATCACCGAAGCCATGGGAATCAACCCGCGCATCCGCTGGCTCTCGCACCCCATCGCCGCGCAGTGGGCGATCATCCTCGCCGACGTATGGCAGTGGACCTCACTCACGTTCCTGATTTTCCTCTCGGGCTTCGCCGCGCTTCCGCAGCAACTCACCAACGCCGCGCGCGTTCTGGGAGCAAGCAGGTGGCAGATATTCTGGAAAGTCCACTTCCCGCTACTAAAGCCCGCGATCATGATCGCCGTCATCATTCGCTCGATGGAGGCGCTCAAGCTGTTCGATCTGTCCGTGCTGCTCACCTTCGGCGGGCCGGGCACTTCGACTGAAACCATCGCGTTCTTCCTCTGGCGGCAGGTGTGGCAGTTCAACAAGTACAGTTTCGGCGCGGCCGCCTCGATTCTGTTGCTCTTCATGTTCGGAACACTCATCTTCTACGGCATTTATCTGCTCGTGCGGGAACGAGACATCGTCGAAGAGGAGCGAATGGGATGACGAACGACGCAGGCGCGCGCGCGGAGATGTCCTTCGCCAGGCGCTACAACCTCTTCTTCTGGTTCCGCCACGCCGCGCTTCTGCTCTGGGCGATCATGATCATGTTCCCGATCTTCTGGATGATATCGACTTCCTTCAAGGATTCGGGCGACTGGGTGGCCTGGCCGCCGAACTGGTTCCCGAGTTTCATCGGCGGGGGATACGAACCCACCCTGCACAACTACCGGCAGATTTTCAGCATAGTCGGGCACGGCGAAGGCCTCAGCCGCGAATACGCCGAACAGGCTTTCACGATCTGGGGAGCAGTACGCGATTCGATGGTCGTTTCCTCCATCAGCGCGCTGATCGCGCTCCTGCTGGGCACGTTCCTGGCCTACTCGATATCGCGCTTCAACGTGGGCGGAAAGTATTTCCGCTACATGATCCTGACCATCCGAATGGTCCCGCCCATCATCATCGCGATTCCCGTCGTGATGTACTACGCCATCCTGATTCCGTTCGCCACCCAGACGGTTCTCAACTACCGGATCAGTATGATCGACTCCTACACCGGCTTGTGCCTCCTCTACATAGCGACCACGCTGCCGTTCGTCATCTGGATGATGCTGAACTTCATCGAGGAAATTCCCAAGACCATCGAACATGCCGCGCAAATCATGGGCGCGGGCCGCATCTACACGCTGCGCCGCGTTGTGATGCCCCTGGTCGCGCCGGGCATGGTGGTGACATTCCTGTTCATCTTCATCCTGAACTGGAGCGAGTTCCTGCTCGCGCTGACGCTGACCCAGCCGAGAGTCATCACGCTGCCCATCCTGCTCAACAAGTTCCAGAGCGCGATGGAGGGCAGGCTCTACGGGCCGCAGGCCGCGATAGGGACGGTCATCACCATCCCCGTGGTCATTCTCGGCGTCCTGATCCAGAAGCACCTCATCACGGGATTCAGTTTCGGCACCATCCGCAAGTAGCGCCTCACGCCAATGCGGGGGATTCAAAAAATTTATTTTTGGCTCCATATCTGAGTGCGTGAGCGGTCCATCGCCCGAGAGGAGGGAATGAGATGGCGAACGAGGCCGACAGGCTCGCGGAGATGTCCTTCGCCAAGCGCTACAACCTCTTCTTCTGGTTCCGCCATGCCGCGCTTCTGCTCTGGGCGAGCATGATCATGTTCCCGATCTTCTGGATGATATCGACTTCCTTCAAGGACTCTGGCGACTGGTTGGCCTGGCCGCCGAACTGGTTCCCGTCCTTCATCGGCGGGGGATATGAACCCACCCTGGACAACTACTGGCTGATTTTCAGCTTGTTCAGACAAGGCGATCGCGTCGACCGCGATGTTCTCGAGCACGTCTTCACGATCTGGGGGGCGGTGCGCGATTCGATGGTCGTCTCCTCCACCAGCGCGCTGATCGCGCTCCTGCTGGGCACGTTCCTGGCTTACTCGATATCGCGCTTCAACGTGGGCGGGAAGTATTTCCGCTACATGATCCTGACTATCCGCATGGTCCCGCCCATCATCATCGCGATTCCCGTCGTCATGTACTACGCCATCCTGATTCCGTTCGCGACCCAGACGGCTCTCAACTACCGGATCAGCCTGATCGACTCCTACACCGGCCTGTGCCTCCTCTATATCGCGACCACGCTGCCGTTCGTCATCTGGATGATGCTGAACTTCATCGAGGAGATTCCCAAGACCATCGAACACGCCGCGTATATCACGGGCGCGGGGCGCATCTACACGCTTAGGCGCGTCGTCATGCCCCTGGTCGCTCCGGGCATGGTGGTGACATTCCTGTTCATCTTCATCCT
>CAYTSP010000184.1:0-37542 GCA_964440505.1 uncultured Nitrospinaceae bacterium
GATGGAGGCCGCTACGCGGTCTGCGTCATATGGCGGACGTGATTACCGACGTGAGGTTCGTCAACGGGGTGAACGAGAAAGAAACCGGCAGGGAGGCCGCCGAACTCAGGACGGCCATACACAACATTTGACAGTAACTCAGGAGCTTGGCCGGCTGATCGGGGAGCTGCGCAGCCCCGGCCCGTGACGAAATGAGTCGCGGGCGGCTTTATACTACGGTTCAGCGGCAGCGGAGTTGAAAGAAATGATGCCTCGAAGACCGGCGTTGCGTGTCTGTCGCGCTCAGACGGGCGAGGAACGTGAATGCGGGAGTTGTCGTCAAGCCTTGCCGCAGTAACGGCAAGCCAGTCGGGCAAAATAACGCAGTTCCCCGCACTTGGCCGCATTTGGCGCCACGGCGCGACACGGGCGTTTCGCTAGACTCAATTCCGGTTGATGAATGAGGGTTTGACGCAGCGGCTCTGTCCCTCCACGGGGGCGAGATGGCGGTTGAGCCAAACCGGTCGAATCCGTGCGGGTTTCATGAGGAAGGTTTAAGGTTTGATGGCAAAGGCAGCCTCAGGCGCTGTTTTGATTCATGCGAAGCGGGAAGAGCGGGTCAATCCCTCTCAGCGGGCGAACACGCGAATTCCCACGAAGCGGTCGAACCCCCCGCGTTGCGAGGAACTCGGCCAACAAGGCGGGGCGATGAAGCCCTCAAGCCCCTTCGGTGACGCGCAAACGTCAATCGCTCCTTCATCAGTCGCGTCAATCGCTCCTTCATCAGTCGCGTCAATCGCTCCTTCATCAGTCGCGATTGACCCGAAAAATACGAGAAATTTAGATAAATTTGGATAAATTTCCGAAAAATATCACGGGCTAAACCATAGATATAACATCATATATATTAGTGATATACAAGGGTATATTGAATCAATACATTAATATCTTTTCGAAATTTATCGAATTAAAAACTTTTTCTGGAACCCGCAGTTCCCCGCATTTGCTACGCGAAACGCATCGGGTCATAAGGCGCCGGATCGATTGGGGGCGCGTCTCCCAGATAGAGCGCGGCCGCCAGCCTCACGCTGGCGGGCGCAGGCCCGATGCCTGAAGGCCCGTGCCCGGTGCAGAAGTAGAGGCCATCGAGAGCTCCCCCCCCGATGAGGGGAAGATAGTCCGGCGAGGTGGGCCTGAAGCCGCTCCAGGTCTCCTCGATGGCGCAAGAGGCGATATCCGGGGCGATGCGGGCTCCCTCGCTCAGCAGCCAGGAGAGGCCGCCCACGGTGAGCCTCGGGTCCTCGCCGGCGAACTCCCTCGTCGCGCCCAGCAGAACACGGCCGTCTGCGCGGGGTACGAGGTAGGGGTCGTTCACGGTCAGCACCACGCGCACAAGCCCCAGCGCGCGGGCGTCCATGGCGATCATCTGCCCGCGCTGGGGGGTGATGGGCGCCCGCGGGACGGCGCCGGGAACGCTGCGGCTGCCGATACCTGCGCAGACGAAGACGGCGGGCGCCTCGTGAACGCCCGCATCCGTTCGGACGCCCGTGACTTTCATACCGTCATGGAGAATCTCCTCCACCGCGCACCCGGTGATGATCTCCACGCCCAGACGCCTGCAGGCGATCTCGAGCCCAGGCCCCAGCTTTCTGACTTCGAGGTTTCCGCCCGTGACGAGAAGCGCGCCCGCCAGCTCATTCGAAAGACAAGGTTCTTCGTTCCTCAACACATCGGGCGGCATCCACTCCACCTCGCCCCACTCGCGCGCACGGGCTTTTTCCTGAATGGATTCGGCTTCCTCCTCATCCAGGGCGATCAGCAGAACGCCGGTGAGGCGGTATTCGATGTCCGTTCCGCTCTCCTCTGCGATGGTTTCCGCAAGATGTGCCCATTCTTCATTGGAGGCGGTCCGGAGCCTCAAGCCCGGCAGACCGGCGATATCGGCGGAGCCGCTCGTCCCGTGGGCGGAGATGATGCCGGCGGAAGCCCAGGTGGCGCCCGCTCCGGGTCGGCCTTTTTCGATGATGGTGACGCTCCTGCCCGATTTGCGGAGTTCTCTGGCCATCAGGAGACCCATGATGCCGCCACCGATGATAATGACGTCGCGCATGAAATGCCTTTCTGTGTTGTCGATCTGTTGGGTGGTCCTTCAGATGAGTTATAACATGTAGGCTCGATCCTCTCGCAAGCCAGGGAGAGGTATATCGACAGACAAAAAAACGACGGCCCGGATGAGCCGTCGTTTTGGTTTTTTTGATGAGGGTTATTCTTCGGAGTCACCCCCTTTTGTGACGTTGGCCGCCTGAAGCCCTTTCGGGCCTTGGACAATTTCGAAGTTCACGTTTTGTCCTTCCTCCAGGGTTTTGAAGCCCTCTCCCTGGATGGCGGAGAAGTGAACGAAAACGTCGTCACCATCCGTCTGCGAAATGAAACCATAGCCCTTGGCGTCATTGAACCACTTTACTGTTCCTTCTGGCACTTGCTGATCTCCTGCATATTTTGGAAATGGGTAGAGCTAAAACAGGTGGGGGTTCTTCACTCCAAGTACATTTCCAGAAAACTCAAGTTGGCCGCGCCAGCCGCAGCCTTATTAAATGCTTATCAAACTAAGCATCGCCTTGCAACCTGTGAAATTCTTGTGTAGCAGGTGAATTTCGCCGCTCGCGCACACCTTAAGCAAATAGGAGACTATACGCTGATGACCCGTTTGATCGAAATACCGACAGAACAGATGACGGATGCGCAAAGAAAACTCTATGAAAAAATCGCTTCCGGTCCCAGGGGAGGTGTACGAGGCCCATTTCTGGCGTGGCTCAAAAGCCCGGCATATCTCGAAAAGCTGGAAGAAACAGGGCGTTACCTGCGCTATGAGACCCTTTTTGAACCCAGGCTGAGTGAGTTTGCGATTTTGATTACCGCCCGATTCTGGGACTCTCAATTCGAATGGTACGCGCATGAGCCTTTGGCCCGAAAGGGAGGATTGTCTCCCGAGATCATCAAGGCGGTTCAGGAGAACAGACGACCCGCTGAAATGGCCGCCGATGAGGAAGCGATCTATGATTTTTGCACTGCATTGCACGAAAATCACTTCGTGAATGATGAAGTTTATCAAAACGCATTCGTTCATTTCGGAGAGCGTGGGTTGGTCGAGTTAATCGGTCTTATTGGACATTATACGACTGTCTCGATGACGCTCAACGCATTTGAACTTCAGGTTCCGGAGGGAGAAGAAGCTCCGTTAAAGTAAAGAGGTCACTCGACATGCGACTAAAGGGAAAGACAGCTTTCATCACGGGAGCCTCTGTGGGAATTGGCTCCGCCATCGCAAGGCGTTTCGCCGAGGAAGGATGTTCGCTGTATTTGGCGGGTGGCAGGAATTTAGAGGGTTTGGAGTCAACTCTCGCATATTGCAAGGTTCAGGAAAGCTCTGCGGCTGGCGAAGGGATTGACTTATCGAACCTGGCGAACGCCGCTCCTCTAATGAGTCGCGCGCTAAGACATCTGAGGCGTCTCGATATTTTGGTGAACTGCGCTGGAATCCGCTGTAATAAGCCTGTAGAAGAAGTCACATATGATGAGGTGGTCGCACTCTTTCAAGTCAATGCGATGGCCTCGTTTATTATGAGTGGATTGGCAGCCAAACACATGATTCCCAGGGCGTGTGGCCAGATTATCAATATTGGTTCGACATCTGGAGAAGCGGGGGTACCCCAAAATTCCCTGTATTGCGCGACGAAAGGGGCCATGCACCTGATGACGAAGGCGCATGCTGCCGAACTCGGACCCAAAGGGATTCGGGTGAATGCGATAGCTCCAGGAACGACTTTGAGTGAGGGAACGAAATATCGCGTGGAAACGCAAGCAGATAGACGTAAGAAACTTATGAGCAATATACCTTTGGGACGATTTGCTACTCCGGAAGAAATCGCCGATTGTGCTGTTTTCTTGGCTTCTGATGAAGCGTCATACATGAACGGGTCGATCATTCTGGTCGATGGAGGCCGATTGTGCCAATGATCGTGGTCCAGAGCTTGGTTTTCGGGAAAGGTTTGTCATGACGAATCGCCTCGGGTTTTGGCTTCTCACGTTTGCAGATATTTCTTTCGAGGGGCTAGGAGAGGTTTCAAGGCTCGGTGAAGAATTGGGATATGATCGTGTTTATACGACAGAATCCTTGACGGACACCCTGGCCATTAATCAACTGATGGCGACATACACATCCAGGATTGAGATTGGAAGTTCGGTCGCCATCATTTATTTGCGCCATGCCTCCATGGCGGCTCAAGGCGCTGTGGCGATCAACGAAATCTCCGGCGGCCGCTATATTTTAGGTCTCGGACTTGGGCACCCGCCCCGGATCAAAGCGATGGGGATAGAACCCGGAAATCCTCTCGAAGACATGCGTAAATATGT
Source organism: uncultured Nitrospinaceae bacterium (assembly GCA_964440505.1). GTDB lineage: Bacteria > UBA8248 > UBA8248 > UBA8248 > UBA8248 > Bin107. The sequence continues at coordinate 4,393 of CAYTSP010000184.1, forward strand.
GAGCGAGGTTAAAGGTGTATTGGAGGGTGTGCCTGTATATCCTCTGCCAGTCCAGACTTACCAGGGAGAAGAATTGAAATTCAGGCGCTCAAACTATCCAGTCCGATTATACATAGCAGCTGTCGGTCCCAAGATGACAGAGCTTGGTGGAGAAATAGCCGATGGATTGTTGCCGTATATGGTTCCACTATCCAGGATAGATGCTTATTTAGAAGCGAGGGATTGGGGGGCTGAACGGGCTGGCAGAGAGCCCCGTGATATAGAAATTGATCTTGGAATACATACTTTTTTATGTGATGACCTCACTTTAGCCAGAGAAGCCGCCCGTCAAACATTGACATATTGGCTAGGGCTTCCCGCATACAACAATTCGATACGGGAAAGTGGTTATGAACAAGAGGCGGAGTGGATAAAAACGGCCTTTGAACAAGGTGATCAAAAGGCTTTGAGAGAGGGTATTACAGACGCCATCATTGATGAATTTTGCCTTGTCGGCCCGCAGGAGAGATGTAGGGAGCGCTTGACTGCTTTCCGTGATGCAGGAGTGGATATGCCCGCTTTGATGATAGACCCGGTGTTGGCAGGCGAGAGTTATCAAGAAGCTGTCGAGCGCACACTGAAGGCCCTTGCCCCAAGGTAGACATGAAGCGAAACCCTCAGAATACGGAAAAGCCATCCCTTCGTACTTTGCCCTGGGCTGGAACAGGCATCATTTTTTTCGCGCACTTTGTGGTCGATAGCCAAGCAAATTTTTTTGCACCCCTTGTCCCATTACTAAGAGAAAAACTGGGACTCAGCATCACGACAATCGGATTTTTAATTTCTTTCCAGACAGTGAGCGGCTCTATCACACAGCCCATCACCGGTATTGTGATCGACAGGTGGCCCTGGTTGCCCTGGCTCGCTGTAGGTTTGATGGGTAGCTCCGTTGCTTTTACGGCGATTGGATGGGTGACGAGCGTCTATGGTTTGGCCACAGCGCTTATTTTGGGAGGAATTCTTTTTGGGCTCTGTCATCCGGACATGGCCGCTCGAGCCGGAAGGCTGAGTTCCGAACATGCCGGTTTTATTGTCAGCTTGTTCGTTACGGCAGGAAGGCTGGGTTTTGCCATTGGCCCGTTGATTGCCATCTTCATCGCGGAAACGATGGGAATGGAACATTTATGGGTCTTTATTCTTGTGGCATTGCTCGCCATGGCGGGAGTTAAATTTGGAATGCCTGCTCCTCCTCAGAAAAAGAAAAAAGACGACGAAGGGAGTGAGCGAAAGGGGTTGATAGCGGCGCTTGAACATGTCCGTGTTCCTGTACTGCTCCTGTTCGGCATTGCGGTTGTGCGGGGGATGACGTTGACGAATTTATCGGGCTTTTTGCCCACGATATTTGTCGAAAAAGGGTTAGGGCTTTGGAGAGGCGGCATGGCCAACACGATCATTTTTATCTCAGGAGCCATTGGCGTTATGCTCGGGGGTATTCTGGGCGACAGGTACGGGAAGCCCAAGGTGATTACCATAGGCGTTGGATGCGCCTTGGCCGGTATGGTGGCGTTTCAGTTATCTTCCTTGGAATGGTCTTATATATCTCTCGCAATCATTGGCGCAGGGGTTTTTGTGCCGATGGGGGTATCCGTAGCTTTGTCCCAGGAGTACTTGCCGGATCACCGTGGCTTCGCAAGCTCATTGATACTGGGTGGTGGCACGTTATTGGCCGGATTCACGGCGATTCCACTTTCTTTGCTTGGGGAGAGCATCGGAATGTTGAATGCTTTTTGGACGCTTCCAATCGTTTTGCTTGTGGGCTTTGTTTTGGCTGTGTCGTTGCAAAGGCAAACACCTGACCCTGAACTTGCGGGCAACCAGTAAGAGTTTAGGATTTCATAGGTTTTCCCAATCTAGGTAACTAAAAAATGAAGCAAGGCAGGATGTAAAGGTATTTCAAAGTATGGTATATATTCCTATACATAACAATAAATGGATATTTTTAATTTTGAGGTTTTTTCTATGTAAGCAGATTTCCCACTTTATTATTTACAAATGCCTTCGGGCCAATGAATCTCAAGGAGGATTTAGTAATGAATCGCAGAGGTATGTTTCTTGTTGTCGCCATAGCCGTGGCGGGAGTTCTGTTGACGGTATTTTCCGCTCATGCGGCGCCGTTCCGCATCGGTCACCACCGCTCTGTCATGGGAGCGGTCACTATCGTTGCCCATAAGATGGGCTACTATGATCAGACCATCGGCAAGGGCAAATACACCATTAAACAATTCCCGCAGGGCAAATTGATGCGTCAGGCGATTTTGGCGAACTCTCTTGATATTGGTGGTGCCGCCGACCGCGCTTTTTATTCAGCTATATCGAAAAGAGCGAATGCCCCTGGAATCGGAAATGCAAATTATTGGTGCAAAGCAAATAAAATTCTCACATCTCCAAATTCACCTGTTAAAACCTTGCATGACTTGAAGGGTAAAAGGCTTGGGGTAGGTAAAGCTACGGGTACATATTTCACGCTGACAACCTTCATCCTGCCGGAATATGGTTTAAGCGTGAAAGACTTCACGACCGTGAACATGAACAATGATACCCGCATGGCGGCGCTTAAATCCCGGACGGTGGATATGATAGCTTTGAATAACCCGCAGGCTGCCATTGCCATCGACAGGGGATATGCCCGAACAGTGGAAACTTTTTGCAAATATGCAAACAACCTGTGGATTTTAATGGCCAATGGAAAAACCCTCAAGAAAGATAGAGATGTGTATACGAAGTTTTTAAGAGGATTCATTCGTGGAATGAAATTGCACAGAGACAATCGCGATAAGTTTGCACGTGTATACCTGAACCACTTGCAATCGAAAGGTTCGAAGATCAAGCTCAAAATAGTGAAAGCCTCTGTGAACGATCTGACTTTTGGCCTTCTCCCATCAGAGGCGGATTACAAATGGTTTGATCACATGGGCAAGGTTCTTCTGAAAAAACGAAAAGCGAAACGCGTGGTCGATCTTCGCAAGGAAGGCATGGACCTGAGCATGGTGAAAGAGGCCATAGCAGCCGAGGGTTGGAAAAACTAACCCTTTCATCAAAAAGCATGAAGAGCCGCGGCCAGTATCGGCCGCGGCTCTTTCGTTTTCTAAACAATAAGTTAGTCCTGCACCTATTTAGTCACGTCCATCAAAAGATGGAATGCCTATGTTTATGGTTGTTTTACAACCCGAATATATGGAAGCGGCGATTCCCAGCCTCCCGGATATTTCTTCTTCGCATCTTCATCCGAAACGGCCGGCAAAATAATAACGTCTTCACCTTGTTGCCAGTTTACCGGAGTAGCTACTTGTTCACTGGCCGTCAACTGGCAGGAATCGAGCAGTCTTAGGATTTCACCGAAATTCCGTCCCGTGCTCATCGGATAGGTGAGCGTCGCCTTGATTCTCTTATCCGGCCCGATAACGAACACCGAACGGGCCGTCGCATTATCAACGGCCGTACGGCCTTCGGATGAGTCGCCCGCATCAGCCGGCAGCATGTCATAGGCTTTGACTATTTCAAGGCCGGGGTCTCCAATCAGGGGATAATTCACGGCATGACCCTGTGAGCTTTCGATATCTTTCGACCATTTTTCATGGTCGGAAACCCCATCGACACTGATACCGATCACCTGGCAATTTCTTTTATCGAATTCTGGCTTGAGTCCGGCCATCGCTCCGAGTTCCGTGGTGCAGACAGGGGTAAAGTCCTTCGGGTGTGAAAATATGATGGCCCAGCCATCGCCAATCCAATCGTGAAAATTAATGGGGCCTTGGGTCGTGTCGGCAGAAAAGTCTGGTGCTTCATCATTGATTCTTAGAGTCATTGTCGTCTCCTTGCATAAAGGATGAAAGAAAACTACGAAATCTCGTGCGCCAGATATAAACTCGTAAGAATTAAGTGGCTGGGGGAGGAGGATTCGAACCTCCGTACCCAGATCCAGAGTCTGGTGTCCTGCCGCTAGACGATCCCCCAACAAGACCTAGATGGTTTATATGTATGAGCTCTTTATACGTCAAGGACGATATCAAAATTACTTTTCATTGATTTTGGCCAATGCGGTGTCTAGCCGATGGATGGTTCTGTCTTTCCCGAGAAGGCTGAGCGTTTCAAAAATACCGGGACTGATGGTTCCGCCCGTAATAGCGACGCGCACCGGTTGAGCCAGTTTGCCGAGCTTTACGGCCTCTTCTTCCATAACGCGATGGAAAACTGATTTGACGTTTTCGGATGAAAACGTATTGATTTTACTCAATTCACTCCGCAGTTTCAGCATCAACCCCGAGCTCTCCGAAGTCAAGAATTTCGAAGCCGCCTTCTCGTCAAACTCGACTTCATTTTCAAAGAAAAAACGAGCGCCCTCTATCATATCCGTTAAAGTTCTAGAGCGTGTTCTGAGTTCATCCACGATGCCCATACGAGTTTTGCCTGTTAGCAGTTCTGGAGATAAGCCCTGCTCTTTAAGGCCTGAATCGAGCGATTCGACAAGGAAATCACCATCAGCAGATTTAATATATTCTTGATTCAGCCATAATAGTTTTTCCGGATTGAAAATCGCGGCGGACCTGTTCAAATTTTCCAACGAAAAATTCGTGACAATTTCTTCCTTGGAGAAAACCTCTTGATCGCCATGGCTCCATCCGAGGCGAACGAGGTAGTTAATCAACGCTTCAGGGAGAAACCCTTGAGCTTTATATTCGAGTACTGAATCTGCTCCATGGCGCTTTGATAGTCTTTTTTTATCGGGGCCTAGTATCATTGATATGTGTGTGAATTTTGGCGTCGCTTCATTCAAGGCTTGATAGACGAGGACTTGTTTAGGTGTGTTGGATAGGTGGTCATTGCCTCGTATCACGTGGCTAATTTTCATATCGATGTCATCGATAGCCACACAAAAATTGTATGTGGGTGTCCCATCGGTGCGTACGATGACCATATCGTCGAGTTGTGAGTTCTCGAACACCACCTCCCCGGCGAGGATGTCGTCGACAATCGTCTCCCCAGCGTCAGGCGCCCGGAGACGAAGACAAAACGGAACATCCGGATCCTTGTCGTATCGGGCACGACAGGTGCCGTCATATTTCGGTGTTTTTCCCTCGGCGCGAGCTTGTTCACGCATTGCGTTCACTTCATCTGGCGTGCATGTACACCGATATGCAGCACCGGACGAAAGAAGTTTGTTGGCGGCTTCTTGATACAAATCCATCCGCTGGGTTTGACGATATGGGCCTTCATCCCATTCGAGACCCAGCCAATCGAATGCCTCCAGGATTGCATCGTAGTATTCTTCCGTAGAGCGTTTCCTATCGGTATCTTCGATTCTTAAAATGGCTGTGCCTGCGTGATGTTTTGCAAAAAACCAGTTAAACAATGCTGTTCGCGCGCCGCCGATATGGAGGTGGCCCGTGTTGGATGGAGCAAAGCGAACCCGGATATCTGAATTCATCAAAAGTTTGTCCTTTATCAAACCATGGAGGAGTAGCCACAGTAGGAGAGGATTCTAGAGATGATAGGTGTGTGATTGCAAGACGGAAATTGTGATGACCTTGCGATCGATACTAATAAAATCAACAATCGGAAAATTAACTCGATACGTAGACCAAGAGGAGAGGTCGGATGCAGTATTTCTACGATTTGGCGGAAATTGAACCGCAAAAGATGCCGGGCAGGGAGCGCAGGCTCGTCGTTGGTGAGCAGGTGATGATGCTGTATATCGAAAGAGAGGGAGGAACGGAACAGGACCATACTCATGATGTAGAGCAACTTGTATATCTCATGAAAGGCGAGGCCAGGTTTACAGTTGCCGGTGAAACGCGCAAGGTCAAAGCGGGTCAGGTGGTACACATACCCAAGGGGGTGCCGCATCGGCTGGATGCCCCAACACCCATCACATATATTGGCATATATTCTCCATTGCGTGAGGAGGCAATTCGGGCAGAAGCGTGAGCATCACTACTATAAGCTGATGAAAAATTGCTGTTTAGTCGGGATATGTCCAACCCTCGTCTTTGAGTTCATCTATTGCTTCGAGCATGCAGGTGACGCCATAAGTGAGTACTTTTGAGCCCGCAGGGTTTACGCAGACCATGAGCGCCTCTGCAATTTCCTCCGGGTGTAAACCTAGCTTGAGTCCTTTTTTCAAATGCTGTTTGAGGTGTGGTTGGTTATGAGGGTTCGAGCCCTCAACTGCAAGAGCTAAAATATGAAACAGTTCATGCATTCTTTCATCGAATCTTCTCTCTTTCGCACGTATGATTTCATCAAGGTGTAATAGCGCTTCCATGTAGTCTGGAAATTTCTCGGCAATGAATTCATGAGCTGGATACCTACGTCCTCTGCGTTTTGCAATTTCTTCTGCTAAATTTTTTTCAGACATGTTGAACCTCTATCCTTAGAATCATTCGATCTCGTCAAAAAAATCCAGATCATCCAAAGGTTTATTTTGATTTTGTAACGTGTCTAGCAAAACTTTCCTGAGTGCGCGGATGGCGCGGTTTCTGGCCTGGCGGTCAATCATTTCGTAAACGATTTCCGTAGCCTCGTCATTATGAGAATCTAAAATTCTACGAGAAGATTGCTCCGCCCACTCATCGGCGTAACGCTGGAGAATCTGGCGTAAGCTCGCCTGGTATATTCTGTCTTGCGTAATACGGTCAAGAATGTGAACGATGTCCGACGCGAAGGCATCGACTGTTTCTCTCGAAACATCGATTTCATCAATATGAAACATCAATCTTTGGTATATCTGTTCACGAAAATCCAAGTCTACTCCGAGAGATGGCCACAAGAGACGAAGCAATCAATATGTTGCGCTTTCAGTAAGAGCGGGCAAACGCTTCATTTCCCATGGTTATACTGAGCCGATTTCCTGGTTTCCGGCGTTAGCCACAGCAAGGCGCCCCCCACCACGAAAAAGACGAGCACGGATAATATTGCTGTTCTTTGCTCTCCAGTAAGCGCGGAAACGCCGCCGAAAACGAGTGGACCAAGAACCGAACTCATTTTGCCGCAAATACCGTAAAACGAAAATGATTGCGCGGCTCTTTTTTCAGGAATGTAGCTTGCCATCAGGGTGCGGCTTGCTGATTGGCTGGACCCGAGGGAAAGCCCCGCCAACAAAGAGACGCCCAGGAAGACATATTTCGTTTCGGTGAAATAGGCCACAATGACGACCACGCACCAATTCACCAGAGTCAGCAGAATCGTTTTTCGCGGTCCCCAGGCATCCGTCAGATATCCGAGCGTAAACGCGCCCACACCGGCCGAGACTTGAACCATAATGAAAAGACTCAAAACTTCGCCCATGCTGAATTTAAGTGTGGAAACCGCATAGATTGAACTGAAAGAGATGACGGTTACAATCCCGTCGTTGTAGAGGAAAAAGGCTAACAAGAACCTGAGTGCCCCAGGAGTTTTTTGGGTGTCTTTGAGAGTTTTCCATAATTCAGCGAAAGCGCTTTTTTCGCTTGGTTTCGTGGAATTTGTTTTGGCCTCGCGGAGCCAAAAAATTAACGGAAGCGTAAACAGGCCGTAGAACACGGCGACCGCAACGAAACTCATTTGGAACAATGGAAGGTTTTCCGGCGAGAAACCTCCAGCCAATAATGGTTTGACCAAAAAAAGACAAAGCAGCCCGCCCAGATAACCAAGTCCCCAGCCCCAGCCACTAATCTTCCCGATATTTTCCGGTATGGAGACGTCGGGCAAAAAAGAGTTGTAAAAGATGAGAGAGCTTTCAAATGCAGCAGTGGCGATAATGAAAAGCGCCATTCCCGCAAAAATCATGCCGGTAGTTACATTTGACAGGAGAGCGGTAGCAAATACGCAAATATAGGCGAATAGGATTAAGAAGCGTTTCCGAGCGCTTCGCCTGTCGGCGACCGCGCTCAAAGGCGGGGTGATGGTCACGCTTAAAATCATGGCTGCCGAGAGTGCTACCCCCCATAGGAAATCTCCTTTCCCGCCGCCGCCGGCGACGATTTGCTTGAAATAGACGCTATACGCAACCGTAACGATTAGTGTCGGAAAAGCGGAGTTTGCAAAATCGTACATGCACCAGGAGAAAACTTCTCGGCCTCGATTCGGCTTCAGAATATGAGGATTTGCCATTGCGCTATCGTGATTTTTCTTCATAGAGGCGCTTTATGAGAATAGAGAAGAATTATGTAGCAAACATCAGAAGAAACAAAAAATTTACATTTTTCTAATATATAATATCAGGTACTGTTGTGAAATCTGAATTGTTTTATGATCTGTGAGCCGCCTTCTTAGTTTTCCGCGATGGGTCCTCTATGTACCGATTCCTTAAATGGTTGGTTTGGATTGCCGGTATTTGTTTCGTTCTCATCGTTGTTGCGTTCTTCGCCGTACAAATTTTTCTTTCCTCCGATGAAATAATCAGAATCGCGGAGAGAGAAGGACGAAAAATCCTGGGCCGAAAAGTATCAATCGAGCGGCTGGAACTGGGACTGTTCAAGATCGAGGCGAGTGGGATCGTCATTGACGGGCAAACAGGAAATGACAGAGCGAAGAGTAAACCCTTCATTCGATTTGACGATGTTGAAATACTTCTGAATCCATCGACCCTGATTTACAAGCGTATCAGCATTCTCCAACTCACCATCAAAAGCGCCTCCGCTCGCGTGCATCGGGATGGACAGGGCAGGTTCAATTTCCAGGATATCATCGACAAACTGCATCGAGGAACAAACAAGTCGGCTTCGTCGCGTGGGGGAAAAACGTTTTCATTCATCAAATCCGCCGAGGCGGCGGAGAGCGTTCCGCAAAGTCCTGAACAAGGGTTCAGTTTTACCATTCACGAATTCGACCTTTATGACGCAAAAACCGAATTGCGATTCGATGCCAGCAACGCCTCGCCGGCTTTCGATGGTTCATGTTCTTTTGCTCACATCGAAGTCGACATAATAACGCCTGGCAAGCCCTTGGACGTTGCTCTCGAAGGGAAATGCAAGAGGCCGGACGGGCAACCACTCATCGAGATGAAAGGCAATGCGTACGTCGACATGACAGGCTCGAGTTATCGCGCGTCTTTCGAGATGCCTTTTTTGGATTCGTCTTTCCTGCCTGTGATGGCGCCTAAGATATCGGGCACTCGTTTCAGGAAAGGAATTTTCGCCGGGAACTTGAAGTTCGACTATGTCGCCCCAAAACCGGTTACCTGGGATATCGATTTGAACGGCCAAAACATCCTTGCGGATTTCCAAATGGATCGACGAGCAAAATGGCGAAAGCTGGCGTTGCCCAGATTCAAACTGAAGACGAAAGGCCGGTTCAATCTGTTCCATGGTTCCGCGCACATCGACACTCTCTTCGTCGAAACGCCTTTTCTGGATGCGAAATTGACGAAACCTTCGTTCTGGAACGTCTCGGCGCAAGATGAAGTTCATTTTGAAGCGAACATCCGTGATATGCGTGAAACGGGCGACTGGATTTCGCGAGTCGCAGGAATCGCGCTAGGAGGGTTCCAGGAAAGAGCAACAGCCAGGGTTCTCATATCGGCGAAGCGGGTTCGCAAGATATCGGACGACTTCGTCCAAATAGAGGTGGATTCCCGCTTCGCCCCAGTGGACCTGTCTCGATTTGGTGAATTCATTCCCTCGGTTGACCATGTCTCGAAAATCAAGGGGAAAGTGGGCGGAAAAGCGCGCGTGGTTTTTGTTTCAGGCGAGCGTGTGGGATGGGATGTGGCTTTGGAAGCCCGGGACTTCGGCGCAAAAGTCAGGATGGACAAGAGAAAACAATGGAAAGCGCTGACGTTGGGGAGAGCCGTTCTTCATTCGAGGGGGAACTACAACGCGAAGAATGCATCCGCGAGTATCAATACCCTAGAAATCAAGTTGCCGTTCGCCGCGGCGAAACTCCAAAAGCCCGCGAAATGGAACGTAGATGGTAATGATGAAGCCGCGTTTTACGTCGATGTGAGTGATTTCTCATCTACGAATGATTTCATGCAAAGACTCGGGTTAATATCGTTTGGAGACGTTCCCCAAGATGCGAAACTCCGTTTTAATGTCGCCGTGTCTCGAAATCGGAAGAATCCCTCGGCCTACTTGGTAGATACGAACGCGCGTTTCGATTCTTTGCCGGTCGCGCCACTCGTGGATTTCGTCCCTTTGCCAGCCTACCTGCAAAAAGCCACTGGCTGGGTCAGCGGTGAGTTGCAGGTGTCTTCGACCCTGGATGGCGCCCTCCGGTGGAAGGCGGATATCGTCGGGAAGAATCTCGGTGCGCGTATCAAAATAATTTCGAAAGAAAAGTGGCGCGATTTTTCCCTGGCATCTCTAGTAATCCAGTCGGACGGTTTCTATCTCGCTTCAAAAGGTTCTGCCGAAATCAAGACGTTGGATTTGAAGCTTCCCTTTGCGAGGATGTTTTTGAATCGCCAAGCCTTATGGAACAAAAGGGGCAGGGATGAATTTTCGTTGACACTCGATGTCATGGATTTGAGCGCCGCCGAAGTCTGGCTGGGCGAATTGATCGGGCACCCCATTCAATCGGGACCAAAGAGTGAAAAATTGAAAATTTCACTCTCAGGAACGAGAAACAGGAAAGATGGGGCTGTATTTTCCTATAAAGGATACGCGCTCTTTGATCCTGTTCATATATCACCCTGGGTGAATTTTATTAGCCATACTCCGATTATTCGAAATCTAGCAGGAGAGATCGCCGGTGAAATAGAATTTTCATACGTCCCCAAAGAAAAGGCAAAATGGAATCTGGGCCTGACGAGCGAAAATTTGAGCGGGGAATTCCTTGCGCCGATGAGCCGCGACTGGAGACTGCTGCAGACGGGTAAATTCAGCGTTGAAACAACGGGTTTTTATGATTTCCACAATCAATCTGGAAGGTTACAGAACCTGAACCTGAACATGCCATTCGGATATCTTCGGGCATCGAGGCCCGCCGATTGGAGCATGAACGGAGTGGATTCGGGTCGATTCCAATGGACGGTATCGAGCCTAAAACACGCGGCTCGATTGGCCGGGAGTATTTGGGGAGCGCCGGTATCGGAATTTTCTGTGGCAGGTGCAGCCAATGGTTGGATGGAAATTTCAAGAAAAAGAAAGAACCCGCAGTCGATTTCCACCAAATGGTCATTCACGGCGAATCTCTCATCGCTCGCGCATGTTTCATACCCGAATTTGAATGTAGCGGGAAGTTTTTCAGGGCAGCTTGATGACGATGCGATAAAAATTCGGGTTCCAAAGCTGAAGACATTCGACCTTAACAAACCAAATGCGGAACCAGATATTATTCTTCAAGATTTGAAAGCATCTCTAGAGCGTTCATCCATCTTGCGAGGAGAGATACGATCGCCAAGCGTTCAGATCAAAAAGTTGAACATTCGATATGTGCATCATGAGAAAGGAAAAACTAATTTCGACTCATTGTTCGAGACGGCGAAAGCAGGTGAAAAGCAAACCCAGCGATTGAGAAACCGAGAGAAAACTGTATTTGCAGATAAAAAGACCACATTCGGGCAACGCCGAAAGATCGGGGAAAAAAAGGGGGGGGCTCTTTTCCCTGCGATCAAAATTGCGAAATTCGAAGTGGCAAGAATAGCATTTTATTATCAGGATTTCATTGCGGCAGATAAACCGCCGGTTGTTTTGAGGATCCCGGACGCCAGGATTTCGATCACGAATCTAGATACACTGATGGGTCCAAACCTGCGAAAAACACACTTGGAGTTGAGAACGCTCGGGAAATCTCCCTCAATCCTGGCTAGGGCGAACTTGAACCCTGGCTTGATGCCTCCGGATGTAGATGGAATTTTCAACCTCTCGCGTTTCGACCTGCGCAAAATATCTCCCTATATACGTGATATTGAAGGAGAGAGTGCAAGTGCTTTGTTAATGCGGGGAACCGAGATAACGAGAGGAGAGTTAGATTTTAAATCCACTTATTCGTTGAGAAAGAGCCGCTTGAATTTGGAGGGGGTCGCGCAGATTACCGGGTTACGTTTGAAACCCGACGAGAAGTTTCCCTTGGTCGACCTCGTGGTGAAATTGCTTCGTGAGTCTGTATTCCGCCTATTCGAGAGACCGGACGATACCATTAAACTGAATGTCCGGGTAACAGGGCGTTTGGATGATCCGGAGTTTCATTTTCTGGATGCCATTGTGGAACCGATGTTTTTGGGTCTGTTTAAGAAGGCGCAGAACTTGGGAGGGAATGTGAAGGATATCGTAACTGGAATTCTCGGCACTGCCATAGAAGGGGTGCAAAAAATAGTGCCGACGCCGAAGGATAATCGAACAACGCCCGATCAAGATTCCGCGAAAGAATTGGAGAGAGGAGAAAGTAAACTTGAGCAATTTGGGGAAAAACTCGAAAAATCTTTGCGAAAAGGTCTCCGCAGCTTATTCGGTGCTAAGTAATCTAATCAAGATATCCTATTTCAGAGACGCGGTGTCTTGGTAGTCAGCCCTTATCATCAACATTATGGAGAAGAGTTGATTCGACAGGCGCCGCGTATTTTACAGACTGCTTGTTGCAGGCGAAAAACATAAATATGAATCCCCCCACATTTCAGGGTTGATTCGAGACTATACTCCAAGTGTATGTCGTAGTTCTGTCGAGAATTATGAAAACCGCATAAACGGACTACCTCTTAAAGATGTGATAGATAAAGTCCTCGGTACAGATCTCCGCGACTGAACTCATTAACCCCAAACTTTTCTTGCATTTCCCACTTAAATTTGATAGCGTTTCTAGGTCTTCCTCTGCCCGAGGACGCATATCCCATTCTGTTTGTGGGTGGGAATATAGGATTCAGTGTATGCCTACTCGTCGCTCGGGTATCCAGTCTGGACCATCCCCGGTTTCCCAAAGAACCAATGAGATTATAGGTTTATCCTTGGTTGGTTTCGCTGTTTTTCTGGCGATTTCGCTTTGGACTTTCGATTCTGGCGACCCGTCTTGGGGTGCTTACGTCAATCAAAAATGGCGGATTCGAAATTACGGCGGAGCTGTAGGCGCATATACCGCCGGCGCTATGGTCCAGGCGGTGGGCGCATTCTCGATTTTGATGCCCATCGGATTCCTTGTTTGGGGCGTAACCGCGTTTGCAGGTTTGCGCTCATGGCGGCCTGGTTGGCGTGAACTGGTTGGCTTGTTCTTTCTATTGAGCGCATCCGGGTTATTTTTCAAAGCATTTGAAACCGACCCTCTTTTTGGGACGACGACATTAGCCGGTGGAATTGTCGGCTATAGTGTCGTGATGTTGCTGAACGCATATTTGGGCAGTGCGGGCAGTTGGGTGTTGCTTGGTTCCGTTTTGCTTGCCTCGTTTGTCGGCATAACCGGTTTTTCATTCAAAAAAATGATTTCAGGACTGGCAATTGCGCATTGGTGGTTTTTTTCTCGCATATTTATGGTTTTTAAAAAGGTATTGCTCGGGACGGCAAGGGGCGCTGTATTCGCGACCCGGAAACTCTTCTCCATAGTTGCAGGTATTCCATTATCTCTACCTCTAAAGGGGTCCTGCGCTGAATATGCCGAAACGATAGCCAGCACCGAAGACGCAGCGCATGGATATTTTGAGCAAGACCGCTTGAGCAGCGAGGAACCGAGGCTGAACCACTCGAAAAAAGATGCCGACGAATTAATTTTGGAACCTAACAGATCCTGCTTGTCTAACCAAAAGAATGGCAGGCTTGTTTTTCGGCCATCGGCACAAAACGGCCCTTCGCTGTTTGGGGGAGAGAAATTTCCAGGGCCGGAGTTGCCTGCGCTGCGCGGTCCGGCGGCTAGCGAGGAGGAAATCGAACTCATAAAAACCCCCAAGAGTCTTTATGATGAAGCAATGCCCGGCTCGGTGTTAGAAACGCTTCTCGAGAATGATGATGACGATCTGCGATTGGCCAACGATGGTGCGCGCAACGACTTGCCGCTAAGCGTGGTGGACGAACTGTCGCCAAAGGCGAGTGAGGAAGTCGATGATGAAACACAGAAGGTGAAAGCAGAGAGAAAGTCTGTGACCGGCGGACTGCGGATTAAGCTGAAGAAAAATCTTGATGGCAATAGCAATATGTTGCCAGCGTCGCAGGACGAAGCTCCTATTCCTGGGAAATCACCTGACGAGCTTCCCGGATCACCTTCGACTCGTGTTGAAGATTCAACAAAAAGCAGAGAATCAGAAGAGCATATAAAAGTTCGACACGCGGGAACTATTGGCGAGTCGGACGCTGTCCAGATTCAAGACAATTCTCTGGTCCGCTCCGGTGCGCAAACGGAAAATCGTCCAAAGGAGCAAAGAAGCACTGTACCTAGGAAAGAATACGTTATCCCCTCGTTAGATATTTTCGCAGCTCCCCCCTCTGGCGGACTGATAGTAGACGAAGCAGGCATACGCGAAAAATCTTTACTTCTTGAACAAACGCTGAAAGAGTTTGGTGTCGTCGGAACAGTCAAGGAAGTAAAGACAGGGCCTGTCATTACGAGTTTCGAGTATGACCCGGCCCCAGGAATCAAGGTTTCCAAGATTACCGGCCTGGCAGACGACCTGGCCCGAGCTTTATCCGCGCTAAGTGTCCGCATTGTCGCCCCGATACCCGGAAAATCGGTTGTAGGCATCGAGGTTCCCAACATCAAGCGTGATGCCGTATTTGCAAAAGAAGTGCTCTCTTCAAGGGAATTCATGCAAGCCGAAGATAAACTTACGATGGGCCTGGGCAAGGATATTCTAGGAAGAACGGCGTTTACAGATCTGGCCAAAATTCCACATCTGTTGATTGCGGGCACAACAGGGGCAGGAAAAAGTGTTGCCTTGAACATGATGATTTGTAGTCTCCTGGCTAGGTGCACGCCAAGAGAGGTTCGTTTTTTAATGATCGACCCCAAAATGCTAGAACTGTCGATATATGAAGGCATCCCTCATCAACTCGTGCCTGTTGTGACTGAACCCAAGAAAGCCTCGGCGGGCTTAAGGGGTGTCCTGGTGGAAATGGAAAGACGCTATAAGATAATGAGCGAAGCGGGGGTGAGGAACATCCAGGGCTACAATGCTTCCGTAGCGCGGCAATTAGGTGATCGAGAGGCGATTAGAAGATGGAAGCAACCTCTGGCCGAAGAGGATACATCCCTTGATTTTCTTCCTTATATTGTGGTGGTGATTGACGAATTGGCTGATCTCATGATGGTCGCACCACGTGAGGTGGAAGAATCAATGACGCGCCTGGCCCAGATGGCTCGAGCATCTGGAATCCATTTATTGGTGGCCACCCAGCGTCCATCAGTGGATGTTCTCACGGGTCTCATCAAAGCGAATTTCCCGTCAAGGATGGCACTCCGCGTTGCTACACGAACAGACTCGCGGACAATCCTGGATTCGAATGGGGCGGAACGCTTATTAGGAAAAGGGGATATGCTTTTCGTGCCACCCGGTTCTAGTACTCCTGTTCGCATTCATGGAGCGTATGTTTCAGATAGTGAGATTTCTCAACTCGTTGCGCACTGGAAATCCCAAGGAGAAGCGATATTCAGGGAGGATTGGTTTGTAGAGGAGGAAAACGCCTCCCAGAATGAACCAAATAGCGATGACGAGCATGATGAGAGATATGATGATGCGATTGCGCTGGTCTCCAGGACGCGCGAGGCATCCATTTCTCTCATCCAGCGACATTTGAGGATTGGGTATAACAGGGCAGCGCGCATGATTGAGCGTATGGAGCTAGAGGGAATCATCGGCCCGGCG
Organism: uncultured Nitrospinaceae bacterium; assembly: GCA_964440505.1. GTDB lineage: Bacteria > UBA8248 > UBA8248 > UBA8248 > UBA8248 > Bin107. The sequence continues at coordinate 20,129 of CAYTSP010000184.1, forward strand.
GATGGTGTGAAGAGAAGACAAGTTTTAGTCAGTGAGATTCCAGGCGAAGAACCAGTAGAGTAGAGTTGCCTGGAGATTTTTGGTATCCCTCCTTTTGTTCATTGTCTTATCGAAAATCCGGATATGTAGTTGGAATGGTGGAGTTGACGCCTTTTGGCCAATAAGGAATGATGCTCTGGATTTCGTTGGTCGAAACGGCGCCATATCCAATTGCGATTGAGACTTTTGACATGTTTTAGACACTAATCGTTTTTTCCAGCCCGATGGATTCTGCTCCCGGAGGATATGTAATGGCGGAAGGTGTTATCGAGTTTACGGACCAGAACTTCGAGACGGATGTAATCGGCTCAGATACGCCCACATTAGTTGATTTTTGGGCAGAATGGTGTGCTCCTTGCAAAATGATTGCGCCAACGGTTGAAGCACTTGCCCAAGAATATGCAGGGAAGGTGCGAGTCGGAAAGTTGAATATAGATGAGAATCCATCAGTTCCGACGAAATTCGGAATTCGCGGTATCCCAACACTGATGTTGTTTAAGGGGGGCGAGGTTGTGGAGCAGGTCGTGGGAGTGAAATCCAAGGCCGATTTGAAAGCCGCCATTGACCGTGCCCTTTAGGCTACAAATCTATAGCTCACCAACAGTTTAGGAAACCCTCCACTTGTCTTGGTTGCGGCCAGGTTCGCTGAGTTTATCTGACCATAGAATCGCTTATTGCGAAGCTGGTCCCCAGGTATTAAGTAGCGTCGTAGTGTGCATTCATGGAGCGGGAGGGAATCGAGATAGCTGGATTCCCTTAATGCGCAATCTGGCGGGACTGGGCGTGAGCAGTTTGGCCCTGGAATTGCCCGGTCATGGTGAGTCTGGTGTAGCTCAAATCTCGGATGTAAAAGAATATAGTCGATTTGTTGTTCAATTCTTAGAAGCTAAGAGATTGAGATCAGTTTATCTAACCGGCCACTCAATGGGGGGTGCCGTAGCTCTTGCCAGTGTTATGTCTCATGCTGAGTTATTGAAAGGTGTCATTCTTATTGGCTCAGGCGCAAAGCTTAGAGTGAAAGATTCCATTTTGGAGGGTGTAAAAAGCGATTTTCTAAAGACTGTGGATGAAATTATCAGTTATGCTTTTTCCCCGGCAACAGCCACTTCTCTAATCCGGGAGAGCACTCAAGGTTTATTGCGATGCAATGCGGATACCCTACACCATGATTTTATTGCATGCGATCGATTTGATGTCCTTTCCGAATTGAAATCTATATCTACGCCCGCTTTGATCCTATGTGGAGAAGACGACCTTTTGACGCCCCCAAAGTATTCACAGTTTATGTCCGAGAAGATTCCAAATGCGAAATTATTCATTGTCCCGCAATCTGGTCACATGGTGATGCTGGAGCAACCGGGGGTGGTCGGGGGTTTGATTACGCAGTTCATCAATGAGTTTTAGGTATCTTCCAAGTCCAGAATATCACTTCGTCTGTATCTGGTTTTTTCTAGCATGAAAATTCCCGTTTATTTCTGTTTGTTTGTTGGGGTCATTGCCCTTGGTTGTTCCGCCATACTCATACGATTGGCGGACGCCGAACCTTTGGCGATAGCGGCATACCGTATGGGGGGAGGCGCTTTGTTGCTGCTGCCGTTCACGGGGAAGAGCGTCATGTATATATGGGGCGCCTTGTCGCTTAAGGAGAAGATAATTTGGGCGGGTTCGGGTATATTTTTGGCGTTTCATTTTGCGTTTTGGATAGAGTCGCTGTCACATACGTCCGTAGCAAGTTCCGTCGTGCTTGCGACGACCAACCCCATATTCGCAGGAATCGGCGGAATCGTTCTATTGGGAGAGAGGGAAGGGCGGAATTTTTGGCTGGGTGTGGTGTTGGCCATCGGTGGCAGTGCCGTTTTAGCGTATTCTGACTTTGTAGGCCGGGATGATAGCTTCCGGGGGAATTTCCTCGCGTTATCTGCGGCTGTAATGGCTTCTGCCTACATGTTATGTGGCCGAAAGCTGAGAATAAAAATTCCTGTTGCGGCATATGTGACGGGGTGCTATGGATTCAGTGGGATTTTACTTTTCGGCGCCTCTTTCATGCTGGAACAACCTCTTGGCGGGTATTCCCAAAATACTTGGCTGCTTTTATTCGCCATGATACTCATCCCCACATTGATTGGCCATACTTCCATCAACTATGCCTTGGGACATTTGCACCCGGGAAAAGTAGCGCTTGCCGTTGTGGGAGAGCCATTGGTGGCTACCGGATTGGCATGGTGGCTGCTTCAGGAAGTTCCTACATCCGGTCGACTCTTCGCATGCTCTATCATATTGATGGGTATCGTATTTGGGGGGAGATCAAAAAGTTAGCATTTTCCTGTGTTTCTGTATGTCTTGAATGCCTTTTCAGGTAGTGGAATATGATATGTGGGTTATGAGAGATGTAGGAGTGAGATCACATATTGAGATTGTCCTTTTTGAGGAATATGCACTTTTAATTCATCATGTGGAAGCGGGAATTCTGTTTCACGTCTTGTACTGAAGAGCCGTGAGGGGCGATAAATAATGACTTCGAGCGTCAGATTATGTGTGCTGTCTGATACTCATGGTCGTCTTACGAAAGACGTGCTCGAGTTTTGTCAGAATGCAGACCATATCATTCATGCCGGTGATGTGGGTTCTGATGTTATCTTGCCGGAACTCCAGAGCATTGCACCTGTCAGTTGTGTTTTGGGAAACGTAGATGCGCCCGGCCTGGCGCCCATGCGCTCAAAGACCGTTATAGCAGGCTGGCGGATTATGATTCAGCATATTGTCTGGGCCAGAGGAGGACCATCTCGGGAATTGCAGACGTTTATTCAAGATGAGGCGATGGATTTGGTGATTTTCGGTCATACGCATCAACCGCTTTGCCGAATGATAGGCAAGACCGTCTTTTTTAATCCCGGCAGTTGCGGGCCGAAGAGATTCAATCTCCCGAGAGCTATCGGCGAGGTCATTTTGGATGCTTCGGGAGGTTGGTTTCGAATCTCCGAGCTCGTGCACATTAAAAATGCGCCGCCTATCATTGAATTGCGATTTGAGCGTCCCCGCGTTTCGGATGAAGGTTGATTTACATTTTTATTGCATATGAATTGATAGTAGAGCTATAGTGCGTAAGCGTAAATGTGGTAATAGCCAAATTTCATTTTACATTTCGCTGAGGAGGAGTGTAATTGAGAGTCAAACTGGCTAAGACGGCTGGTTTTTGCTGGGGAGTGGAAAGAGCGCTTGATATCGCCTTGGACACGGCCAACGATGCATCCAGCGAAGTTTTGACGCATGGGCCACTGATTCATAACCCGCAAACAGTGGAACTGTTGGAAGATAAAAGTGTTTTTGTGTCTGATCCTCAGGAGACGCCAAGTAGCACGAGCTTGGTTGTCATTCGGGCGCATGGTATTTCGCCGCAAGTTCGTGATCGTTTAAGGAGTTCAGGCGCTGGAATCAGAGACGCAACATGTCCCCTGGTTGCCAAAGTGCATGGCGTAATCAGAAAACATTCTCGAATGGGCGCATTCACAGTAATAATTGGGGAGGAAAGCCACCCGGAGGTAGAGGGTCATAAAGGCTATGCTGAGGCTGGCAGCCATTTGATAACGTGTATGGAAGATGTGTCCGGGCTCCCGGACATCGGAAATCGCCCCGTTGTGGTGGTTGCGCAGACGACAATCAACATGCGGGAATGGAAAGATGTCGAAGAAGCTATTTTGGGGAAATATCCCCAGGCCCAGATGTTTAATACGATATGTGATGCAACTGAGGTTCGTCAGGAAGAGGTAAAGAAACTAGCTCCCGATGTTGACCTGATGGTCGTCGTTGGAGGTCGCAACAGCGGTAACACGAATCGCTTGGTGGAAGTGGCGAAGGAAGGAGGCGCAGATTCGATTCTCATTGAAACTGAAGATGAGATTGACGAGAAAATTTTGCAACAATATAAGAACATCGCCGTTACGGCGGGCGCATCTACACCGGATTGGATGATCAGACGTGTTGTCAATCGAATTGAGGCGATTCCCGATCCAAATCCAAATATCGCGGATAAGATTTTTGATATCCTCAAGGTGCTGTCGAGAGCAAATGTGCTTCTTTTCTTTTCAGCACTACTGGGCAGTATTGCTATTACAAAATTGGGCGGTTTCCCCCTCTCGAATAAACTTGCCGTAACAGCAGGCCTTTATCTATTCGCTGCTCATACGATAAATCGTTGTGTCAGCTATGAGGCGGATAGATACAACGAACCCAATCGAGCTCATTTTTATGAAAAACACAAGCCCATATTGTTGTCCCTGGCCGGGGTCGCCGCTTTAGTATCCATCGCGTTCGGGGTCAGTATTTCCTACCTGACGGGGGGTATTATGGTGGCTGGTTTGGTTTGGGCTATTTTTTGCAGCCTAAAGCTCGAACCTCGCGCACTCGTAGGGCGGGTGATGAATTTCCCCTCTTTGAAGATTCTTATTCTTTCGTTGGGATGGACCTTCAGTATGGCGGTTTTACCTGCTCTAGCGAATTCTCAATCCATTTCCGCCGGCTGGATAATATCGATATTCGTCGCTTTCGGTTTGATTTTTTTCCGAACCGGGTTGATGGAATTAAGGGATATCCAAGGAGATCGAATCGTAGGGAAGAGGACATTACCGATTGTATTTGGGAAAGAACAGACAGAAGCGCTTATGGGAGCAATCTGTGCCGCATTGGCTGTAGTTCTCGTTAGTGCTTCTGTCAATGGGTGGGTAGTACCACTGTTTGCCTATATCATGCTTATCCCGATTATTTACGCGGGGGCATGTTTATACTGTTATACTCGAAAGATACTGGGCCATAGTGGGCTCATGGAAGTAGCTGCAGATCAGGTATTTATTATTGCTGGGGTTTTAGCTCTTTTGTTCGGGTAGGATTCATTCGTTACAAAAACCGCGCTCTTTTGAGCGCGGTTTTTGTAACTATAGTTGGCCTTTAATTTCCTCGCGCAGCTCGTTTCGAGGCTTTCAGCGGGTTTAGTTTTTTCTCAAGCGGAGCTTCGAAATCTAATTTGATATGCGTCGCAAGAGGGCATCTGCCACGCTCCCAACGATTTTCAGGATTTGGAAATTTAGAGCAGAATTTTCCTTTCGGAAACTCCAAGATGTGTTCGCATGCTTTTTCGTCATCACCCGAAAGGCATTCCTCAACGACGGGGAGACAGGAATTTCCATTGTACGAGCACTTGTTTTGTCCATTGGAGCCTTTCAATGCAAAATGGCATTCTATAGGTGCTTCTAAAAGCGTACATTCCATTGGTGAATTTCCTCCGCGGAAAATGAATAAAATTCCTTGAAACCAACAAAGATACAAGAGATTTTGAGAAAAGTTTATGGAAAAGCCTTGCATTGCACAACCTGCCGACGATGCGATTCTGGCAAATCCCGAAGATTCACTAAAAATCTGAAATTGTTCATATTCGCCATGTAACACCACGGAAACATAGTTGGTGTAGATACGTCATTGCGGACCGTAAGGAGTGATTATTCATAAGCTTCATTGATTGACGGCCAACCGCTGCGTGTTATAGTCGATGGAAACCATCCCATTGGACCTTTCACTTGAACTTGGGGGATACATGACATGCGATTGGTTGTAGCTATAATCAAACCTTTCAAGATGGATGAAGTAAAAGAAGCCCTTGGAGCTATCGGTGTTGCCGGGATGACGGTGACCGAGGTGAAGGGATTCGGAAGGCAAAAAGGACATACTGAATTATATCGGGGCAGTGAATATGTCGTCGATTTTTTGCCGAAAATCAAGTTAGAGATCATATGTGAAGATTCCAGCGTGGAAACGATTATCGACGCTATCATGGGATCCGCAAGAACAGAAAAAATCGGGGATGGTAAAATATATGTACAGCCTGTCGAGGAAACAGTTCGAATTCGTACTGGAGAACGAGGTATGGAGGCGATTTAACAATATCTTCCCATGACGCCATCTCTCAATAATCTATTAAAACTTCAAAGCGATATTCGGGAAACAACCCTTGCTGCTTGCGGTTGGGAACGAAGCGTTTTTCTCCGCTATATCAAGGAGGCTTATGCGCAGGCCGGAGAGTGTATAGGCAATGCGCAGCATGAGGGCGCAGGCGGATATGAGTTATGTGAAGCGCATGCGAATTTTATGGATGCGTATATTGCTCAGGTTTATGTGTACGCTTTAGAAGGAGAAAAGAGAAAATCCGGCAATATTAATCAGTCGTTTCCATGCGCTTTAGTTGCTATTGGCGGATATGGACGGGGGGAATTGTCTCCCAGCTCAGATATCGATCTGTTGTTTTTGTTTTCAGGACATGAGGGGCAAATCAGTGAATTGATTCGCTCTGTCTTGTATCTGATGTGGGATGCGGGTCTTACGATTGGCCATAGCGCCAGAACTATTTCTAATTGTCTGAAAATTGCCAAGGAAGATTACCAAAGCGAAACCGCCATGTTGGAAAATCGATTGTTGGCGGGCAGCGAAGAAGTTTTTCTGGATTTCAACAAGAAATTCGATGCTTACATACAGCGTGTTGCGAAAAGTTCTCACCTTCGGAATCGGCTTGAAGAACGAATGAGACGATATCGATCGTGGGATCCTTCGGTTTATGTCCTTGAGCCAAACGTGAAAGAAAGTGCAGGGGGGTTGCGGGATTTTCATGCCGTTTGCTGGTTGGCCAAGACCTTCGGCATGAAAGAAATGGATGAGATGTGGTGTAAGAGTTGGGTGCCGCAAGCGGAGTTTGAAAAAGCGATGAAGGCTTATGATTTTCTTCTTCGTATACGGGCTCAACTGCATATCCGTGCAAAAGCTAAGAACGATATGCTTAATTTTTCGGCCCAAGCAGAAATTGCCCCTGAATTAGGCTATGAAGATGAAGAAAGCGCGTTGGCCAGTGAGTGTTTGATGCGTGATTATTTCTTGCATGCAAGAAACTTGCATATTTTTTGCCGTGATTTTTTTGAAACTCTCGAAGATCATTTAAAGAGCAGAAGATGGGTCAATAGAAAACCGAAGCTCCAACCTCTGGAAAATGGGCTGGCTTTGCAGGATTACCATACGCTCGTGTTGGATGAGTCTAACCCTCGAGCAATCCTTAAAAATCCTACAGGCTTGATGAAGATATTCGAGTGTCAATATCGTTTTGGATGTCGCTTATCGCCGAATGTAAGAAACTTTGTTCGAGCCCATCTGGATACCGTTGATGACAATTTTCGCGCTTCGCCTGATGTAAGGGACAGCTTTTTACGGATATTGAGTGGCAAAGCCGGCGTAACGTCAACGATGCACGAAATGCACGGTCTCGGTTTACTGGGGTGTTATATCCCCGAATTTGAACCTCTGACTTGTTTTGTTCAGTACGATCATTACCATCGATATACAGCGGATGAACATACTTTGCTCACGCTAGCGGCATTGGATGAGCTTACATATACGAAAGATGTGTCTTTGCAGCATGTGGCCCATATTCATAGAGAGATGGAACGTACGAATATATTGAGGCTTGCGCTATTGTTTCATGATATAGGCAAAGCGAGAGGACCGAGGCATGTGCATAAGAGCGCATCTGCACTTCCCGATATTATTATGCGCATGGGTCTACCGGCAGATCAGGGGAGCACTATCGAATTTTTGGTGGCTTGCCATATTGAAATGAGTATCACGGCCGAAAGGCGTGATATCGATGATCCTGTCTTGATCAGCAATTTCGCCGATAAAATAGGGACGGTGGAAAGGCTCCAAATGCTTTATCTCTTGACGTACGCAGATATATCCGCCGTTGCTCCCGGTATGTGGAATGAATGGCGAAGCGCCTTGATTTATGAATTGTACAAGCGAGTGCTGGGGGTGATGGAGACAGGAGAGGATTTATACAGGAAAAAGCGCAGGGAAGATATTGTAGAACAAGTAAGTTTAGAAGCTAGGGCGGGAGGAAGTCGAATAGGGCGTGAGGAAATCGCAAAGCATATGGAATCCATGCCGGACAGATACCGTACCGGAACTCCACCGCAAGATATCCTGCGCCACATCGAGCTTGGGGTCCGTCTTTCAGATGAAGCGATATGCGAGATCGATATCACGCATCGCAGGAGACGGGGAAATACACTCTTGACACTGTTGTGCAAGGACCAAATCGGTTTGTTCGCACTTATCGCAGGCGCGTTTGCTGTGTACGAGCTAAACATTTTGGACGCGAAAGTATATACACGCGAAGATGGTTTGGTGATAGATACTTTTGAGGTTGTAGATTCCGAGGGAAAAGCCGTTGTCGATGAAGGTCTTTGGAATAAATTTCGCAAATCGCTGGAGCAGTTGCTTTCGGGCGAACTTGAATTGTTGGAATTTCTGGGCAGGAGCAAAAAATATTTGCGATTAAAGAAACGGATGTCGTTCGATTTACCGATCTTGGTAGAATTTGATCAGACAGCGAGTGGGGATGCGACGGTTCTCGAGGTTGTTGCGCCGGATAGACACGGCCTTCTGGCCCAGATTGCGCAATTCTTCGTACATGAGGGGATATCTATCTCCCGGGCCAAAATCACAACGGAGGGCCAATGTGCTGTGGATGCTTTCTATATCACGGACAATAACGGTGAAAAAATAAAGGATACAACCAGACTTGAGGACTTGTGCGCGCATCTGAGCGAAATTCTTGAAGAAGGACGCCCGATCAGCGCCATAGTTTCATAACAAAGCCGAAGGGGCTGAACAATTCCTGGTTTTGTGTCGATGGTTTCCCGCAAAACCGCAAATACGCATGGAGGTGCAACAGATGGTTGGAGATGTCTTGAAGCTGGCTAAGGAAAGTGGCGCCAAAATGGTTGACTATCGTTTCATAGATATGCCTGGTATGTGGCAGCATTTCTCGGCCCATATCGGCACGCTCGAGGAGGAGACCTTCGAGGAAGGTGTCGGCTTCGATGGCTCGAGCATTCGGGGATTTCAAAGTATCGATCAGAGCGACATGCTTCTTATTCCAGATCCAACGACCGCTTTTATCGATCCGTTCATGAAAATTCCAACCCTGGTTCTCATCTGTGACATCAAGGATCCGGTTACGCTCGAACTCTATGAGCGCGATCCCCGTCACATCGCCATCAAAGCGGAACAATACATGAAATCCACTGGTATCGGGGATGTCGCTTATTTCGGCCCCGAAGCCGAATTTTTCGTGTTCGACGATGTACGCTATTCCGGTTCGGAAAATCATGCTTTCTACGAAGTTGATTCAAGTGAGGCTGCCTGGAACACGGGTGCTAATGAAGATCCCAACCTCGGCCATAAAAACCGCTATAAAGAAGGGTATTTCCCCGTACCGCCCAACGACACGCTTCAGGACGTTCGTTCTGAAATGATGCTGGAAATGCTGGCATGTGGGGTTGAGTGTGAAGTGCATCATCATGAAGTGGCCTCCGCCGGGCAGTGTGAAATCGATATCCGTTTCGATACTCTGGTAACCACTGCGGATAAGTTGATGAAGTATAAATACATCGTCAAGAACGTGGCCAGAAAGCACGGCAAGACGGCGACTTTCATGCCGAAACCTGTATTTCTCGACAACGGCACCGGGATGCATGTCCACCAGAGTATCTGGAAAGGCGACACGAATATCATGTACAGAGCGGGAACCTATGGCGACCTGAGCCCGGATGCGCTTTACTACATCGGTGGCTTGTTAAAGCATGCGCCTGCGTTGTTGGCTTTTACCAACCCGACGACGAACAGCTATCGCCGCTTGGTGCCTGGCTACGAAGCGCCTATCAACTTGATGTATAGTTGCCGCAATAGAAGCGCATGCGTTCGCATTCCGATGTATTCTTCGAGCGAGAAGGCCAAGAGAGTAGAATTTCGCTGTCCGGATCCCTCGTGTAACCCTTATATGGCTTTCTCCGCTATGTTGATGGCCGGCCTAGACGGCATACAGAATAAAATCATGCCGCCTGAACCTATCGACAAGAACCTCTACGATCTCGCTCCCGAGGAGCGCAGCGGTGTGGAGCAAACACCAGGGAGTCTGCCCGAGGCGTTGGATGCTCTCGAAGCGGACTATGAATTCTTGTTGAAAGGTGATGTGTTCACGAAGGATGTCATCGATAACTGGGTTGAATACAAGCGTATAGAGGAGGTGGATGCGATTCGCCTGCGGCCGCACCCACACGAATTCCACCTTTACTACGACATTTAAATTTCGGTTCCAGCGATCCTGAACAACCGAGATTAATAAACCCCTCGTGCGGATTATCGCTCGAGGGGTTTATTATTTGTATCGGGACAAATGATTCATTTGCGCTTCGTGAAGATGAATCGCCTTCTTTGGGGCGGGGGCATTCTACAAATCCCCTTAGATCAGGGTATCAGGAATGATGATCGCAAAAACATCGCGCGGGCCATGCACACCTTTGATGAGTGTCAGGGCGATGTCGGCCGAGCGACTAGGTCCCGTGATGATGTTGACGCAACTTGGCGAGGCTCCTTCTTCTTGTTTCAATACTCTTTCGAGTTCAGGACCCAGCGAGGAAATATGCGGCAATATATTCTTTTCGGGAATGAGGGCCAGATGAGTTTCGGGAAGCAGGGAATGAAGACGCGGATGTCCGGGTCCGCTCAGTAAGACGATGCTGCCCGTTTCCGCAATAGCCCAGTCGCAGCCCGTGATCCCGATGCCGCAACGGGCGATTGCATCTCGGTTATCGCCGTCATTCGATGGAGAAATCACGTCAAACCCTTCATCCATAAGCCAAGCAGTTACTTCGATCGGTAGTCCGTCGCTGATGGCGATAGGGTATTCTTTCCATTTGGCCGCCAGATCGAGCACATATTCCCGAACGGCATCCACGGAATGCGGACGATGAACGGGATTCGCTACCGCCTCGAACTCTGTCGCGAAGCGGGCGGCGGCGTCCGGGATGCTGATTTCCGGCAGGGGGCCTTCGGGGTTTTCAAAATGGCCGTGTGACAATCCATGCGCTAACTCCAAGGCGTGATGGGCTTTTCCGACTATCGCATCCGGGTTGTCTGTTTTGGGCACTTCAAGAGTCGTTGAAGGCAAATTGGCGACATTTCGTTTCTTTTCCCGCCAACGAGCGCGGAAACTTTTTTTCGCGATTCTTGGGAGTTCGCGCCCCTGCGCCCAAGCTCCCAGAGGTCCAGGTAGCCATGCGGCTGCTTTGGCGTTCAGGAATCTTGAAAAAACGGACCCCACCTTGAAACCCGTCTCCCAAACGAAAGGTTTACGCATGGCCATACCTAGTAAGCGAAATGAGAACCTTTCCATCAGGGCATTATTTTTCTTGACCGTTCTCGCTTCTCTCATTTCCAGTAACATGCGGGGAATGTCTACGAATACGGGGCAGGCGTCCATGCAGGCGCCGCATAGACTCGATGCCGCGGGAAGTTCTCCGGAAACGTCGAGACCGCGAAGCATAGGACTTAAGATCGACCCGATTGGTCCACCGTATACGGAGTCGTATGTATGGCCGCCGACTGTCTGGAAAACAGGGCAAGCATTTTGACAGGCCCCGCAGCGGATACAATGAAATGCTTCCTGAAATGGTGTCCCGAGATGCCTGGAGCGTCCTCCGTCAAGCAGCAAGAGATGAACTTCATTTGGGCCGTCAGATTCGTTTTCTCTTCTTGGTCCAGTTAACATGGTGAAATAACTGGTGAGTTTTTGACCCGTTGCGCTTCGCGGAAGTACTGAGAGGAGCGTAAGCGTATCTCGTAACGTGGGTACTACTTTTTCGAATCCCATAATAGCGACGTGAACCTTGGGTAGAGTGGTGACGAGCCGCCCGTTCCCCTCGTTCGTAACGAGGCAGAGCGTTCCGGTTTCCGCCACAGCGAAATTTACGCCACTGATGCCCATGCCGGCCCGCATAAATTCCGTTCTCAGTTTCTTGCGCGCGATTGACGTGAGCTCCTGGGGGTCCGAACCGGCATTGGGGTCTACTTTCTCGCGGAAAAGGTCTTGCACTTGCTTCAACGTCTTATGTATGGCCGGAGCCACAAGGTGACTTGGTGTTTCGTTGGCCAGTTGAAGTATCCATTCTCCCAGGTCGGTTTCATATGGGGTAATGTTGGCAGCCTCTAGGGCCTGATTCAGGTGAATCTCCTCGGAAGCCATGGATTTGCTCTTGACGACCGTCTCGACTCCGTGCTTCCGGGCGATTTCGAGGACAATTCGCTTTGCGGAATCCGCATCGGGCGCAGAGTGTACATGCACGCCGAGACTCTGGAGGCTCGCGAACAAGGTTTCGAGATGCTTGTCGATCTCGTCGAACGTTTTTCTCCGGATTTCCCTTGCTTTTGCCCGCAAGGCGAGTGGTGCCGCGGTTGATTCGAAAGCTTGGGCGCGCTGGTTGGCAAATTTGCCCGTAGCCGCGTGAAGGGCTTCCTGCAGAGGGATGTTGATCAATGCGGAAGTCGCGCGCTCGTTGAAAGGTGTATTCAAGCCTAGTCTTCCTCGGGCCAGCCCGGATTATTTGGTCCGGAGAGGGCCTGCGCGAGATGGAGGAGTCTGATTTTCGAGTTTCTTCTCGATAATCCACCCGAGATATGCAGCATGCAGCCGGCGTCTGCCGCCACGAGCCAGGTTGCATCGACTTTCTCGGCGGATTTGATCTTCTCGTCAAGCATGGCGCATGAGACTTCTGGAAATTTTACGCAAAACGAGCCACCGAAACCACAACATCGATCACTGTTGGGCAACTCTTCGCGGTTTTCCGCCACGTGATCGAGGCACAGGCGGGGTGTTTGGTTTTCTCCCAATCCGCGGAGTAGGTGACAAGAATCGTGATACACGGTTTTCCCGGGAAGCGTAGAGCCGAAATCACTCAACTCTATCTGGCACAGGAATTGGGATAACTCGATTACCCGCTCAGCAATTTGCGCGGCTTTTTCCCGTGCCCATGGGTCGTCTGTAAACAAGGTGGGCAAAACGCATTTGAGCATCCAGCCGCAAGAACCCGAGGGGGCGATAATCGGTATGTCTCCCTCCAGTAGATGTAATTGGGTTTCGAGAGTTTTTCTTGCCTCCGCCCTGAAGCCGTTGTTGAAGTGAGGAAGTCCGCAACAGGTAAGCCCTTCCGGGAAAATCACCTCGATATCTGCGCTTTCAAGCAAATGAACAGTGGCCTCGCCGACTTCGGGGAAAAATTGATCTACTAGACACGTCGCGAAAAACAAGACTCGCTTGGGTCGGTTTTCAGGTGATTCAATTGACATATTCACTTTCCCGTTAAAGAGAACGTCTAGCCCAGCTACAGCATATTATGCCGTTTTACAGCTTCAATACAAACAAAGAATTAGGAGATTCCCGTTGAATGGACACTTCATAAATGTTAGCTTCCATACGGTGTCCGAAGAAAGTCAAGGGTAATTTTCTTACCTCCATGGGAAGTATGGGTTTCCAATTCATCGCCAAACCCCGGAGTAGGCAAGATGTTCAGGGAAAAGCGCTACGTTTTGGTATGTACGAACGAACGCGCGGCGGATGACCCCAAGGGAAGTTGCGCCAACTGCGGCTCCGTGGAAATCCGGGAGCGGATGAAATCTCTTTTGGAAGAGAAAAACCTCAAAGGCCGGGCGCGCATACTCGCGACGAGTTGTATGGATGTTTGCGAGAATGGCGCAGTTGTTTGCGTGATGCCCGATAATGTCTGGTACGGCGGCGTGAGGCCCGGGGATGCAGAAGAGATCGTGGAAAAACATTTGGAAAATGGCGAGACCGTGGAGAGGCTTTTGATACCTGAAGGCTTGAGCGGGCTTTCGTTGTTTGGCTGAGAACGAACATAAATTTGTCCGCGTAATTCCAGGAGCGAAGAAATGGATGTTCAGTTGAACGAGTTTCAGACCGCGCTGCAGAGCAGCGTTCGGCAATTCGTGAACCAGGAAGTCATTCCCGTCGCCAGCGATTATGAGCATAAGGACGAGTACCCCCATCCGCTGGTCAACCGGATGAAGGAACTGGGGTATTTCGGCGCACTCGTGCCGGAATGCTACGGCGGCAGCGAAATGGATGCGATGAGCTTCACGGTTCTGACCGAGGAGTTGGCGCGGGGCTGGATGAGCTTGACCGGCGTGCTGGGCGGCCATTCGATGGTGGGATGGATGATCAATGAATTCGGAAACGACGAGCAGCGCCAGGAGTGGCTCCCGGAGGTGGCTGAGGGAAAAATGCGCTTCGGTATCGGCATCACCGAGGCGGATGGCGGCTCCGACGTCGCGGCTTTGAGAACTTCCGCCCGCCGCGAGGGGCAGGACTACATCGTCAACGGCTCGAAGATGTTCATCACCAACAGTGAGAACGCGACGCATTTCGCGATCATGGCCCGTACGAACCCCAAGGCGGAAAAACCCACCCGGGGGATCAGTTGCATCCTCATGGACAGGAATCTGCCCGGTTTCAGCGCCAGTCGCCATCTGGACAAGATGGGCTACAAGGGCCTTCGGACGGGGGAGCTGGTTTTTGACGACTGCCCGGTTCCGGCTTCGTACCTGATCGGAGAGGAGAACAGGGGATTTCACCAGCTCATGGCGGCCCTGGAGCTGGGCCGCATCCAGGTGGCCGCCCGGGCGGTGGGGCTTCATGCCGCATGCTTTGAGGATTCCATCAAGTACGCCCAGCAGAGAAAGAGCATGGGCAAGCCCATCGCCGAGCATCAGGCGGTCCAGATAAAACTCGCGGACATGGCGACTTCCCTGGAAGCGGCCCGCCAGCTCACCTACCGCGCCGCGCGCATGAAGGACCAGGGCGTGCGGTGCGACCTCGAGGCCGGCATGGCGAAGCTCTTCGCCTCCGACGCCTGCCAGAGAGCCTCCGAGGCGGCCGTGCACATTCACGGGGGGTACGGCTACATCAAGGAGTTGCCCGTCGAGCGCTATTACCGCGACTCCATCCTCCTGCAGGTGGGCGAGGGCACGAACGACATCCAGCGGCTGGTCATCGCGAGGCGTCTGGTGGAGAAATACCCGGCTTGAATTTTACATAATCGTTGAAGTTTATTTGCCCCGAAATATCCTGGAAAACGGCCCCTGAAATCCGTAACTCATTGAGATAATTGCCAATAATTTCCCCGAAAATTTACATTTATTTATCGAAAAACCCCGTGAATTTAGCGATATTTATCGAATTGTTCAGGCCGGGCGCGGGTGAGGAGCGAGCGTTTGCGGCCGGGCGGCGATCGCGATTCGGCGAACGATAGGGGAGACGCCGCCGGGTGAGAGACTGCCGGCCGGGAAGCGGGGCTTGCGCCTCCCCGCGGAAGGGAGCTTCGCGCCGCCGGGTCCTGATCACTGCTCCCATTTTTCTCTCCTGCCAACGCCGGGATACTTCATTTCCGCGCGGGGATTCTCGCGCATTTCACCGAAAACGCTTTGACGGCAAATGCGGGGAAATGCACGCAAGTTCCTGAAATAAATTTTCCGCTTGGAGAAGAGGAGAGCTTGGTTGTCAGTAAGGAAGTCCGTCTGCGCCGCCTTGGCAATTCGGGCACCGTCTTAGCCAGATGTCTGCGCCATTGGCTCCATACTGATGGCAACACTCCTCGCATTGCAGGACGTAGAGTTTTTGATTGTAGTGATTGCCAGAGAGGTCTGTTTTTCTAATCACCGTTTGATTGTTTTTGTTAGTGTATCCTGGGTCGGTTGTTTTTTGTTTACGCGCTTTCTGTGGTTCCTGCCTGCTAGATACATTTCTTGTTTTTTCGATTTCTCGGGCTGAAAATGACTCACTTGTCATGTCACGCACATCGTCTGCTATCTCGCGCAGCTTTTCAGCAGCTTGAGAGTCTATAGGTTCGACGAGGCGCGTCATGGTGTCGAGCGCACGCCACGTATCGTCATTTGGCATCTCCAGGGATCCGTGGTGCGCCCATTTATTTCGTGTATCGATCAATTCGTTAAGCCAAGTGCGGTGCTCGCGCTGGAGTTTGCGCCCGAACAAATCGCGCCAATGGATATCTATGAGCCTCAGGCTACGAGCAACGTCGAGTGCAGAGCTCAGTTTTTCGTCATTACCGTCAGTCGGAAGGTCACGCTTTTGGCCGTCATATAGAACGCCAATGACGCCTCGGTCCCACCAATGTTCGCCATATGCCACTCGAAGTTCTTTTTTGACGAAAAGCGCCAGAACCTTGGTCAAAACCTCAAAGCCTCGGGTGAGGCACAAGTAGTTCGTTGTCATGGTTGTCATTCTGAGTAAGGTTCACGTCCTGTTCCCGTTCTCAACCCGCGCCGTAGCCCCCTCCGTTCGTGGCCAGCGCTTCGGCCACGTCGCCTAGTTTCAGCCTATCGAGCGTCGCCGCCGTGGGGAAGCCGTTCTCGTCCCAGCCCCGGATGCCGTAGAACTCGTTCTTCATGCCCTCGAGTTCATCGGGCGGGCAGTGCATCCCCTTGTGCGGACCGTCGGGAATCGGCTCGTGCATCACCTTGTACGGCAGCATGTCGTCCGCGCGGCTCACCCCTTCGCGCACGTGCAGGGCGCGCTCCATGTTGCAGATGCGCTCGCCGGTTTCCTCTAACTCGTCCGCCGTCGTATCCCATCCTGTCACCAGGTTGAGCATCAATGCGTATTTCTCGTTGATCATCGCCCCGTAGCCGCGCTCGGCCGTGAAGCGGCACTGGGTGATGGAATCGCCCAGCGCGGTGAAGTTCTGGGTGCGCACGGCGAACGCAGGCTTGCCCTCGGTCGATGTATTGTCGTGGTCCGAGGCGTACTGCAGGGTGGGGCGGGTATCGTGGTGGCTGCCGCCCCGCGTGCCCGTGGCGTAGCCGATGGACATGCCCTTGAGCGCGCGCGCGCTGTGCGCGGGGAGTTCGAGTCCACGCGAGGCATACAGCAGATTGGGGGCGTCGCCGCCGATTTCCGCGGCCAGGCGCTTGCCGCCCTCCGCGAGCCTGTCGCCGAACCCCTGGCGGTGCGTCATGTCTTCCAGAAGCCTCAGCATGGTGGCGGAATCACCCCACTTGAGCGGCTCGCCGACTTCCGCTTCGCTCAAAAGACCTTTCTCCATGCACTCGAAGGCGAGCGAGAGCGTGACGCCCGCGGATATCGTGTCGAGCCCCAGCTCGTCGCAGAGCATGTTGGCCTGGAGCATGACGCCCGGGTCGCCGATGCCCAGCATGGTCCCCAGCGCGAAGATGGTCTCGTACTCGGGGAGCTTCCACACGAGGCCGTCGAACTCGCCGCCCTTCATCAGGTAATTCTTGCCGCACGCCACGGGGCATTTGAGGCAGGTGGTGTGCTTGTCGAGGAAATTGTCGTGCATGTACTCGCCGCTGATGGGTTCGCAGTTCTCGAATATCTCGCTCATGAGGTTGCGCGTGCCGAGCGCGCCCATCTTGTTGATCATGTTGACGAGAATCGGCGTGCCGTACTTGTGGAG
>CAYTSP010000185.1:0-19817 GCA_964440505.1 uncultured Nitrospinaceae bacterium
GTTCGTGTAATAGACCGCGCAATCTTCGTCGGAGCGATGATAGACGTAACGCTCGCGCGGGTAGGAGCGATAGATGACGCGCGGGCCGGTCCAGACCGGATAGCCGTACCAGACCGGAGCGACGACGCTCGGGCCGTACCAGTAGTTATAGCGAACGATAGTGCGGGGACGACGGTGACGGCGATGCCATTTGCGGTGTTGACGCGCCTTGTGGTGCCGTTGCGATTTGTATTTATGATGCCGCTTGATTCCCTGGCGTCGGCCCTGGCGCTTATCCGCCGCAGCGTCGTTCACCAGAAAAACGACCGCCAAAACACTCAACGCGATGGAGAGTCCTAAACGCCTCATCTATCCACCTCCCCTGGAGTTTTTCCCGTCCATCAGGAAAAGACGTGAACCGGCGACCTGCCTATTATACTATTCGACGCCGCCGGGTTCCATCCCAGGTAAAATATTGATATTTCTAGGGTTGTCGTAGTTAATGCCGGAGCGCCCACACTCCTCTCCTGATAGCCCGCTATGGGCCGGCATCTATCAAAATTCGGCAGTGGTCGCTCGAACCCCACTCTTCGACGCCGTTCAGTGCGCGGACGGCCACGCTCTCGTGGAACCCCCGCGAAGCGAAAACGTAATCGAGTTGATTTTGAGCACTCGCAGGAGTTTGCCTCGTCGTGCAGTAGGTCGGAACGTTCTTCGTATCTTCAGGCAACCCTTGCGGCTTGGGCTCCGCCCGCCTGCCGTCCGGGTGCTGCGGCCCGATGAACTCCAGACCCAGCGCGTCCATGCGCTCGAAGATCGTGCGGTCCCGCGCCGGTAGCGCCAGCCGGTTGTCGTCCGTCGCGCCGTATATCGTGTTGAGGTCGCCGGCCGCCAGAATGCGGTGCGTCGAGGGGTCAATAGCGCCGATGAAAGCGGACAAGTCAGAGATGATTCGGTGGGCGGATGCGTCCGGGTAGCCTACCTTCCATTTCGTCCTGGTCGTGACATGGGGCTTGAGCCAGCGCGCATACATCGACACCGCGATGAACGGCTCCCCCTCCGCCGGGATCACCCTGGCGGCGGCGATGGTGCCGATGCCGCTGACCGGGATTTCATCGCGCTTCGCTACGCTGATTGGAAAAATACGCCGGAACCATTCGACCCCGACGCGTTCTGAGAGCTTCACGATCATCGCCCCCCTGTCGTAGAGTCCCTCCTCCCACGGCTCCCAGGGGTCTTGAGGCCCGGCTTCGACCGGACGATCCAAGCCGGAAGGCGGCGCATCCGCCTCCTGCAGCAAGGCGACGTCCACGTCCATCTCCAGCAGTTCCGTCCAGGGTCGTTTTCGCTTGGCAATGTTCCAGCACACGATGCGCGTCATGGCGATGTATTCACTCCGGTTATTCTTAGACGGTTTTAATCGGGCAATTCGGACGCGGGCAACCTACTCGGTCAATTCATACAGGTCAGTATAGATGTGGTCATTCTCGAATCAAAGGCTCCACAACACGCGGTCATCGAAAAACCCCGTTTCGGGAGCGGGAGCATTTTCCTTTCCTCGTCTGGACGCCATATCAAACTCACTCTGAGTATCCACCAAGATCGCTTAATCCTCTTCCCCTCACCCTGAGTAGCCGCTGAAGGTAAAACGCGACTGAGAAGGGGGTGTTGAAAAAGTCCTTCTTTCTCGGAATTCACCCCATCGGCGCGGCATCGGGCTTCGCAGAACGCTTGAGGCCCTCATCCCAGGCACGCGCCCCGAACCCTCATCCTGAGTAGGCGCGTAAGCGCCGTATCGAAGGATGGGGGCGCATCTCTCCGGCGAATGTGAATTTCACCCTTCGATACGCCGCCTCCGGCGGCTACTCAGGGTGAGGAGGAGCGGCGGGCTGCACAGGACGAGGAGGGGAATTGCGCCGCATCGGGCTTTTTTCAACAGCCCCGAGAAAGGAGCGTTTGTATCGAAGTGGCCCGCCTTGAGCCCCTCGGAGGACGCTCCCCTTCGACGCGCCCGCGATGCGCTCCGTTTGACCCTCCCGCGCCGTTCGGAGTCATCATCTGGTGGGCAGAGGAAAATTAAACCGATCGTTCAAAAATGGGCTTGACACCCGATGAGACCTTATGAGACTTTGGTATTCCGTCAACGGGGGAAAGCAGAGCGGCTGCGTATCCTGGTGGACGGAAAAGGCCGGACGATGCAAAAAAATAGCCCAAAACGGCACTGCGGCGCGGTGGGAAAGACACATGACATCGTATGAGACCTACAGCCTCATTGGGCAATACATCGGCCTCGGATTGATATTCTACGGAATCCGGCAGATGCAACGCGGCTCGGAATACAGGGAGCGCGAGAGCGTCCGCCGCCATGAAGAGAATATGGAAGAGATCAGGAATAGCAGAGAAGAGAACATGTCTGCGCTCAAGGCGCTCATCGAAGGGCAAAAAGTGCTCATCAAGCGCACCGGAGGCTGAGGCCGGAGCCCGCCGCTAGTTTATTATCCAACCTTTGTGATGTTCCTGTTTTCAAAATGAGACACTACCGAACCCGCGCAAACTTTGAAGATTCCCGCGCCCGCCTGTAGAATCGCCTTCCTCGCTGTTACACCATCATTCAGGAGGTTTCAGGTTCGATGAGCGAAGGCGTTGCGTTCGAAAAATGGGAAGTCGGGAGCAAGTTCACCACCCGGGGCAGGACCATCACCGAGACCGACGTGGTGAACTACGTCAACCTCGTGGGCTATACGGAAAGCCTGTTCCTCGACATGGAATTCTTGCGGGGAAAAGGCCACGAGAGGCGCATGGCGCCGGCCCTTTTCACCTGCGGAATCGCGGATACCCTGATCGTCCAGACGGGCGTTTTGCACGATTACGCGATAGCGCTCCTGGGCGTGGACGGCCTCGCGGCGCGCGCGCCCGTGTACGTGGGCGATACGCTGACGGTCGAAGTCGAGACGACCGGTGTTCGCCCCTCCAAGAGCAGGCCCGATCGCGGCGTCGTCTCCACGCACCAGAGGGTGCTCAACCAGAACGGCGAAGTGGTTCTCGAATACGACGTGAAGCGCATGCTGCTCAGAAGTGATGCGTGAGGGGGGTTGTTGAAAACCCCCTCAAGGGGGGTATGGCGGCGCATTCGCCGCCCTTGTGCGCAACACTTTCCTCATCCCGAGTAGGCGCGCTTGCGCGCCGTATCGAGGGAGCGCCCTTCGATACGCCGCCTACGGCGGCTACTCAGGGTGAGGCCAATACGGCGGCTGCGCAGGACGAAGGGAACGCTCCCGCTCCGGGACGGCGAGCGAACTGGCGACGAATGAACCCAACCGGGCGCGGTTCTTTCGTCCCAACATCTCGGGACTTCCCCGTCCGGGGCAAAAATTTCCATACACCGAATCACGGAATTGGGAGGCTTTTTCAACATCCCATGAGGCGGACGCGCTACAGACCGAAAAACTCTCTCGCCGTGCCGCTCCAGATTCTCTCCTCGTCTTCCGCCGAAATATCGAGCGCGTCCATCATGTCGGCGTGGCGCTTCACGGGCACCCAGGGGGCGTCGCTCGCGAACATCATGCGCGACGCGCCCATCTCCTTGAGTGCGAACTCGAGCGCCGTCTGCGAGTGGACCACCGTGTCCGTGTGGAAGCGCGCGAAGTATTCGCTCGGGTCGCGCGTGATGAGGTCCTGATCCTCGCGGTAGCGTGAACTCAGGTTGTCCACCCGCCCGATGAAAAACGGAAGCGAAGCGCCCCCGTGCGGCAGGAGCACCTTGAGGTCGGGGTGGCGCTCCAGTACGCCGCCCAGGATGAGCCGCAGCGCCGCCAGACACTCGTCGAACATGAAGCCGATCATCGGCCCCAGCCAGTGATCCTTATACTGCGGCCCCGAGGGAGAAGGCCCCGGGTGCAGCACGAGCGGCACCCCGCGCTCGGCCAGAAGCCCCCACAGGGGTTCATGGGCCACGTCGTCGATGTAGCGCCTCCCGCCGATGTAGGAGAACACCTGAAGGCCCACGAAACCGAGATCGTCCACGCAGCGCTCCAGCTCGCGGCAGGCCGCGTCCATATCGCCGAAGCCGAGCGAGGCCACCCCCCGGAACCGCCCCGGATGAAGCGCCGCCGCCTCGGCCAGCCCGTCGTTCCCGATTCGCGCGAGTTCATCCGCGTCCCCGGGGCTTTTGGCAAGGTCCGCGCCTGGAATGTTCATGCTGATTAGGGCAATATCGATTTCCTGCTCATCCATTTCGGCGAGCTTGATGGAGATGTCCAGCGCGGGAGAACGCATCGGGAGCTTTTCATCCGGGCTCGCCCACGCCCACCAGAAATCCTCCGCCTTCTCGTAGTGCGGAAAATCGGAGCGGGCGGCGAGCGCTTTGACGTAGGCTTGTGGTACATGATGGGTCTGAACATCGATGCGCATGGAATTCTCCAGATATGTGACGGGAACCTTGATATTGGACAGAGGGGATTATTCCCCCAGAATGAACCGGATGCAAATTCAAGTGAGGAGATGATTGTGAAAACGACAGGAGTAGCCGTCATCGGCGCGGGCGGCATCGGAACGCTCAGGGCGCATTCTTGCGCGCAAATCCCCCAGGTGGACTACCTCGCCGTCTGCGACATCGTGCCCGAGAAGCTCGACCGCCTCGCGGAGTCGGTGCGGGCCGACGTGGCGACGGAAAAATACGAGGTGGCGATACGGGACGAGCGCGTGGGCGCCGTCATCGTCTCCTCGGACGAGGAGTTTCACCACGGCCCCGCCGCCCTGGCGGCCGAGCTCGGAAAGCCCGTGCTCATCGAAAAGCCCTTCGTCCTGGACCTCGACGAAGCAGACGACATTCTCGCCAAGGCCGATGAGTCGGGCGCGGAGATTTTCGTGGGCTACACCCAGCGCTACAGAAGGCGCTTTCTCCTCGCGAAACAGGCGGCCTTCGCCGGCCAGCTCGGCGACATCGTGATGGCGCTCGGCAAGATTTACGTCACGCGCGCCGTAGGCGAGGCGGTGGCGAAGCGCTCGCCCAACACCACGCCCTCCATCAACACGCTCACCTACATGGTCGACCTCATCCTCTGGTACATGGAGGGGAAAAAGCCCGTCGAGGTCTACGCCCGTGCGGCGAGCTTCGTGTTCAAGAAATACAACCGCGACGATTTCCAGTGGATGATCGTCACCTTCGACGACGGGAGCGTGGCCACGCTGGGCACGAGCTGGCTCCCGCCCCACCACTGGCCCGCCTATACGGCGACGATGGAGATCGACCTGCAAGGCACGAAAGGCTCGCTGAACGTGGACGACGCGCACCGGGACGTGATTTTAGCGCCCGAGGATCCGATCCCCTGCCCCTACACGCCCGAACACCAGGTGAACGTGGCCTTCCTGGGCTCCGCCATGCCGGGGGATTTCGTGATGGGCGAGTTCTTCGGCCCCATGAAAGAGGAGACCGACGCCTTCGTGCGCCACATCCTGGGAATCGGCGGCGTGGGACTCGCCACGGGCGCGCACGCGAGAGAGGTGCTCGCCCTCACCATGGCGGCGGACCGCTCGTGCAAGGAGGGGCAACCCGTCACGCTTTAAGCTATGGGCGGTTACCGCGCGGTCGTTCCTGGAGGGGGTTGTTGAAAAAGCCGGGTATGAAACCCCTACCAAGATCGCTCCCCATCTACGAGAGCCCCAAATTCACTCCCCCCTTGAGGGGGAGTCGATGAGGTGAGGGTGTAAACCCGAAACCGAATCGGTGGGGGGACATACCACAGAGCAAACCTCCCCCCACCGAATCGGCCTTCGCCCAAGGGCTCGGCCTCTTCGACTCCCCCTCAAGGGGGGAGTGGATTTCCACTCCACTCGTTCGACAATGGCCCTCAAGAGGGAGTGTTTCCTGCATTCGCGTCGGTGGCAGATGAATTCCGAGCGAGGAGGGGTTTTTCAACAGCCCCTGTAGGCGTAGTCCGCATTCCCGCTAGCGCGGCATGAGGTTTCTGATCTGCGCCTCGAGCGGCTCCGTGGTGAGTCTCTTGTAACCGAGGTGGCGGGAGAGGGAATCGCCGTCGTGGCGCTGCCCGTCGCGCCATATCTCCATCAGGAATCCGCCGCTTTCCCGATTGGCCCACCACCTCACCCCGAACTTCGTCTTCAAGACCTCGGCCATCTGCGCCTGGAGCATCCACGCCCGCAGATAATTCGCGCAGTAGAAAAACGGGTCTACGTCGTCGAGATAGGATATTCGTGGGTATTCCACCCCCGTCGCCGTGCTCAGCTTCTGCTTGTATGCGGCGGCCTTGCCCTCCAGTTCCGCATCCTGGTGAAGCGTGAGTTCATAGTCGATTTTCGCCGCGTAGCGCCTGAGCATGTAGAGTTCGAACAGCGCATGGTGCGCGAGAAACGCCGCGTAGTCCGACGCCTCTCCGCCCAGGGCGTCTTCCAGCCAGAGCGGCTCGAGCAGAAGATGATCGAAGAGCATGGCGAAACCCTCCGTCACGGAGTTGTCCCCCAGGCGCTTCCACTCGAAAGGCGCATCCGCCGCCACATTGGCGAAGTGAAGCGCATGGCCGAGCTCGTGCCAGAACGCGCTGTAATCGTCATACCCGCCCCGGGGCCTGATGACGAGATAGACCTCATCCGGCACGCGCAGGGAGGCGCAAAACGCGCGGGGGCTCTTCAAGGGGCGATCCTCGATGTCGAGGCGCACCCTGCCCTCCGCCTGAAGATCGAGGCCCATCGAGGCGCAAACCTTTCTTGCTGAGGGTTCGATTTTCTCCGCCGGAAACAGGCCGTCGTAGTCCGCGCCCCGGGAGAGGTACTGCGCATCGTGGCGCTGTGCGGAAGAAGGCGGAACACCCGCCTTGCTCATCGCCTCCTCCATCGCCCCGGCATACAGCGCTTCGGTGCGTTCGAGAAACCTCTGCATCTCGTCTCGAACAGGCTCAAGCGGGTAGCGCTTCACCGCCGCCATCATCCCCAGGTAGCCCTCGAACCCCAGATCATCGGCCATCCCGTGGGTCGTGCGGTGAATCTGCTCCAGAAATTCGTTCTTCTCCGCCAGGGCTTCCAAGCGGGCGTTTTCCAGAAAACTCCGCCTCTCGCGGTCCGGCTCGTTCAGGAGCGCGACGGCGCTTTGCCGGTAGGGGATGGCCTCGCCCTCGGGCGTTTTCACCATGGTTTTGGTTTCGAAGAGTAGCGCCTTCTCGCTCGACTCCCTCGTCGCGTTGCGTATGTGGGCCAAAGTCAGAAACCCGCGCAACTCGGACAATCGCGAGCGTTCGGCTGCATCGTCTGTCGAATCACAGAGGGGGGCGAGAATCTCGACGTTCTCGCGCGTAAAAAGGCCGGCGTACTCGGCGAAAATCTCGCTCAGGCGCACGTCTTCCTTGAGGCCCGCGCCAACCTCGTACCATTCCTTCCGCGATTCGGCGAGAAAGGCCTCGGCGCGGGTACGGATGTCCGCCAGGCGCATGGGATTTATATGACCGGCCGGGTGAAACCGCGCGGCAAGACGATGATGCCCGAAGGATCGGCGACGGCGCCCGGGAAGGATTCAGCCTCTTCGGCCACCACCGAGGCGCCCGCTCCGATCTGGTTGAACCTGTCGACAATCGCTTTGTCCAGTTTCGCCCCCGCCCCGATGCGGGTGTGATCCATGATGATCGAATCGGTCACTTGCGCCCCTTTTTCGATTACCACGCCGCGGCCGATGACGGAGCGCCCGATCCGCGCGCCCGCAATCTGGCACCCTTCCCCGATGAGGGCGTTTTCCACCTGCGTGGATACGATTCGGCTCCCCGGCCCCGGGTAGGCGCTGGTGTGTATCGGCCAGTCGGGGTTGCTCAAATCGAGGCGCGGCCTCTCTCCCAGGAGATCCATCTGCGTCTCCCAGTAGCTCTTGATGGTGCCCACGTCGCGCCAGTAGCCCCTCTCCTCGGTGGGCCTCACGCCCGGAATCTCGTTTTTCATGAAATCATAGGCGTAGAGTTTTTTCCGCTCGCGCAGAAGAGCGGGGATGACGGTGCTTCCGAAGTCGTGTTCCCCCTCACGCGCCGCGTCGCTGATGAGCGCATCCATCAGCACATGGGAGGAAAACACGTAATTCCCCATGGAGCACAGGGCGCGCGAGGGATCGCCCGGCATGTGCCGCGGGTGGGCGGGCTTTTCGTCGAAACGCTCCACCCGTCCCTCCTCGTCCACGGCCAGCACGCCGAAATCGCGGGCGGCTTCGACGGGCGCGGGCAGGGCCGATATCGTCGCGTCCGCCCCGCGTTCGAGATGGAAACGAACCATCTGGCTCACGTCCATGCGGTAGATGTGGTCCGCCCCGAACACCAGGACGATGTCGGGCGCATTGTCGGTCACCAGGTTTCTGTTCTGATGAATGGAATCGGCCGTTCCCTTGAACCAGAACTCGCCGGAGCGCTGCTGCGGCGGGACGGCCGTCACGAAATTCTTGCCCAACGCCCCGCTGATGTTCCATGAGCGCCTCAAGTGCTCGATCAGCGACTGCGCCAGGTACTGCACCAGCACGTAGATGGACTGATAGCCCGAGTTCACCAGGTTGCTCAGTACGAAGTCGATGATGCGGTATTTCGAACCGAACGGCACGGCCGGCTTGCCGCGCGCGACCGTCAGGGGGCGAAGCCTGTTCCCGGCGCCGCCCGCCATGACGAAGGCTATGACTCTGGGATTACGCGAATCCAACTTCCGGCTCCTTTGCTCGGCTCGTCTCAACGCGGCTGCGGGCGCATCGCCTTTTCGTACAACTCGACATAGCGGGGCGCGACGCCGTCCCAACCGGAGTTCTTCTCCATCGCGTTGCGCATCATCATACGCCAAAGCCCCTGATCCAAAAACACCCGGCAAATCCTCTTCACCCCGGCGAGGAAATCGGCCGCGGCGAACGCGTCGAAATGAAAGCCGGTGTCCGAGTCCGCCCCGGGCGTCGGGGATGAAATCACCGAGTCCGCGAGTCCGCCGACCCGACGCACGTAAGGCAGGGCGCCGTAGCGCATGGCGTACAGCTGGTTCAGGCCCGAAGGCTCATAGCGCGAGGGCATGAGCAGGACGTCTCCTCCCGCGTACATGCGGTGGGAGAGCGCTTCGTCATAGGCGGGCGCGAACGCCACCCGGCCCCGATAGACAGAGGCGGCCTCGGCGAGGCCTTTCTCCAAATCCTCCTCGCCGGTTCCCAAAACGGCCAGGCTGACGCCCAGACCCATCAGCTCATCCATGGTTTCGAGGATCAGGTCGATTCCCTTCTGGTGCGCCAGCCGCGAGACGACGACGCACAAAGGCCCCTCCGCGTCCTGGGCCAGCCCCAGTTCCGCCTGCAGCGCCGCCTTGCACTCCGCCTTCGCTTCGGGATGCGCGCTCGAGAACGGCGCCGGAATATGCGGGTCGCTCTCCGGGTTCCAGACCGCATCGTCGATGCCGTTCATGATGCCGAACAGAGAATCCGATTTGAGAGCGACCACCCCTTCGAGCCCTTCTCCCTGCTCTTCCGTCAGCATCTCCTGCGCATACCGCTCGCTGACGGTGGAAAAGACGTCGCTGAACAGGATGCCCCCCTTCATGAAGTTCACGTCGCCGTGAAACTCCAGACCATCCAGGCCCATGGCCTCATCGGGCAGGCGGGTGTGCGCGAAATCATCCGGATGGAAGCGGCCCTGATACGCCAGGTTGTGGATGGTGAAAACGGTGGAGACTCCGCTCCATTTTTCATCGCCTGCGCGGCGATACTTCAGCAAGGACGGAACCAGGGCGCTTTGCCAGTCGTGGCAGTGGATGACAGACGGATGCGCTCGTTCGCGCTCCATGTGGGAGAGCGCGCCTCTGGCGAAACGGGCGAAACGCTCCGCGTTGTCGGGAAACGCCCCGCGCGCGTCTCCGTAGAATCCCGCCCGATCGAACAGGTCATCCGCCGCGACGAGCCTGACCGAAACGCCCTCGTGTTCGAGCGAGAACACCTCGTAGCGCGCACCGGAGAAGACGCCGGGTATCCACACGGGGGAGCCGGGCGCATATTCCCGGAGTACGGAGCGATAGGCGGGCAGATAGACGCAAACCCTGTGGCCCATCCTCGCCAGGGCCAAAGGCAGCGCGCCGATGACGTCGCCCAGCCCGCCCGATTTGGCGAAGGGGAACATCTCGCTCGCCACCATGGTGATTTCGATTGGTTTGTCCGTCGTGCCGTTTATTCCGGAGCTCATCGGTTCCTCGCATTGCCTCCTTACGCCTTCGATGCTCGAAGCGCTCACCAATCTATACATGAATCACATCGCCTATGTTACAATCGAATGAAGGATTCATGAAAAAGGCGTGGAGGCTCCATGCGTTATCTGGTGCGCGGAAAAGTCATCGCAGGGAAAAGCGCCGCTCTTCTCGAAGCCATCGAATCGGGTGAACTCGGGCGCGGCTCCATCGCACACAGAACCTTCCTGAAATGTATGAAAGAGGCGCGGCTCACCGAGCAGGGCCAGGTTCGCTGGCTCGAGGTCTGCTACTGCCGGGAAGCGTTCGGGCCGGGTTATGAGTTGTATGAGGAACTGCCCTACTGGGAGGCGTATTTCGAAGAAATCGACGTGCGCTTCGCCCGGAAACCGGAAGATTGCGAGGGCTACCCCGTCTGCGGGGATTGCGACTGCACGGAGAAACTCGAGGCGAAACTCGAAAAACTGGGCATCCCCTTCTTCAGGCATCTGAAAGAAACCGCCTCCTCCACTTCCCCCTCAGCCTGAATCGGCCCAGCGCGCGCGTCCCTGGCTTTTGGTAAGTTTCCACCTGTCGTGAATCCATAGATACTGATCGGGCCCTCTTCGGATGAAGTTCTCGGTCTCCTCGTTCATTGCCCTCGTGAGCCTCTCGATTTCCTTCCTGGCGCTCCCAGCGTTCATATCGGGCGCTATCGGTTCGCTGAGCAGGACCTCATAGCGCCGGGCGTCGCCTTTTCTCAGGCACGAGATCAGGACGATGGGCCGGTTGTAGAGGACGGCGAGCGCGGCGGGGGCGGGCGTCGTCCTGGCGGGCCTGCCGAAAAACGGCGCGTCTATCCCCTCTCCGCCCGCGTTCTGATCCGCGAGAATCGCCACCGAGCGGCCCTTGCGCAGCGCCTCGCGCAAATGAAAGAAAGCGTTTTTCTTGGCGAGTATCTCCTGCCCCGAAGACGCGCGCATTTTATACAGCGACGCTTCGAGCTTCCGGTTGTCCAGGGGGCGCACGGGGATGCTCAGCGGAATTCCCGCCAGCGCGCCGGCATGGGCGAGGTATTCCCAATTCCCCAGGTGAGGCACGACGAACACGCAGCCGCCGGCAACCTCGTGAATCGCGCGCGCCTTTTCGATTGCCTCTTCCGCCCCGTCCACTATCTCGCGCACCGTTTTCTCTGCGCGCCGCAAATCGAAGCGGGTGAGAAACTTCGCTCCCTCCAGACAGGTGAGGATGAATGAGCGGCAGCTACGCCTTGCCAGATTCAGGCGCTGCGCCTCGTCGAGTTCAGGAAACGCGATGCGCAGGTTGGCGCGCGCGATGCGTCTTCTCCTCGGAGCGAACCGGAAAACCGCCTCTCCCGTCACGGCGGCGACCGCGCGGCAGGCCCCGTAGGGCAGCAGGCGGATGAACTTCAAAAAAGAAACGAGCAAGGCGTATTCCACCCATTGGTGAAACGCGCCCTTGTCCTTGCTGCGCTTTCTCCTGGGGCGTTTCGCGGATTTGCTCACGGCGCGGCGACGATGGTCGCGGAGGATTGCCCGCCGATTCCGTGACTCAGGGACAGGAACGCGGCCCCCGCGACGGCGCACTCTTCGGTGGGGATGTGGTGGGTCTCGAACGCTTCTTCTTTCAGCGCGAAACCCGGCGTGGGCGGAAGGCGGCCGTCTTCGAGGGCGCAGAGACCCAGTACGATTTCGGCCAAATCGCTGGCGGAGCCCATGTGTCCCGTGTAAGGCTTCCAGCCGGCAAGCGGAACCGGGTTCTCCGCCTTGCCGCCGTATTCCAGCAAGGCGGACAATTCGCCCGCGTCACCCCGGGGCGTCGCGCTCCCGTGGGGAAGGATGAAAGCCAGATCGCCGGACACCAGGTCCGCCTCGGCCATCGCCGATTCCACCGAATGGCGCACCGCTCCCGTGGGAACGGGGATATAGCGATCAGAGGAGAATTCCTGGCAATTCGCCGTCCCCAGGACACGGCCCAGGGGCCTGGCGCCCCGCGCACGGGCGGATTCGGCGCTCTCGAGCACCAGGGCGGCGGCGCCCTCTCCGGGGAAGAATCCATCGCGCCTTTTGTCGAAGGGCCGAAACGAGGCCGCCCCCTCTTTCGCCCGGGAGAGAATGCCCAGGCCGTCGAGTTCCAGGAGCACCATGGGGTGCGCCCAGCTTCCGCAGCCCACGACCAGGCCGACGTCGGCTTCGCCGAAGCGCAGCACGCGGTCGCAGTTCTCGAGCGCCTGCGCGCCACACGAAGACAGGCTGGAGAAGCTGCCGTTCGGCCCCATGAATTCGTACATGGCCGAGAGGTAGCTGAAAAGGTTGTTGGGCAGGCCTTCCAACAGGAAGAACGGGCTCACCCTGTGGAGCGCCGCTTCGTTGAGAGAGGCGGGCTCGGGCGCGTCCCACGCTTCGCCCGCCGTCTGTTTGAGCGCCGCGTAGAAATCCACGTAGCCTACCCTGGTGAAATCGCCCGAACCCACGTAGAGGGATTTCCTTTCGGGAGCCACTTCGCCCATGTCGAGGCCGGCGCAGGCCACCGCCTCGGCAGCCGCATAAAGGCCCAGGATGGAGCTTCTGTTCAGGAATTTCCGCTGGCTCGCGAGTTTGGGCGGCACCTCGGGCGGGTCCTGATGGCCGGGGACTGCGCCATGATAGAAGAAATTATCCGGAAGGGTCTCGTTTTCCTCGCTCGGGTGATGGGCGATGCCGCTTCTTCCGGCGCGGAGCGACGCCCAGTTCTCCCCGGCGCTCTCGCCCATGGAGGTCAGCAGCCCCACGCCCGTTATCCACACATCCGCGCCCCGCATCGCTCATCCCGCCTAGCTCAACCGAATTTCGCGTCCGAGAACGCGAAAATGATGGCGCTGCTCCTCGGGATCCTCATAATCCGCGAGCGGCGCAACCTTTCCGGCAAAATCGGCGACCACGCGGCGTTCCCCCTCCACGGTGGCCACGCCCCTGAAATGTTTAAGTCCCTCTTCCTCTTCGCGCGCCTCCACGCTCAGGAGTACCTGATCCCCTGGAAAGGCGAATCCATAATACCTGACGCTTCGAACCTTTTCCAAAAGAATCCACCGGGTGAAATCGGAACCCGCCGCCTCGAGCCAGCCGGCGAGCTGCACCAGCGCCTCGAACAGCAGCGCGCCCGGCATGACGGGAAACCGGGGGAAATGGAATTCCAGAAAATCCTCGCTCATCGTGACGTTCTTCACCCCCTGGATGGAGACCCCCGCCTCCCACGCCGTCACCCTGTCCACGAGCATGTATCTCAAAACAACGACCCCCTAGTCAGTCTTTTCCGGCGCGCCCTCGCCCAGGAGAATCACCTGGGCCACCGCCAACTCGAGCGTATGGCTCATCGAAACGGTGGACTGGGTGATCTTCTTTCGCGCGCTCATGCGCTCCATCGAACCGCTCAGTTTGAGCGTCGGCTTGCCCGACGCCGCCGATTCCACCTCGATCTCGCGCAGGCGGCCCCTGCCGCCCAGCCCGCCCGGCTCGGAAATGCCGAGCCCGAAGGCCTTGAGGCAGGCTTCTTTCGCCGCGAAGCGGGCCGCGAAGTGGGGAAAGGGGTTCCGGCGCTTCAGGCAATACGCCCGCTCGGCTTCGGTGAACACGTCCTCGCCGAACGCCTCGTGACGCTCGTAGGCCTCCTTCAAGCGCGCCACCTCCACCAAATCCACCCCCTGGTACAGACGCATTCTTCAGAATCTCCCATGCTCAGCCCGTGAGCAGGCCGCCGTCCACGGCTATCGCCTGGCCGTTGATGTAGTCCGATTCCGCCGAAGCCAGGAACACCACGAGCCTGGCCACGTCTTCGGGTTCGCCGAAGCGGCCCGCCGGTATGCGCCCCATAATCACGTCGCCGCCCTTCTCGCGCACGCGCTCGCTCATGTCGGTGACGATCATGCCCGGCAAAATCGTGTTGAACTGGATGCCCCGCTTTCCCATCTCCGCCGCGCAGGCGCGCATGAAGGCGATGATGCCCGCCTTGGCGGAGGCGTAGTTCGTCTGCCCGGCCCCGCCCGAAACCCCCATGACGGAGGAGATGCTGATCACCTTGCCGGATCGCTTCCTGAGCATGATCTCGCCTGCCGCCTTCGTGCAGTGGTAGGCGCCGTCCAGGCTCACGCCGAGCACCTTGCGCCAGCCTGCGGGCTTCATGGTGAGCAGCAGGCCGTCCTGTATCACGCCCGCGTTGTTCACCAGGATATCGAGCGTTCCGAAATCCGCCTTCACCCGCTCGAACATCGCCGTCACGTCCTCGAAAGAAGAGACGTCGGCCTGGTAGGTATTCGCCTGCCCGCCGGCCGCCTCGATCTCCCCCTTTACCTCCTCGGCGGCCTCCGCCGAGCGGCTGTAGTTGACCGCCACAGCAGCGCCCGCCTCCGCCAGAGCCGTACAGCAGGCGCGCCCGATACCCCGCCCGCCTCCGGTTACCAGCGCGATTTTTCCGCTCAAATCGATTTTCATTCCGTATCACCTCTCATCTAGGCCGCCTTTCTCACGAGCAAGGTGGCGTTTTGCCCGCCGAAACCAAAGGAATTCGTGATGGCGGCGGGCACGGGCATCTCCCTCGCCCCCCCGGCCACGTAGTCGAGATCGCACTTCGGGTCCGGGTTCTCCAGGTTCGTCGTAGGATGCACGATGTCGCGCGCGACGCTCAAGGCCGTAAAGATGAACTCGGGCGCGCCGCAGGCGGCGATGAGATGCCCAATCATGGATTTCGAAGTGCTCACCGCCAGCGCATCCGCCCGCGCGCCGAACACCTCGCGAATCGCCCTGGTTTCGACCGGATCGTTCAGCTTCGTGCCCGTGCCGTGCGCGTTCACGTAGGCGATATCGCCGGGCGCGAGGCCCGCATCTTCAATCGCCTCGCTCATCGAGCGAACGGCGCCCCGGCCCGCCGGGTGCGGGGCCGTCACCTGATGCGCGTCCATGCTCGCGCCATAGCCCGATAGGGCGGCGTAGGGCGCAGCGCCACGCGCGCGCGCATGGTCTTGCGATTCCAGAACCACCACGCCCGCCCCTTCGCCCACGGCGAGGCCTGTACGTTTTCTGTCGAACGGGCGGCAGATGGGGTCTTTCGATTTCGAAGCGGCGCCCAGCAGGAGGAATATGGCCATCCCGACGGGATGGATCATCGAATCGGCCCCGCCGCAAAGAACCAGGTCCGCCTCGCCCCTTCGGATCATGCGCATCCCGAGGCCTATCGCCTGACCCGCCGCCGCGCAGGCTGAGGTAATGGTGCCTGCGGGACCGGCGAGTTCGAACCACTCCGCCATCAATGAGGTCGCGCGCTCGGGCGGGTTGTTGAAGTAGCCCGAAGCTTGCGTCATCTCAAGCTCTTCGGCGAAGCGGGCGGCGTCGAAGCCGTTTTCAGGGTCCGCCCAGGCGGCGAAATCCTCCAGGCGGTAGCTGCTCAACCCGGTCCCCATCACGGCGCCCGCGCGCTCGGGCGCGTAATCGCCCGGAAAAATCCCGGCGTCGGCCATCGCGTTCTGCGCGGCGTCGAGCGCGAACAACACCCTGCGCTCCCCCTCGCCCGCATATTCCTCAGGCAGCCTCTCCCGTATGGCGCGGAGCGTCTCCTCTGGAACCTCGCCCGCTCCGGAGATAGGCAGCGCCTTCGCGTCGAAAGACGTGATCGGCGAGAGCCCCGATTCGCCGGCCAGCGCACGCCGCCAGCAGGCCTCCACGTCTGCGCCCAGAGAAGTCACCATGCCGAGACCGGTGATGAACACCTGCCCGCTCATGCCGTCTCCTCGAACGCCAGCCAGCCGTAGTTCCTGAAGCGCTCCCTCAGGCTCTCGGGATCGTCGTTGGGAAAGTGGGGGTACACGAACCGCTCGGCCCTGGCCACGGCGACGCCGTCTTTTTCGATTCGCGCGCGGCACAGGCTCGCCCGTTCGTTCGTATCGATTATCTCGCCATGTATCTCCAGGGAAACGCCCGGACGCAGGTCGCTCGCCACCTCCACGTCGTCGATGAGCGAGATGACGCACGAGGTCCTGAAATCATGGGTGTAGACCACGAGCCATCCCGTAATCTGCGCCATCGCCTCGATGAGGATCGAGCCGGGCACGCGGGGGGCGCGGCTGAAATGGCCGTTCAGGTACGCTTCCGAGAGCGGAAACGTCTTGACCCCCACGATGCGCTCGCCGCGCACCACCTCTTTGATCTGATCGAAAAAGAGAAACCGCAATTCCCCGTTCTCCCGTCAAGCGTTTTTCCCCACCACCAGCCCTGAGCATACGCCGTCGAAGCCCTGCAGAAGCACGAGCGCGTTGTTGAGTTCGTCCCGTCCGGAGCCACCCGCCGCGTCACGAAACAATCCGCCCGCCGCTGCGGGAGACGGAGGCGGCGCATTTTCGGCCAGCGCCTTTATCGCCATGATCAGGTCCAGCGCCGGGCTCCCCCCCCAAAGGTGGCCGAATACGCCCTTCGTCGCAAGCCCCCAGGGTTTGTGATCCCCGAAAACGGCGGAAACCGCTTCCGCCTCCGCGCCATCCGCCCCGGATTCACCTTCTCCATGAATCACGAGGAGGTCTACATCATCAGGCTTGAGACCCGCCCGGACGAGCGCTCCCCGGGCCGATTCTTGAACCGCGCGCGCGAGGCCGCCTCTTTTTTCGAGCGCGCGAACAGAACAATGCCCCTTGAGCCAGCCAGGAATATCAGACAGGTCGGCATCCCCGGGCTTTTCAAAGCGAATCACGCCCGCTCCCTCGCCCAGCCCCCCAGCTTGGGGCCAGATACCCCTCCGCTTCGCGCGGGCCAGCATGCGGGCGGAAATCACCCCGCTCACGCCAGCGCAAAGAGCGAGCTTCGCCTTTCCTGATCCGACCGAGTCCGCCGCCTCGCAGACGGCGCGCGCCGTCGCCTCCGGCCCCGCGCTGAAAACGGCGTTCTCGCCGCGCCACCTGTGCTGAATCGCCACCTGGCTGAAGCCAATCGCGTTCAACAGGCCGAGCGGCCATAGCGGGGGGATGGCGTCCATTCCCTCGCTGAAAAAATGCCCGAGGTCCACACCGCCACCCGATTCCCTCACTGCGCCCATCAAATCGTCTTTTTCCGGATCGACCGAGTCCATGCCCGCGAAAAAGGCGATTTCTTCTTCCGCTGCCGACGGGTCGGCGGGGGCTTCAGCTGCCACATCGTGAATCGCCGCCAGGAGCATGTGGGTGTGGTGGCCCATGATTCTCGCCGCGCGGCGGTCCGCGCCGATGGATTCGGGGTCGATTCGCGGGCACCGAGCCGTTTCGATGGGAGGAAAACCGGAGAGTTCGGGGTCAGCATCCGGAGCAAGGAGGGAGCGGCCCGTCCAAAGCGCTTCCCAGGCGGGTTCGACGCCTCGCCCCGCCGCCGTAACCAGGCCGACGCCGGTGATCGGAATGGGCGGTAACTTCACGCGATCCCGGGGCCGCCCAGGCAAAGACAGGCGTTCTGCCCGCCGAAACCGAAACTGTTGGAGAGAGCCACGCGGTGCGCCTGCGCCCTCGTCTCGTTGGGCACGTAGTCGAGGTCGCACTTGGGGTCGCGGTTCTGGTAGTTGATGGTCGGCAGTATCTCCGAGCGGCGCATCCCCTCCACGGCGAGAATCGCCTCGACGGCCCCGGCCGCGCCGATGGTGTGGCCGATCATGGATTTATTCGAGCTGACGGGCATCTTCTCCGCGTGGGCGCCGAACACCTCCTTGATGGCCCTGGTTTCGGTGGAATCGTTCTTGGGCGTCGAGGTGCCGTGCGCGTTGATGTATTCGACGGCATCGGGCGCGAGCCGTGCGTCCTCGATCGCCTTTTTCATGGCGAACACCGCGCCCAGGCCCCTCGGGTGCATGTCGGTGATGCGAAACGCATCCGAGGAATCGCCGTAGCCGAGCACTTCGCCTAGAATCCCGGCGCCCCGGGCGCGCGCGTGCTCGTAGTTTTCGAGTATCATCGCGCCAGCGCCTTCGGACATCACGAAGCCGTTCCGCCTCCTGTCGAAGGGACGAGACGCGCTCTGCGGGGTTTCGTACCGCTCCACGAGCGCGGTGAGCAGGACGAACCCGAGAAATCCGACATAGGTGATGGGCGCCTCGCAGCCGCCCGCCACCATGACGTCGGCCTTCGCGTCCCGGATGAGGCGCACCGATTCGCCGATCGCCTGCGCCCCCGCCGCGCAGGCCGAACAGATGGACACCATGGGACCCCGGCAGTCGAAATCGAGAGCCACGACCGAGGTCGCCACGTCGGATTTTCTTCTGAAAAACGTCATCAGGTCATAGGCGCCGCGGCTTTTGAGCCCCTGGATATCCCACCCGCCCTGCAAGGGGTCGCTGCCTTCCGGCTTCCAGTAGGGAAAGATGCGGAGCAACTCTTCGATCTGGGGGTGGTCGCCGTGGGAGCCGAGCGCGACGCCGATTCGCTTACGCTCTGAAATTTCACCCAAGCGCGCCGTCCGCGCCGCCTGGGATACGGCCACGCGCATCATCCGCACGCCCCGGGTGGAGAACTTATCGAGCCTGCGCGCAGCGCCGTTCTCCTGCGAGGCGATCCATTCGTCGTCCACCTCGCCGGCGATCCGGCAGGGAAGTTTTTCGGGATCGAAGCGGCGGACCACGTCGATTCCCGAGCGCCCCTCGCGCGCGGCGTCGAACGTGGAGGCGACATCCCCGCCCAGGGGCGTCATCGCCCCGTATCCGGTGATCACGACCCGCCTGCCGTTACCGGCCATTCACATGTTCTCCCGGTAAAATGGCTTGGATGAAGCCTGCGGCCTCAGGAGGAGAAGAGGCCCCTTTCTTCCTGCACCCGGTTCAGCCAGTTCTGAACCACGTCGTCCCCGCTGGGCAAAGCGGCGGGCTCGTTCGTCTGCGCGCATACGATGCGCGTTCCGTCCTCGGCCCTCCAGTCCGCCCCCGCCGGGCTCTTCTCGGGCAGGCAGTTCAACACGTCGCGCACCGCGCCCGCCAGCGTCTTCGGCGTAACGAGGGCCGGAAGCTCATCCACGGGGATGCCGGGCTCGATATCCGCAGCGGCTTCGTTCAAGCGCAGCTTCAGGACCTCGACCCCCGTTTCCGTCACCTCGCTCTCCTCGTTGATGGCCACGCCCTCGCCGAACATCTCCTCGGCGTGCTCCAGGACGAAATTACGCGCCATCTTGATGCCGAACACCTGTTCGAGGCGAAAGTTCACGTCCAGAAAATCGAGCGACAAGACGCCCAGATCATCCACCAGGGAGCTGTCCGGCTCGATGGTTTCCTCGTCGATTCCCGTGGTGTGGGCGATCGCCTTTTTCACTTCTTCCAGAATCGTATCGTCTGATACCAGGTTTTGTGACATTGCCGTCCTCTGTAACGATCAAGCGCGGCCCGTCCTCGTGTATGGTCGCATGCAAACATTCCCTACGCATCCAAGCGTATACAACCAAGGAGGGGAACGAAAATCAACCTTCTCCGGGGAATCTCCCCCATTCCATCACCCCGGAGGGCGGTTGAGCTGGTTGCTGAGTCCCCTGTCGACCACGAGGGTCTGCCCGCGTATGGAAGCCGCGCCGGCGCCCGCGAGAAAATAGACGGATTCGGCCACCTCCTCGGGCGTTACGAAATAACGCTCGGCCAATGCGTCCAGTTCCGGCTGAATCATGCGCAGCGTCTTGAACGAATCGGTCTTCACA
>CAYTSP010000186.1:0-2593 GCA_964440505.1 uncultured Nitrospinaceae bacterium
GAGTAGCCGCCGAAGGCGGCGTATCGAAAGGCGCTCATGGATCCGCGAACCGCCTCTATGCCGCCTCAAAGATTCCTGAGCTGCCGGTTGCGCCTGCGCTCTTTCTTGGGCGCGCGCCGGGGGTTTCCCTTCTTCTTCGTGTCTTGTTTGGGCGTTCTGGGCGGCTCATCCCCGGGAGAATCCTCCTCCATGAAGGCCGCCTGCTGGAGCCGATCGCGAAACTCGCCCGTGCGAACGACTGCAGATGCGAAGGGCGCGGCCGCCTCGCCGAGCGCCCTGTCCGAGGTGACGAGGACGGCGTCCCTGTAGCGATCTCTCAGGAGGCGAAGGATGAGCGCGTCGGCGATTTCGTGCCGGGAGAAGAGCACCTCGACCCCGCCTGCGTTTTTTCCTCCCCCGTGGTCATGATGGGATTTGCCGTCGAAAACGACGGTGATTTGTGGATTTCCGCCGGAATTTCTGCGGTAGCTCCGGAGCATCCCGATGAGGCCCTCACGCCCGGCCTCGAGGTCCTGATGCAGAACGCGCCTGAGCTCGGGGATGGCGGGAATGAGGTTGTATCCGTCGATGACGATGCGCATGCCTTGTCCCCGAAACCTCCTAAAAGGGCCGGAAGAGGACGTCCATGAGCGCAGCCGCTTTTTGCGCGTCCCCTTCGATGCGAAGGGAGGCATCTGCGATTTTCTGCGCGCGGTCCGCCCGGCCTGAGACCAGGAGCACCATATCGCTTGCAGGTGCGGAGAGAACGGCGTCGGGCGAGGCGGAGAGGCCCTCAACGGCCGACGCCTCGCCGCCTGCAATCGACATCTCCCAGGTTGCATGCGGCTTGTTCGTCTCGAAGCGGAACACGCCCTCCGGCCCGGTTGCGCCCGAGCGGTTGAAGTAGAGGGGAAGCCGTGTTTCGAGGATCTCGACGAGCATGCCCAGTGAATCGGGGGCAAACCGAGCGGCGGGGTCGTTTCCCAGGTCCCAGGCGTGGAGCGCCACTTCGTAGAGTCTTTGATCGGGAAAGGTTCGCACCCGCGTGTCGCCCTTCCGGTGCCAGAGTTTTCGGTCCAGATCGCCGGGTTCCAGGCGCTCGATTTCGTCCTGGAGGGCGTTCTGGCACTTCTCGATCCAGTCTACGCGCTCCGGCGGGGACATGGCGACGGATTTGCGGGTGATCTCATCGCGCGCCGCCTGGAATTCCCCGGGCGTACCTGCGCCGAGAGAGAGGATAACCTCGCCCCGGCGCGCCGCCCGGATGCGTTCTGCATAGGAGACGGCCCCTCCCGTCATGTGGCCGACGAGTTGCGCCGCGTTCCATCCGGGGCAGAAGGTGGGTTTCATCCAATCGGCGTTTGAGAGAGCACGAAGCTGTGCGATGAAGCGCGCGTTCTCGTGCGCGAGCCACCGAATCGCGGGAAGCAGGGGGGTGTCGTTCAATTCGAAATCACCACGGGCAAGAAAATCGCCCCCAGCGCGTGGGGGCGATGAAGAGAGAACACGTTTCGCCTGAGAATCCATGTGCCTGCCGAGAGGCGCTATTTACCTAAGGCGCGGACCCATGCCTTGCCGACGGCGCTCGCGGCGTATACGCCGGCCAGATGGCGTCTGAAATCCGCTCCGGCGTAGAAATCATCGAGCGCGTCGACGCCTTCGCCGGCCCCCGCAGCCGCCTTGCGAATCGACTCCGCGCTCGGCGCGCTGCCCGTGAGGGCGTCCTCGACGCTCGCGGCTCGATACGCCGTTGCGGCTACGCCCGTCACGCCCACGCGGATGGTCTCGAGCGTCCCGTTTTCGTCCAGCGTGAGTCGGGCCGCCACGCCGCAAACCGCAAAACCGCTGGCCTGCTGGGCCGCCTTGAGATAGGCGCTTCCGCCCCGCGCGGACGAAGCCCGTATGCGGACGGAGGTGAGGATCTCGCCCGAACCGAGAGCCGTCTCGTACGTTCCGGTGAAGAAGTCATCGGCGCCGATGACGCGCTCCCCGTCCGCGCCCGTGACGGTGATTTCCGCTCCCGCCGCCAGCACGACCGCCGGGTAGTCGGAGGCGGGATCGGCATGGGCGAGGGAGCCGCCTATCGTTCCCCGGTTTCTCACCTGCACGTCGCCGATCGATCCCGCCGCCTCGGCGAGGGAGCGGCATTTCTCCTGAACCAGTCCGGACGCCTCGATCTCGGCGTGGGTCGTCATCGCGCCGATGCGGAAGCCGTCTTCTGTTTCGCTGATGCCCGATAGGCCCTCGATACCGGCGATATCGACGAGGACGGCCGGATCGGCGAGCCGCGCCTTCATCACGGGCAGGAGGCTATGGCCTCCGGCGAGGACGCGCGCATCGTCTCCATGCTCCCCGAGACTGGCGAGAGCGTCTTCTAGCGATTGTGGTCGAACGTAGTCGAAAGAAGCTGGAATCATTGTCTTAAGCCCTCTTCTCGGCGATGGCGCGCCACACTCTCTCGGGGCGCAGCGGCATGTCGATGTGCGTGATACCGAAAGGCGAAAGCGCGTCTATCACGGCGTTCACCACGGCGGGTGTGGAGCCGATGGTTCCGGCCTCGCCCACGCCCTTGGCACCCAGCGGGTTCACGTCCGTCGGCGTTGTGGTGTGCAGA
>CAYTSP010000187.1:0-8309 GCA_964440505.1 uncultured Nitrospinaceae bacterium
GACCCAACTCCCCTGGCCCGCGCCTGAAAACCACCCCCCTACCCTGACAAAGAGCCGTTAAAAAAGCCCCTCAATGCGGGAAAACCTGCCGTCATTCCGGCAAAAGCCGGAATGACGAACGAAAACCAAATTCGTCCTGGATCCCGAGAAACCGGTTTCGACTGATAGGGTTTGAAAATCACTCCCCCCTTGACAAGGGGGTTCATAACAAGGGGGTAAAAGCGAAACCCCGCCTCCGGCTTGACGAAGCGCGCGGGGTTCCCTTAGAGTCTTCCCCGAGGACCCACTTTCGTGGGAGAAAACCGAATGACGGAATACGAAGCCGCAAGCCTCACCCTGCAAAAAGCCACCCTCGCCCTGCAAAAAGCCTCCCTCGCCCTGCAGGAAGCCTCCCTCGCGGTACAGGAAGCCGCCCTCGCGACCCAGCAGGCCGCCGTGTGGGTCGCCGCCATCGTCGGGGCCGCGCAATGCGCCCTCATCGCCTATGGCCTCTACATCATGCGCCAGGCCGCGCGCCACCGCGACGCCCAGCACCGGGAAAACATGGCCCAGCACCTCGAGACCATGAAGGCGCTCGAGAACCGCCATCAGGAAACCATGGCGGCGCACCGGGAAAACATGGCGGCGCTGAAGTCCCAGCGCGAAGCCCAAAGCGAACAACATCGCGAAGCCATGGCGCAGCACCGCGAAAACATGGCGGTGCTGGAAGACCAGCGCGAGTCGCTCAGGGAACTCATCCGGCGCACGTCCGCGCCGCCCGCCGTGAAGGACCCGTAGCCGGCCCGCCTGAAAACCACCCCCCTACCCCCTTGTCGGGGGGTTGGGGGGGGTCGCAGGAGAGGGCCCGGGTGTCCTCCCTCTGGACTCATCCGTCTCATCATTCCGTTATATGGTCGAGACGTAAAAATCGGGCGGACACGCAGGTCCGCCCCTACAATTTCATCCCGAAAAGGCCCCGCAATCGACGCGCGCGCATTTCCCCGCAACTGCCGTCAGCGCGTGGGCCGTGGCGCGTGGCAGGATCGCCTCAGCGCTGCATGGGCCGTCCGCCGCCGGAAAACCCCGAATTTCCGTAAATTTCGATAAATTCCCATAAATAACGATAAATTTATTCGGGTCAAACAACTGATAATAAATGGGTTAAGGGATTTTAAGGCGAAATCGAGCCGACGGGAAGGGTGGAAGCCGAAAAGCCGGTTTCCTCTTTTTTCACGAATACGTTCACCCGCCAGCGCGCGTCGTCAGGCTCGGGATAATCCGTCCGGTAGTGCGCGCCCCGGCTCTCCGTGCGCGCGAGGGCGCTCTCCACCACCGCCTGCGCGCTCAGGCACATGTTCTCGGCTTCGACGGCCTCCACCAGCCGCGCGGGTTCGCTCCCCCCGCAGGCGGCGAGACCGCGCCCGGCGCCTGCGAGTTCCGCCCGCGCCTCCTCCAGCAGGCCGCCCTCGCGCACGATGCCGGCGTTCTCCCAGCAGACGCGCTTGATCTCGCGGGCGAGCTCCACCCCGCGGCCCGTCCTGCCCGCCCGCGCCGTGAGGGCGTCGGCATGGCGCCGCGCGAGCGCCGGGTGTATCGCCGCCCCGTTCGCCGCCTGAGCGTATTCGCTCGCCGCCTTCGCCGCGCGCCAGCCCAGCGTGTGGGCCTCGGTGAAGGCGTTGTTCGAGAGGCGGTTCGCCCCGTGCGCGCCCGCGCTCGCCTCCCCCGCCGCGTAGAGGCCCGGCATGGCCGTCGCGCCCTGGCCGTCAATCGGCACCCCGCCCATGAAGAAGTGCGCCTTCGGCGTCACGTATATCTCGCTGCTGTGGGGCGAAACGCCGCGCCTGGCGAAGAGTTTCAGGTTGTCGGGGGCGAAATGCTCCAGGTCCGCCACCGGGATGCCGGAGAGGTCCATCTGCACGGCGCCGTCCACCCCGCCGCCCCCCATGAGTTCGAGATAGACCGCCCGCGCCATCAAATCGCGCGTGGCCCCGCCGCCGCCGGGCACGTCGCGCAGGACGTCCTCGCCGTCCCTGTTCAGGAACCTTGCGCCGAGCGGGAACA
The DNA here is from genome assembly GCA_964440505.1 of uncultured Nitrospinaceae bacterium. Lineage (GTDB taxonomy): Bacteria > UBA8248 > UBA8248 > UBA8248 > UBA8248 > Bin107. Next base: position 2,041 of record CAYTSP010000187.1, read on the forward strand.
GCGTGGGCGCCACGACCATGTTGCTCTCCGGCCGCTTGATGACGGCCGGGTAGAACTGGACGAACTCCATGTCCGAGAGCGCCAGACCGGCCCGCAGCGCCATCCCGAAGGCGTCTCCCGTAATGCCGCCCGCATTCGTGTTCTCCGCATATATCTGCCCCGCCCCGCCCGTGGCCAGTATGGTGGCGGGGGCGTGTATGGCGTAAATCGCCCCGCTCCTCGTGTGAAAGCCGATCACCCCCCGGCAGACCCCCTCCTCCACGAGCAAATCCACCGCCATGACGTTTTCGAGAATCCGGGCCCCGTCGGCGTCGAGTTTTTTGCGCAGCGGCCTCGCCACCTCCACGCCCCAGTTCCTGACCGGGTAAATCCCGCGGTCCCGCTTGTGCCCGCCCTGTGGGTGGAGATCGAACGAGCCGTCCTCGCGCGTGATGAAAGGGATGCCCCACTCATACAGATCACGGATCCGCGCGGCGGAATCCGCGCACATGGCGTCGGCGACGTCCGGGTGGTTCAAGTGCGCGCCGCCCTCCAGGGTGTCCTCCAGGAACAGCGCCGCGCTGTCGTCGGGCGCGAAATTCGCCGAATGCCCCGCCCGCGCCATGACGATGTTGCCCGAATTCCCGGGGGACTGCTTGCAGACCAGAAGCGCGTCCGCACCGCTCTCCATGGCGGCGATGGCCGCCGTCATGGCGGCGGGGCCGCCGCCCAGAACAATCAAGTCGCAGGAGAGATTTTCCATGAGTCCACCTGGGGATTTCAGGGGGTCAGCGGGTATTCCCCCCGTATTTCACGTCCGGGCTTCTTCGATCGCCTCGAGTACGCGCTCGGGGCTGATGGGCAGGGTGCGTATCCGCGCGCCGCCCGTCGCGTGATAGATGGCGTTGCAAATCGCCGCCGTGATCGGGTTGATGGCCACCTCGGCCAGCCCCTTGGCGCCGTAGGGGCCGTAAGGGTCCATGGATTCGAAGAAATCATGCTCTATCGGCGGGGCGTCCATCGAGGTGGCGATGAGGTAGTCATGGAAATTCCTGCCGCGCAGATGCCCCTCCAGCGGCGCCAAGCCCTCCATCATCGCGAAGCTCATGCCCTGCACCGCGCCGCCCTCGACCTGTCCCTCGGCGCCCAGCCTGTTGATCACCCGGCCCGGATCGTGGCCGCAGCGAATCTGCAAAACGGTGACGACGCCCGTCTCCATGTCCACTTCCACCTCGGCGCCGTGGGTGCTGAAAGAATACGTGGTCGAGGGGTTTCCGAATTTTTCCTTGTCGAGCACGTCTCCCCCGGCCAGCCACTTCCCGTTGCCCTCGATCACGCTTCCGGCCCGCCTGACGACCTCGCCCACCGCCATCTTCCGCCCGGGCAGCGCCTTCGCCCGGACTTCTCCCTCCACGATTTCGAGTTCATCCGCGGGGATTTCCATGAATTCCGCCGCCGCGTCCAAGAGGTTTCTGCGCGCGTCTTCGGCGGCGAGCTTGACGGCGTTGCCGCCGATCAGCGTGATGCGGCTCGCGAACGCCCCCATGCCGAAGGGCATGTAGCCCGTATCCGTGGGAGGGACTTTGAACCGCTCCACCGGAATCCCCATGACCTCGGAGGCGATATAGGCCATCACGCTCGTGGCCCCCTGGCCCAGGTCCGACTCGCCCGACCAGATCTCGACCTTGCCCTCCTCATCCACCCGGACCACGCCGCTCGAGGGATCGGTGTCATCGGGACCCAGTTCGACGGAAAACCCTTTATTGCCCGAAACATGAATGCAGCTGGCGAGACCCACGCCGCGACCCTTTCCTCCCCGGGCGCGCTTGGCCTTCCAGTCCATCTCCTCCACCACGTACCTCGTGGCGTCGGCCACGGCGCAACTCGCGATTTTCCAGCCGTGGAGCGAGACGTCGCCCTTTTCGGTGTAGTTCTTGAGGCGAAGATCGGCCGGGTCCAGGCCCAGGCCATCGGCCACGTTGTCGAGATGGCTCTCCCAGGCGTACGTCGCCTGCACGTTGCCGAATCCCCGCATCTGGCCCGAGGGGATGATGTTCGTATAGACGAGTTTTCCCTGAATCTCGGCGGCGGGCGTCTTGTAGAGATTATCCGTCCTGAGCGCGATGGAACTCATGATGGCGGGCGACAGCGAACTGTAAGCGCCGTTTTCCGCGACGATTCTGACACGCTTGCCCGCAAGCGTCCCGTCGCGCTTCCAGGCGGACTCCAGGGATATGTGCACCGGCATCCTCGGGCGCATGGCAATCAAATCTTCTTCTAAGCTCATCATGAACCTGACCGGCTTTTCCGCCGCCCGGCTCAGCATCGCCGCCATCAGAGCCGCCTTCACGTCCAGCTTGCCGCCGAAGGCGCCGCCCGGCTTGGTCTGCGTTACGCGAAAATCATCAGGGGACATGCCCATGGCGGGCCCCAGCATGAAGGTGCGAATCAGGAACACCGACTGCAGACAACCCCAGACTGAGATTTTCCCGTCTGAATGCCACTGCGCAGCGCAGCCCGTGGGCTCGATATAGGCCTGGTGCGCGAGATGGGTGTGAAACTCGTCCGCGAACGCCGCATCCGCCTTATCAAACGCCTCGTCTACCTCGCCGCGCTTGATGTGAAACGCATTCGCGATGTTGCCGGCGACGGAATCGTGGACGAGAGGCGCATCCGGCTCCTGCGCCGCAAAAGGGTCCCCGACCGTGGGCAAAACCTCATAATCCACGCGGATGAGCGAAAGCGCCTCGCGGGCCGTCTCCTCGTCCACGGCGGCCACGGCGGCGACTTCATCCCCCACATAGCGCGCCTTCTCGCGGCAGAACGCGGCTTCGTCCTTGTGGTTGATGCCGAAGGGCGCATCGGGCGTGTTGTTTTTCGATAGAACGACGGCGACGCCCGGCAAGCGCTCCGCATCCGAGGTGTCGAGGTTCAATATCCTGGCGTGGGGATGGGGGCTCCTGAGCGCCATGCCTGTGAGCGCGCCCGGAAGCTCGAGATCGTTGATGAATATCGTGGCGCCGGAGACTTTCTCCACGGCGTCGATGATGGGATGAGGCCGGCCGACGACGCGCGTGCTCATGAGTCGCCTCCTTCGTTCATCTGCCGGGCTGCGGCCGATACCGACTCGAAAATCTTTTTGTATCCTGTGCAGCGGCAAAGATTTCCGGCGAGGCCGCGCTGTATCTCCTCGCGCGTGGGCGCAACGTTCTCATCCAGCAACGCCTTCGCCGATACGACGATTCCCGGCGTACAGAAACCGCACTGCACGCCTCCTTTTTCGATGAGCTGCTCCTGCACCGGGTGGAGATCGTCTTCCGTTCCGATGCCGCGCACGGTGGTGATCTCGGAGCCATCCGCCTGCGCGGCGAACATGAGGCAGGCGTTCACGGCCACGCCGTCTAGCAAAATGGCGCACGCGCCGCAATCGCCGCCCTCGCAGCTGAGTTTCACCTCGACATAGCCGATGCGTCTCAGCGCGCGCAGAAGCGTCTCATCCCCCCGCACTTCGAGGGTTTCGTCCTTTCCGTTCACGCGCAATTTGATTTCATAAGCACTCATTGTCTGCTCACCCATGATCCCAATTGTTCCTCACACAGCCACGATATGCGGCATTCCCAGCGCTTTTTTCAGCAAGCGGCGGACCAGCACACCGCACATTTTCTTCCGGTACGCCGCACTCGCCCGCACGTCGTCGATGGGTTGCGCGCTTTCTTCCGCTGCTGCGGCGGCTGCCTCGATTTCAGCTTCCCCGACTTCCTTGCCCCGAAGATGCGCCTCAGCCGCCTGCGCACGGTACGGAATCGCGGCCACCGCCCCGAGAGCGATGGCGGCCTCCGTACAAACGTCTTCTTCCATCCGTAGAGCGACCGCCATACCCACGACGGCAATGGCCATCGCGCGCCTGAGCTGGAGTTTGTAATAAGCGCAACGATCCTCCGCCCGCAATGGCTCAATGACGATGGCCGTCACGAGTTCTTCCGGCCGCGCGGCCGTTTTTCTGTAATCCAAGAAGAATTCCGAAAGCGGTAAGGCGCGTTCACCCTCCGCCGAGGCCAATTCGACGACGGCGTCTTGCGCCAGCAGCGGTGGAGCCAAATCGGCGGCGGGCGAGGCGTCCATGAGGTTGCCCGCCACGCTCGCCCGGTTTCTCACCAAAGGACCCGCGAACTCAAGCGCGCTCTCATACAAAGGCGAGGCGGCGGCCCGTATCAGCTCAGATTCCAGCAAGTCCGTGACCGTCGCCAGCGCACCGATCCTGACTTTTCCGTCCGCTTCCTCAATGAAGCGGAGCTCATCCAGGCGGCTGATGTCCACCGCGCGCGCAATTTTCTTGCGTCCGAAAAGCACGTCCGGCACGAGGTTCGTGCCGCCCGCGACGAATGCGGCGCCATCGCGCGCAGCCGCCAATGCCTCATCCACCGATCCAGCGCGTAAAAATTCCATGTTCTGTCCTACTCTAAATATTCCGCTTCGTCAGAAGCCACGCCGCCTCGGCGCTCTCCCTCAGTGTTTCACGAATCATGGCCTGATGTCCGATTCAATCTGCATCCCCGTCGCCAGGGCATTGAAACTGTTGTAGTGATCCACCACTCCAAGAATTTCGAGGATTCGCCCCGGGTCCCAGCCCAGATTCACCAGATATGCATGAAAATACCGTATAAAATACCTGGAGCCGTTCGTGGCGCTTACGCCGAAACCAACCGCCGCTTTGGCCCCTTTTTCAAGAACCCCTCCATCGAGCAAGAGCTTATGCTTGTTCCACGTCGATTCGAAGTAATGCCGGTTTCGGGCCAGACAGCGCCAATAACTGGGAACGCCGCCTACACCCAAACGCGCCGATTCCACCTCAGCCACTTCGCCCATCAGTTCCCGGACAACCGGGTCTATCTCCTCTTCTTCCGCATCAGGCAGAAGGGGTGCCGAATCCATATCCTCCAGCAAAAGACCAAAAGCGACCTTGTTCATACCCGAGACATGATCCGTCAAGCCGATCAATTCCGTGATACCCACCTCATCGATCCCCATCCGCATGACCGCGGCGATGTGGGAGTCGATTCAGTATTCACACGCGTTGACGATGGAAACCGCCGAGGCGACCATCTCCTTGACCAAAGGCGGCACGTCCCCGCGCTGCATCGTGGCGCGCGAACGCTCCCAACTCGCCTTCATGTACTCGGGGTGATGCGTCATGGAGCGCCAGATGTTCGAGAGCGTGTCAATGCCGAATACGCGCTTCTCGCGCGTCTTGACGCGCTCTACCAGACCGCGCGCCGCCTCGGGCACCTCATCATCGGCCAACTGGCGGATCGTCGGCATGAAACCCCCACAAAGCCTGGCTCAGGAACGCCGCCTTAACCCGGGCGGCGCTCCCGAACCCGGCCTAAAACTATCTCGGATATCTGAACTTCGAGTTCGCCACGCTCTTCGGTCCCACGGTCTTGCGTTTTCCGTCCTGCACCTGGAACAACACGATGGCGCTGGCCGCGTTCATGTTGAGCTTGTCGAACTTCACGGGGCCGAAGAAAGTTTTCAAGTTTGTGTTCGCAATGGCGTCGCGAACCTTCTTCTTGTCCAGCGTGCCCGCCGCCTCGATGGCCTTCTGGGCGACGATGCCCGCAGCTGTCGACGCCGCAGCGACGTAGTCCGGCTCCTGCTTGAACTTGGCGCGCCAGATTTTCCCGAAATCCCGCGCCGAGCCGATGAAGGCGCCCTTGTAATCGAGCGCTTCGCCCCACCAGGCGGCGGTCAGGATGTTGTTGGCCGTGGCGCCGAGCGATTCTGTGAACTGCGCGTAAACCGGACCCACCATGGTGAACAGGATTTTGGGCTTCACTCCCAACTCGTTCGCCTGCTTGGTGGCGAGAAGGGTGTCGGGAAGATAACCGGCCACCATGAGCACGTCGGGATTCTTGCCCTTCACGATCGTGAGCCAGGTGGACATGTCCTTCGAATCTTTCGGAAATTCGGCGTAGTAGACGTCCGTGAAGCCTTGCTTTTTCGCCGCTGCCCTGATCATCCTCGTGACGGCGCGCGGGAAGAAGTCGTTGCGCGTCACGAACGCGATGGTCTTAGGCTGTGGCTTTTGCTCTTTCAAGAGCGTAAGGAAGTTGTTCGGCAAATACGCATTCGGCGCCAGAAGGCCGAAGAGGTATTTGTAGCCCTGGTCGAAAATCGGCTCGGAACTCGCCACGGGCGCGATGAGGGGAACCTGATAGCGCTCCGTGATCGCGGCGACGGACTTCGTCGCCCCGCTTCCGAACGGTCCCAGCAGAAGGTCCACCTTTTCC
>CAYTSP010000188.1:0-8593 GCA_964440505.1 uncultured Nitrospinaceae bacterium
TTTGTAGGGACAGGTCGCGACCTGTCCCTACAAAACCACCACCCGAAAAGTCATTCCCCTACCCCCTCGGGCCGATCATGTTCTCGGGTTTGACGGCGGCGTCGAACTCCTCGCCCGTTAAGAGGTCCAGCGCAATGGCCGCGTCGCGGAGGGTGCCGCCCTCGGCGAACGCCTTTTTCGCCACTTTGGCCGCGTTGTCGTACCCGATGACGGGGTTCAGCGCCGTCACGAGCATGAGGGAGTTCTGCAGATAAGCATCTATCGCGGGCCGGTTCGGTTCGATACCCACCGCGCAGTGCTCGTTGAACGAATCGCACGCATCGGCCAGTAGGCGCACGGAGTTCAGGAGGTTGAAGATCATCACGGGCTTGAAGACATTGAGCTCGAAATGCCCCGTCGCGCCGCCCACGTTCACCGCCACGTCGTTGCCCATCACCTGGGCGCACACCATCGTCATCGCCTCGCTCTGGGTGGGGTTCACCTTGCCGGGCATGATGGAGCTCCCGGGCTCGTTCTCGGGTATGAGGAGCTCGCCCACGCCGCACCGGGGGCCGGACGCCAGCATGCGGATGTCGTTCGCTATCTTCATCAGCGATGCCGCGAGCGTCTTCACCGCCCCGCTCGCGAAGACGACCGCATCGTGCGCGGCCAAAGCCTCGAACTTGTTGGGCGCCGAGCAGAAGGGAAGACCCGTCATATCGGCGATCCGGGCGGCGGCCTTCTCCGCGAAGTCGGGGTGCGTGTTGAGGCCCGTGCCCACCGCCGTGCCGCCCAGGGCGAGTTCATAGATGCCGTCCAGCGACATCCTGACGCGCGCGAGGCCGTTTTCGAGCTGCTGCGCGTAGCCCGAGAATTCCTGGCCCAAGGTTAAGGGAACGGCGTCCATGAGATGGGTGCGGCCGATCTTGATGATCGAATCGAAGGCTTCGGCCTTCTGCGCGAGGGTTTCCCGCAGCGTCTCCACGGCGGGGATGAGTCGCTTCGTCATCTGCTCGCCCGCCGCGACGTGCATCGCCGTCGGGAAGGTGTCGTTCGAGGACTGCGCCTTGTTCACGTCGTCGTTGGGGTGGATCGGGTCCTTGGAGCCCATCACGCCGCCCGCGATTTCGATGGCGCGGTTGGCGATGACCTCGTTCGCGTTCATGTTCGTCTGCGTGCCGCTGCCCGTCTGCCAGACGACGAGCGGGAAATGCGCGTCCAGATCGCCCGCGATCACCTCATCCGCCGCCCGGGTGATGAGCGCGGCCTTCTCCGGTTCCAGGATACCCAGTTCCTCGTTCGTCATCGCGGCGGCTTTCTTGAGAATCCCCAGTGCGCGGATGATCTCGCGCGGGAAGCGGTCGCCGCCGATCTTGAAGTGAACGAGCGAGCGCGCCGTCTGCGCGCCGTAGTATTTCTCCTCGGGCACCTCGATCTCGCCCATGCTGTCGGTTTCGATTCGATACGCCATGCTGCCTCCTGCGGATGCGTTGGTTGGTTGATACAGGTCGTATGATTTCATCGGGCCGGTCGCCTTACCACGTGAGCACGATGCGTCCCACCGGGTCGCCCGCGCGCAGGGCGGCCAGCGCGTCGTTGGCGTCCGGCATCGGGGCTTCCTCGGTGATGACGGCGCGCACGCGGCCGTCGTTCACCAGGCTCGCGGCGTCGGCCACGTCGCGCACGGTGTGGTTGTGCGACGCGATGATCTGTATCCATTTCATGATGAGCTGCGCGGGTTCGATCTCCATTTTCTGGCCGAAGACGTAGCCCAGGACGATGAGGCGACCGCCGGGCCGGAGCAGATCGAGGCACTGCTGGAGCACGGGCGGCACGGCGGCTCCGCCGACGATTTCGAGCGCGATGTCGGCGCCTAGGCCGTTCGTGATGTCCATCACGGCCTTCACGGGGTCGGTCTCCATCGCGTTCACTGTCTCGAACGCGCCGAGTTCGCGCGCCTTGGCGAGCTTCTCCTCCTTCACGTCCACGGCGATGACGTTCGCGCCCAGATGGCGGAGGAGTTGAAGGGCGTGCAGCCCGAGGCCCCCGACGCCGAAGATGACGGCGCACTCGCCGAGTTCGGGCCGCGCCATGCGGATGGCGTGGAGCGGGGAGCCGAGCGTCCCGCCGATGAGGGAAGCCGCCGCCAGCGAGACGTTTTCTCCGATTTTGACGAGATTCCGCTCAGAGGCCGCGACCAACTGGCCGAAGCCGCCGTCTATCTCGATCCCCAGGCGTCCCGGCGAGTTCAGGCACATCTCCTCGTGGCCCAGGCGGCACATGCGGCAGCGCCCGCATGTCTGCTTGCTCACGACGACCACGCGGTCGCCGGGTGAGACGGATTCGACTTCTGCGCCCACTTCGAGCACGACGCCCGAGTTCTCATGGCCGAGCATCAAGGGCGTGGGGGCCGATTTGACGTTTCCGTCCACGATTTTGAGGTCGGTCGCGCACAGGCCGTTCGCCTTCGATTCGACGAGCACCTGGCGGGGGCCGATCTGGGGCTCGGGCGCTTCCTCGTAGACGAGAGGCGCGCCGAACTCTTTCAGGATCATGGCCTTCATGGGCGGTTCCTCCGTTTCTTTAGAATAGGAGTAAAACCTGCGGCGATTCTAGCAGGGCAGCCATAGGTATGCCAGACAGGGGGAACGGCGAGCGAGGGTTTTCGTCTGTAGGGGCTGTTTGCGAACGGCCCCTACTAATCTCTATCCGTTCGAGATATCCGAATCAGAGAGAAATTGATCGGTCCTGGATTCCGGCATTCGCCGGAATGACGACAATTTTGCAACGCTCCGTCTGGTTCAAGAGCTTTTGCATTCGGCCACATCCGGAATTCTTCTCGCTTCCGATAAGCAAACCCACCGTCATTCCGGCGAATGCCGGCATCCAGAGCCGACGAGTTCTTCATACAAATCGAGCCATCTCGGATTGCCCTCTTCAATCAAAAGATTTTCCGCGCCCTCGGCCAGTTTTTGAGTCTTTTTTCCTGGGTTATCGCGCTCTCCATCGTTTCATGACTTTCGTACCAGACCAGCCTGTGGACGCCGTAACGCTTCGTGAAGCCTTCTGCCATATCATTCTTGTGTTGCCAGACTCGCCGGATGAGGTCTGAAGTGACGCCGATATAGAGTGTGCCGTTACGCTTGCTGGCGAGAATGTATACGCATGGTTGCTTCATCTCAAAAAACCCTGGATTCCGGCATTCGCCGGAATGACGGCATAGTGGCAGCACTTCGCCTTCCATGCCTTGCTCTCACGAGGGACAGATCGCGACCTACAATTCCACCCCGCCGATGTGGAAATATTGCTCCGCCGCGTGGCGGACAGGCACGGGGGGTCTGTTCGCACGAGAATGCGTCCGCGAATTTACTACCTCTCCGCAAACCCCTCAAACGCCACCGGTATCGCCTGGATGTCCTGAATCAGATCGGGCGGCAGGTCCCTGTCCGCCGTTGGGAGCATGCCCGCGTAGAGGGTGTCGACGCCGTTCCCGAAGCGCGCCTCTATCGCATTCTTTATTTCCCCGTGCACGCCCACGGCGGCGAAAAAGTGGACCAGGTCGTCGGGAATCTCACCCGCAAGTTCGCCCCATTTGCCCTCGCGCGTCATCTGCCTCAGTTTCCTGCCCAGATCGCCGTAGCCGTGCATCTCGAGCACGGGCCAGTAATCGGGCGTGGAGCCGTAAAAGCCGAGGCGCACCTTCACCTCGTCCATCCCGCGCCGGATGGCCTCCTCGTCTTTTCCTGTGACGACGTAGCCGCCGCCGGTGATCTCGAACTGCTCGCGCGAAATCCCGTTCTCCGCAAAGCCTTCCACGAGCCTCGGGAGGCAGAACTCCTCGAAATACCTGCTCGTGCAGAAAGGATGCAGACGCACGCCGTCACAGCGGCTTCCCGCGACCTTCATCATCCCCGGCCCCACCGCCGCGATGGTGACGGGCGCCATCGGCTGGCCCCCAGAGGACGGCGTGAAGGCGGGCGTCATGAGGCTGAATTGGTAGTGCTCACCCTGGTAATCGAGCTTTTCGCCGCTCCTCCAGGCGCGCCATATCGCGCGGAGCGATTCCACGTATTCGCGCATCCGCGCTGCGGGCGCGCTCCAGGGCACGCTGAACCGCCGCACGTTGTGCGCGCGGATCTGGGGACCAAGGCCCAGGACGAAACGTCCGTTCGAGGCGACCTGGAGATCCCAACTAGCGTTCGCGCACACCATGGGACTCCTCGGAAAGGCGATGGCCACGGCGGTCAGAAGCTCCACGCGCTCGGTCTCCAACGCCGCCACCGCCAGGGGCAGAAACGGGTGGTGCGCGTTCTCCATGGTCATGGCGCCGTTGAAGCCCGCCGCCTCGATCGCCCGCGCTGCGGGACCCGCTTTTTTCAAGTCATCCATCGGAAGGGTGGTCATGATGCGCATCTCGAAACTCCTGTCTTGAAAGAAGAAAACGCCGCCGGGCGGCGGAGCGGCGCCATGATACACGATCCATCCCGCGCGCACATCGTGATATGATGGCCGCATCGAACACACGCTCAAGCGCATCCAGCGGAGGAGCCTCCATGATCCAGCCGTGCCGTCTCGAATACCGGGGCTTTCACCAGCTCGAACTCGTGCGCCACGGCGACGGGGAAATCCGCATCGGCGGACGGCTGCGTGTTCTGCAGGAACCCCCGCCCAACGTGGCCTCGCGGCCTCCCGTCGATACGGTGCAGTACGTCTACGCGACGTGGGATGCAGGACGCGAGCGCGTGAAGTTGGTCGCCTCGACGACCGGCCATGAAACCCTGGACGGCGAGGAGGTGATGCGCGGCGACCCGGCGGCGCTTCTCGTAGGCATGGGGCGGCCCTATGAGAGCAGGCCCAGGCACTACCACTGGGCGGACAGACCCGAGCACAGGACGCTCATCCTGAGCCGGCACAACCGGAAGCGGGTCGAGTGGAGGAGGCGGCTGCGCGCGGATGCGGCGGTTTCAGAGGGCGAATGGCGCGAAGTATCGCCCGATATGAGCGTCTCTTTTCTCGTGTGGGGAGAGGAGGCGGTACATCTGGAAGTCGAAGGCAACGTGCGGAGCGGTGCCGCATCGCCGCTGCTCCTGGGGGTCGGGATGGACGGCGCGCCGCCGGAACCGACTGGTGTGGAACTCACGCCGCACGAGGCGGCGCAGGCCTTCCACATCAAATTCGAGCGCAGGTTCTCACGCGATGAGGAGGGTTTTCACACCCTCTCCTTATTCGGAAAAACCGAAGACGCATCGTGGACCCTCCTCGGGGGCGCGGCGCTGCGCTATTCCACCACAGGCTAAGGAGCAAGGCGATTAACGAATCCCCGCAAGATCCTAAATTCCTGAACGACTTGGGCCTCCGCCGCGTCATCAGCGCGCGAACGCGCCAGACCGTCTTCGGCGGCTCGAAAATGAGGCCCGAGGTGTGGGCCGCCATGCGGGAGGCGAACGCCGCCCAGGTGGACATGAACGAGTTGCACGCGAAAGCGGGCGCGCGCATCGCCGGGATGACGCAAAACGAGGCGGCCTACGTCACGAGCGGTTCCGCCGCCGGCCTCGTGCTCTGTGCGGCCGCCTGCATCACGGGCGGGAATCCGGCCCTCATGGACAAGCTCCCCTTCACCGACGGTCTCAGGAACGAGATCGTGATCCACCGCTTCCAGAGAAACCACTACGACATCAACATCCGCCAGGCGGGCGCGCGGCTCGTGGAGATCGGCTCGCACCGCCAGACCCATCTCTGGGAGCTCGAAGAGGCCATCGGCGAGAAAACGGCGGGCGTCTTCTATTTCCCGGGCCGCTACGCGGGCGAGAACATCCTGAAGCTCGAAACCATCATCGAGATCGCGCACAAGAGAAACGTGCCCGTGGTCGTGGACGCCGCGTCGCAGCTTCCCCCATCAAGTAATCTCTGGCGCTACACGAAGACTTTGGGCGCGGACGCCGCCATCTTCAGCGGGGGGAAGAGCATCGGCGGGCCGCAGAACACAGGGGTCATCCTGGGCAGAAAGGAGATCGTCGGGGCCTGCGCCATGATGGGAAGCCCCAAATATTCGGTCGGCCGGCCGATGAAGGCGGGGCGCGACGACGTCGTGGGCCTGCTCTGCGCGCTCGAGCATTATCTGGACGGCGGCGAGGCCGCCCAGTACGCCCACAACGAGCGGTGGTGCGAGTTCTTCATGGAGCGCATGAGCGGGATGAAGGGGCTCTCGCCCCGCGTGAGACGCCCCAACGCCCTGGGTCAGGATTTGCCCGAAGTCGTGATCGAAATCGACGAGGAATCGCTCGGGAAATCGCGCGATGAGATCGCCCGCGCGCTGTGGAAATGCAAAGTGCGCGTGCAGGTCGGCCTATCCGGCGAATCGGGAATCTTCATCTCCCCCGACCCGCTCACCGATCAAGACGCGGAATACCTCTGGGCGAGGTTTCAGGAGGTCGTTTCGTAGGGAGGGATTGCGCTCGGTAAACCAGTAAAACCGTAGAGCGTACCTATGTATTCCCTTAGTGCATGAATTATGAACGTGAACCAAATGAGACGAAATTCATATCGATTGGAGGGTTATGATTATTCCCAGGAGGGATGTTATTTCGTCACGATTTGCGCGCAGGGCAGACAATGTCTGTTCGGTGAAATCATCGACGACGGAATGGTTTTGAACGACGCGGGGAAGATGGCCGCTCGTTGGTGGAACGAGACAAAGAACAAATTTCCACATGTCGAATTGGATGAATACGTCGTTATGCCGAATCATTTCCACGGCATCGTTGTAATCGTAGGGGCGGACCTGCGTGTCCGCCCGGAAGCCAGAGATCGAAAACCAGACGGATGCCAACATGCGGAACAACAGCGAAAAGACAATAATTTACAGGGCGGACACGCAGGTCCGCCCCTACAGGAAATCATTCAATGGTTTAAGACGATGAGCACGAATGAATATATCAAGGAGGTGAAATCTGGACGTTTACCGCCATTCGAGAAACACATCTGGCAACGATCATTCTACGACCACGTTATTCGCGACGACGAAGACATGAATCGCGTCCGCGAATATATTCAGAACAATCCACTGAAATGGTCGCTCGATGAATATAACCCGTTAAATCAAACGCAACTGTAGGGACAGGCCTCCGTGCCTGTCCCTACACAGAGAAACACGAAAGAGGACAACCTTTTCGGGTTGTCCTAACCTAATTCCCGCCGCTCTTCAAAAGCTGCCGCAGCACGTACTGCAGGATACCGCCGTGCTGGTAGTAGGCCACCTCGTTGGGGGTGTCGATGCGCACGGTGGCGTCGAATACGATTGCTGAGCCGCCGTCCTCGGGCGTGGCTGTGACGCGCACCTCTTTGGCTTCGCCCTGGTCCACACCCTCGATGTCGAAGGTCTCCCGCCCCGTGAGGCCCAGGCTCTCCGCCGAGTCGCCCGGTTTGAACTGGAGCGGCAGCACGCCCATCCCCACCAGGTTCGAGCGGTGGATGCGCTCGAAGCTCTCGGCGATGACGGCGCGGATGCCGAGCAGGCTCGACCCCTTGGCGGCCCAGTCGCGCGAGGAGCCCGTGCCGTACTCCTTGCCGCCCAGAACGACGAGGGGGATTCCCGCCTCCTGGTACTGCATCGCCGCGTCGTAGATGGGCATGACCTCGTTCGTCGGGAAATAGGTGGTGAAGCCGCCCTCGGTGCCCGGCGCCGCCCGGTTGCGCAGGCGCACGTTCGAGAAGGTGCCGCGCATCATCACCTCGTGGTTCCCGCGACGGGAGCCGTAGGAGTTGAAGTCGGTCGGCAGCACGTCGTTCATCACCAGGAAATGACCGCCGGGGCTGTCTCGCTTGATGGAGCCGGCCGGCGAGATGTGGTCCGTCGTCACCGAATCGCCCAGAAGCGCGAGGCAGCGCGCGCCTGCGATGTCCTCGACCGGCTCGGGTTCGGCCTTCATGCCTTCGAAATAGGGCGCCTTCCGGATATAGGTGGACATGTCGTCCCAATCGAAAAGACCGCCCTCGGGCGTGGGGATGCCCTGCCAGCGCAGATCGCCCCGGAACACGTCGCCATAGCTTTTCTGGAACATATCGGCCTTAACGTGGTTCATCACCACGTCCTGAAGCTCGCTCTGGGTGGGCCAGATGTCTCTCAAGTAGACGGGATTGCCTTGGTTGTCCTCGCCCAGGGGGTCTCTCGCAATGTCCAGGTCCATGCGCCCGGCGATGGCGTAGGCCACCACCAGCGGCGGCGAGGCCAGAAAGTTCATGCGCACCTCGGCGTGCACGCGGCCCTCGAAGTTCCGGTTGCCCGAGAGCACCGAGCAGGCGACCAGGTCGCCCTCGGCCACGGCTTGTGAGATGTGCGCGGGCAGAGGGCCCGAGTTTCCGATGCAGGTCGTGCAGCCGTAGCCCACGTTGTGGAAACCGAGCGCTTCGAGGTAGGACGTGAGGCCCGCGCTCTTCAGATACTCCGTCACCACCATCGAGCCGGGTGCTAGCGAAGTCTTGACCCAGGGTTTGGCCTTGAGGCCCCGCTCGGCGGCCTTTTTCGCCACGAGGCCCGCGCCCAGCATGACGGTGGGGTTCGAGGTGTTCGTGCAGCTCGTGATGGCCGCGATGACGACCGCGCCGTGCGTTATCT
>CAYTSP010000189.1:0-3520 GCA_964440505.1 uncultured Nitrospinaceae bacterium
CCCTTCGGCAGGCTCAGGGCAGGCTCTCGATACGGCGCTTGCGCGCCTACTCAGGGTGAGGGTGCGGGGGACAGGTCGCGACCTGTCCCTACAAAGAACAACCACGGGACAGGGACAACCACGGAGGGCTGCCCCTGCTACACCACTCATCTTTTTCACCTCAAAAATCCCCTCTCGTCCCGATATGTGGAACGAATTGCCGCCATTTGGCCCCTTCCTTCGCTTTTCAGCCTCGGGCCGATTTGATACTCTCCCCGCAATCGAGATAACGCGGATCGCTCAGGAGCGCCGAGGCCGGCAGGGGCATTTCGGCTCTATCCGGATCCCCCTGCTTTGAGGAACGCACCATGTATCTGAACGCAGAACGCGCGCGCGGCCTGATGGCCGACTTCGGCTTCGACGCCATCATCGCCTCCACGCCGGAGAACGTCACCTATCTCGCGGGCACCGTGGGCTGGTCGAACAAGGTCTATGCCTACTCCGTCCACATGCTCGCCGTCTTCGCGCGCGACGAAGGCGTTGCCCCCGCCCTCGTCGTGCCGGGCCAGGAGGTCACCTACGTCTCGGCCCAGCAGTCCTGGATCAAGGACCTCTACACCTTCGGCGGCAAGAGCGCGCTCATCCAGCCGCCGGGTTCAGAAGCGCAGACACCCGAGGAGGAAACCTACCTCGGCCTCTACAACGACGACGCGAAACGCGGCAAGAACCCCGGCGAGGCCCTGGGGCTGGCGCTTAAAAACCGCGGGCTGACCAAGGCGCGGCTCGCGCTCGATCAGGAACGCGTGATGCCGAACGTGCGCGCGCAGATAGAGGCGGCCCTGCCGGACGCCGAGATCGTCGACGCGGCGGATTTCTTCCGCCTGATCCGCATGGTCAAGACGCCCGACGAGATCGCCGCGCTCGCCGCCGCCGCCGAGGTGAACGAGCAGGCGGGAATCGCCGCCTCGAACGCGGTGGCCGAAGGGGCGACCGAGCGCGAGGTGGCGTCCGTCTTCGCGGCGGAAGTCGGGCGCAGGGGCGGCAAGTGGCAGTGGTTCCATTTCTGCTCGGGCCGCCGGGCGACGGGCATCTTCCCGCCCACCGACAAGAAGATCGCCAAAGGCGAGATGTGGAAGTTCGACGCCGGCGTCGTCCTGGACAACTACCAGGGGGACACCGGCTGGGGCGGCGTGCTGGGCGAGCCGACCAAGGCGCAGCTCGACCTCTGGAAGGCGACCGAAGAAGGCTTCGAGGCCGCGATGTCCAAGGTCAAGGCGGGCGTGCTCGGCTCCACGATTCACCGCACCATGCTCGAAGCCACGCGCGCGGCGGGGCTGCCCGAGCACAACGGCAACTTCGCCGGCCACGCCATCGGGCTGGAGCAGCGCGAGGTGCCCTACGTCCTCGCGGAACCAGCACCTCAGGGCAGCCCCTTCCTGCCGGAGTCGAGCGATTTCCCGCTCGAGGCGGGCACCACGATATGCGTCGAGAACCCCTGCCAGATATTCGGCATGGGCGGAACACAGATAGAGAAAACCGTCGTCGTCACCGAAACCGGGTATGAGCCCGTCTACCCGCAGGAGAGAAAACTCTGGGTCGTCTAGGCGATCAGGGCCTATAGATTTTCAACCAGTAAAGGATTAACCATGTGCGCTACCAGGTTCATCGATCTCAGCACCCCCATCATGAACGGCTCGAACGAGCCGCGCCCGCCCGAGGTCACCTACCTCGATCATGAAGAGTTCGGCGCGCGCTCAGCCAAGACCTGGGACATCCCGATAGAGGAGCTCCACGACGGCGTGGGCGGGGCGGCGGAGTTCGTCACCGTCTCCACCCACTCGGCCACCCACATGGACGCCCCCTGGCACTACGGCCCCACCGTGGCGGGCGAGCCCTCCCGGAAGATCGACAAGGTGCCGCTGGAGTGGTGCTACGGCGACGGCGTGGTGCTGGATTTAAGGCACAAGAAGACGGGGGACTGGATTAGCGAAGAGGATATAAAAGAGTGCCTCGCCAAAATCGGCTACGAGGTCAAGGCGGGCGACATCGTGCTCCTGTGGACGGGCACGGACGAGCACCGCGACAGCCCCGACTACCCCGAACTCCACCCGGGCATGAGCATCCCGGCGACGGAGTATCTCCTGGACCGCGGGGTGCGCGTCATCGGCATCGACGCCTTCGGCTTCGACAGGCCCTTCAGCTTCCAGGTCCCCGAGTTCAAGGCGGGCAAGCGCGAATCGCTCATGCCCTGCCACCACATCCTGGGCAGGCAGAGAGAGTATTTCCAGATCGAACAGATCACCAACATCGGGGCGATCCCGAAGCCGCACGGCTTCAAGATCTGCTGTTTCCCGATCAACGTGAAGGACGCGAGCGGCGCGTGGGTGCGCCCGGTCGCGATAGTGGAAGACTAGGACGAGAAATTTTTCTAGAGGAGATATCCCATGAAAAAGTTTCGACTCGCTATAACCACTGCAATCCTGTTCGCGCTCATCGCTGCGGCGCCGGCGCCGTCCGACGCCGCCAGGAAACTCAAGAACATCAAGATTACGATGGCGAATCCGCTGTTCAATCCTGGCATTTCGTTTCTGTGGATCGGGAATTTCCTGGGCTACTACCAGGAAAACGGCGTGGACGCCCAGTTCGTCGCCGCACAGGGCGGCGCCCAGGCGATGGGCTGGGTGCTCGCGGGCCGCACGCACGTCGGCCTGCCCAGGCCCATTCCCATCCTCTTCCGCGCCGCGCGTGGCAAGAAGATGCCCCCCGTCAAGGGCGTCTACATCCTGAACCGCGACGCCATTTACGCCGTCGGCGTGGCCGTGCCGCCGGGCAGCAAGATCAAGTCCGTCTGCGACTTGCAGGGCAAGAAGGTCGGCGTCATGAGCCAGCGCGACTCAGGGCCCATCTTCGTGCGCAAGGCGCTCGAGACCTGCGGCATCCCCGCCGCCAAACAGGAGGTGACGTACCTGCCCGTCGGGCCGGCCTCCAAGGCGGCCACCGCCATGAAGCTCGGCCGCGTGGACGCCTGGGCGAACGTGGGCGTTCAGTACACCCTGGCGAAGGCGCGCGGATTCAAGTTCGACATGATCCCCTACCAGAAGGAATGGACGCAGAATCTTTTCGGCAACGTGGTGTGGATCAACAAGGACTTCCTCGCCAAGAACAGGGACACCGTGGTGGGCTTTCTGCGCGGCCTCGCCAAGGGGAGCCTCTTCTTCTACACGAACCCCGAAGCCGCGCTCCAGATTCACTGGGTGCTCTACCCCGAGTCGAAGCCCAAGGGCATGAGCGACAAGGCGGCCACCGCCTTGATGATCAAGGTGCTCCGGGCGAGCGCGCCCAATCTGCGCATCGATGACGAGAAGATCGACAAGTTCGGCGCGCACCACGACGGCGAGTGGGCCGAGTACGTGAAGTTCGTGGGCCTCGACAAGAAGCTCTCCGACGCGCAGGTGAAATCGCTCTACACGAACGAACTGATTGACGAGGTCAACAACCTGTATCTCAACCACATCTTCAAGCCCGCGAGGACCTAAGACTT
>CAYTSP010000190.1:0-6691 GCA_964440505.1 uncultured Nitrospinaceae bacterium
GGGTAGGGGGGGTTGATTCCGACGAGGGGGTTCGGGCGGAAGCGGCCTTCCCGCAAAGGCCTGGCAAGGGGAGTTTGCATGTCTCTGCAATTCTTTGTCGCGGTGTATGCAGAACATCTTGTTTGACTTCACTTCGCATCAGACACCATATTAGGGGCACTTCGAAAAACGAGAATCTCACACCTGAGTGGGAGGCCTACCCGTGAATCCAGTCGATCAAGCGGAAACGACAGACGTCATTGACGCCTCAACCGGAAAAAAGATGAACATCATCGATTGCGATATTCATCCCCGGATGCCGAAGGGGGTTCAGTCTCTGATGCCTTATCTCCCGGAAAAATGGCAGGCGCGGATCGGGATGAAGGGCGCGCTGGTGAAAGACGAGGCGAATCCCCGAAATACGTTTTCGGTTCCCAGGCGCGCTTTCTTCCATCCTCATCCGGGGGGGTCCGGGCGAGTGGACGCCAGACCGCCCGAAGGCGGTCCCATCGGCTCCGACATCAAATTTCTCACGACTCAGCTTATTGACGAGCACGACATCAACTACGCCATTATCGTCGGGCAGGACGCCACCGGCGTCTCGGGAATTCCGGATGCGGACCTGAGCGCCGCTTACGCCTCCGCCTACAACGATTTCGTTCTCGCCGAGTGGGCCTCCACCGATCACCGCCTCAAGGCGTGCATCTGGGTGAGTCCGCGCGACCCGAACCTCGCGGCGGAGGAAATCGACCGGCTGGCCGATCATCCCGATATCGTCTCGGTCCAGGTTTGTCCGATGGATATTCCGCTGGGCAAGCGATACATGTGGCCGATATACGAAGCGGCTTCCCGCCACGATCTGCCCGTCGCCATCCACGGCGGCTCCGAGACCGCCGGCGTCAATCCGCCGATGCTGGCCGTGGGGATGCCGTCCTATTTCATCGAGTTGCACAGCGGCCTGCCCCAGGTGGGGTGGATGCACGTGACGAGCATGGTGTGCGAGGGGGTGTTCGAGCGCTTCCCGAACCTGAAATTCATCGTCCAGGAAATGGGTTACGCGTGGGTCGCGGGCCTCATGTGGCGCCTGGACAAGGAATGGAGGTCCCTGCGGCTGGAGGTCCCCTGGGTCAAGAAGCCGCCCAGCGAAGTCATCCGGGAGCACGTCCGGTTCACGAGCCAGCCTGTCGAGGAACCGCCCAGGCCCGAATTCAACGAGCAAATGCTGAAAATGATCTATGCGGAAGACACGCTTCAGTTCTCCTCCGACTACCCGCATTGGGACTTCGACGATCCGCGGTACGTCTTCCCCGGCATCGACCCGCAGCTGCGCAAGAGCATCTTTTACGGAAACGCGCTTGGGACGTACCCGAAGCTCAAGAAAATCGTGATGGGAGAAAACGGGGAAGCCTGATGGGAAAGCATATCGTATGCAAGGTGTCGGACTTGCCTCCCGGCGAAAGGAAAATCGTCGAATTCGAAAATCGCTCCATCGGGGTATTCAACATCAAGGGCGACTATTTCGCCTTGAGAAACATTTGTCCCCACCAGGGAGCCCCGCTCTGCATCGGGCCCGTGCGCGGGACCATGGACGCAAAAAAGCCTCATCAGATTCACTACGTGAAAGACGGCGAGATTATCGTCTGTCCCTGGCATTGCTGGGAGTTCGACATCCTCACGGGGCGATCCGTCTTCAACCCGCACCGCACCCGCGTAAGAGCGTACAAGGTGACGATCGAGCGCCCGGAGAACGCAGAAGAAGACCCTTCCGTGGAAACGTTTCGCGTAACGGTGGAGGATGACCTCGTCGTCCTGCACGTGTGAAACGAACTATCCCGGCAAAGTTCTTCATCGCAATACGGAGAGAGCGACCGCGCCCCGGAATGCGCGGTATTCTCATTCTATTGTCTGGAGGGAGGAAACGATATGACGGAAACCGAAAGAACGCCGGGGCCTGAGTCGCTCGAAGCGCGGCTGCGCGATATCGAGGACAGGCTCGAAATCTACAACCTCATCGCTTCGCACCCGCCGAGCGCGGACACCGGCGCGGATTATTACACCCGCGCCATCTTCACCGAAGACGGCGTCTTCGACCGCGGGGAGAGTCTCGACTACACGCTCGGGGGCGAGGCCATCGCCGCCATCACCCGAAGGCCCGAGCATCAAGAGGCGATCCAGGGCGGCCTCGCCCACTTCGCCGGGCTGCCGCACATCGAACTCGACGGAGATTCGGCCTGGGTCACCTCCTACCTGCAGCTCATCCACCCGGACCACCAGGGCGCCGAGCGCGAACTGCCCAACCACGGCGTCTCGACCGGCTACCGCATCCACCGCGTCCTCGCCAACCGCTGGGAACTGACGCGGGCGTCCGGGGGCTGGAAGATCAAGAGCCGCAAGCTGCGCCCGCTCGACGGATCGGCTCCGGCGCGCGACATCCTCTCCCGCGCCCTGGCGCGCCACCGCCCCGCCGACTGACCGGCAGGGCTCTCTGCCGCGCCTTCTTGCTATGGTATAGTCACGGCAAACAAAAACCGCGCGCCGCTCCATCCGGTCGGGCGCAACCTATTCGGAGACAAGACATGAAAGAAGGCATGAGGCCCGGAGACCGCCTGCCCTATTCGGCCATCATCGATCGCAAGCCGCTCAAACTTCCCGAAGGCGCGCGCCTGGTGCTCTGGCCGGTCCTGGCGCTGGAAGTGTGGGACATCGTCCGGCCGATGGCGCGCATGGTGATTCCCCCGCCCCAGGGGGTGCCGATGCTCCCCGATCACCCGAACTGGAGCTGGCACGAATACGGGATGCGGGTCGGGGTGTGGCGCATCAAGCGCATGCTCGACGATCTCGGCGTGCGCCCGACGGTGACGCTGAACGCCCGCACCTGCCTGGAGTATCCGCGCGTCTCGGAAGCCTGCCTGGAAGCGGGCTGGGAGTTCAACGCCCACTCCTACGAGCAGATACCGATGCACAAGCTCGAAGACGAACGCGAGACGATTGAGCGGTGCATGCGCATCATCACGGATTTCTGCGGCAAGAGGCCGCGCGGCTGGTTCGGCCCGGGGCTGACGCAGACCTACCAGACGCTGGATTTGCTCGCAGAGGCCGGGGTCGAATACATCGGCGACTGGGTGCTCGACGACCAGCCGGTGCACGTGAAGACGACGGCCGGCAAGTCGGTCGTGGCGCTGCCCTACAACTACGAACTCCACGACATCGTGAGCATGGCGATCCAGTACCATGAATCCCGTGTCTTCCGCGACCGCGCGATTGACTACTTCGAGACCGTTTACGCCGAAAGCCACGAATCCACCAAGGTGATGTCGATCGCCATGCATCCCTACCTCTCGGGTTCGCCGCACCGGATCAAATACGTGCGCGAGACCTTCGAGCATATCCTCTCGAAACCGGGGGTGGTGTGCTGGGACGGCGAGCAGATTCTCGACTGGTTCCTGACCGAACGCCCGGCGCCGAAACCCCGGAAACGCCGCGCCAGAAGGAAAAGGGCCTAGCCCCGGAACCGGGAAGGACGGACATGAGCGACCTCGACATCGCCGATTGCATCAACGAGACGCGCCCCCCTCCGGGGAGCCGGTGCAGGCGGACTCGCTTGCCGGGTCCGACGGAAAGGTCGTCGGGTTCTGCCATCCCGGTTGCAGGGGCCGGTTCGAGGCCGCTATCCGCCACTTCGAGGGGGCGGCGGCGAGAGCCGCCCGGTAGCGTCTTGCTCTCCGGAGCGGATATGAAGAGGAACTGGAGGTGGTGAAGCCCGTCGCGTTCAACCGTCCAGTGGGGCGGATGGCGCGGACGTGCGGCGGATGAGTTCCCTGAGCGCGTTGTTTTGCCCTTCCAGCGCCTTCATGGTTTCCCGGTGCTGTTCGCTTTGCGCCTCGCGCTGAGACTGCAGCGCCGCCATGGTTTCCCGGTGTTGCGCCATGTTTTCCCGGTGCATGGCGTCGCGCTGTATCGCGGCCCGGCGCATGATGTAGAGTCCGACTCCGATGAGGCTGCATTGCGCGGCTCCGACGAGCGCGGCGACCCATATGGCGGCTTGTTGCAAGACGAGGCTTGCGGCTTCGTATTCCGTCATTCGGTTCTCTCCTGTCTGTCCTCGTGGAGCAGCCAGTCCTGCCAGTTTCGCCCGGGACGGAGGATAAGTCAAAGCGGCGGCGCGTTCGGCTCCGTGTCGCTTCATTCCCCTGAATCCACCGCGAGAATCATGCCCTGTTACAATTCCGCCCCCTCGGTTTTTGGTGTATACAAGTGCTCCGGTCAGGTATTGATGAAGGAGAAATTCGTGGGTCAGACGATGGCGGAAAAAATTCTCTCCGCGCATTCAGATAGCGAGGCCAGGGCGGGCGACCTGGTGGTCGCCGAACTCGACTACGTTATGGCGGGCGACGCCAAGGGGCCGAAGGCGGTCGACATCTTCCGCGATGCGGGTTTCGAGTTCCGGATGGACCCGAAGAAAACGGATTTCATCATCGATCATTTCGTGCCCGCCCAGGACGTGCTCTGGGCGAATCATCACAGGAAACTGAGAATTTTCGGCGAGGAGTTCGGCGTCGAGGTCTTTGAACCAGGCTCCGGCGTATGCCACACCGTGGTGACCGAAGAAGGCCGCGTGGGGCCGGGCGCGCTCGCCGTGGGCGGCGACAGCCACGTGTGCACCTACGGGGCGCTGGGCGCAATGGGCGTGGCCGTGGAGAGCGTGGAGATAGCTTCCGCCTACGCCACCGGGAAGCTGTGGTTCAAGACGCCCGAGAGCATCCGCGTGGAGTTTACCGGCGCGCTCGCGCACGGGGTGTTCTCGAAGGATATGGAACTCGTCCTCGCGCGCGAGATGGGCGAGAACGGCGCGAACTACATGGCTGTGGAATATGGCGGCGAGGCGCTGGCCGGTTTATCGATGGACGCGCGCTTCACCATCGCGAACATGTCGGTCGACATGGGGGCGAAGACGGGAATCATGGAGGTGGACGAAAAGGCGCTTGCCTGGGCTCGGGCGCACGGCACGCGGTTCAATGCGCCCATCGCGCCGGATGAGGACGCCGTCTACGCCCGGAGAATCCTTCTTGACGTTTCTGAGCTTACGCCCGTCGTGGCTGCTCCGCCCGCCACGGGGAACGCGCACCCCATAGAGGACTACGCGGGTCTTCCCGTCCAGCAGGCCTTCGTGGGCACGTGCACGAACGGAAGGCTCGAAGACATCGAAATCGCGGCAAGGATCGTGCGCGGCAGGAAAATCGCGCCGGGCGTTCGTTTCTACGTCGCGCCCACGAGCAAGAGGATTTACGAGGCCGCAGCCTCAAGCGGCGCCATCGGGACTTTGGCCGAAGCGGGCGCCGCCGTGCTCACCGCCGCGTGCGGGCCTTGCGCCTCGATGACGGGGAACGGCTGTCTGGCCGACGGGGAGCGCGCCATATCCTCCGCCAACCGCAATTTCCCGGGAAGGCTCGGCAGCAAGGAGGCCGAGATCTACCTGGGTTCCCCGGCCACGGTGGCGGCGAGTGCGGTGACGGGCCGCATCACGGATCCCAGGGAATTTTTGTAAGCGTATGACGAAGGAGAATGAAATCGTGGCGATGAGGGGACGCGTCCACCGCTTTGGGGATGACATCAGCACCGACGTGCATCTGTCCGTGAAATACCGCCCGCCGGGCACATCGCTCGAGGAACTCAAGCGTGACGCCTTCAAGGAACTCGACCCTGATTTTTCGGGAAAAGTGCGGCAAGGCGACGTGGTGGTTGCCGGAGAGAACTTCGGCCTCGTCAGCAGCCGCCAGGATGCCGCCGTCGTGCTCAGGGAGCTCGGCGTGAGCTGCGTGCTCGCCAGGAGTTTCGGCCACATGTTCTACCGAAACGCCATCAACTCGGGCCTTCCCGTCATCGCCTGTGACACCGACGCCATCGAAGCGGGCGATGAGATAGAGGTCGACCCTGTGAAAGGGGAGGCCCGCGCCGGTGATGAGACCATCACCTTCGCGCCGTTCCCCGACGGCCTTTGGGCGATGATCGAGGCGGGCGGCCTCGTGCCCTACCTGCAGGAGAAGGGCGATT
This sequence comes from uncultured Nitrospinaceae bacterium, assembly GCA_964440505.1. GTDB lineage: Bacteria > UBA8248 > UBA8248 > UBA8248 > UBA8248 > Bin107. Next base: position 6,031 of record CAYTSP010000190.1, read on the forward strand.
TCTAGGGTGCACGGATTGCCTGGCTCATAAAACGGAAATTTTTTTGATTTTTATTTTCGTTTTTTATTTGTTTATGTTATGCTTCTTGTCGACCCATCTGAAAAAATGAGGACCCACCCGGGATGAGACGCGTTGATGGCGTCTCGCATGTTGGTTTATTCTCAGGCGTGGGAGAAATGGCGATGACGGAATTTCAGCAGGCGACTTTGCTCGTGGGATGGGTTCAGGCTGGCGTGGCCCTGTTCGTGGGCATGGTGCAATCGAGCCTGTTTTTTTACGGCATCAAGCGGATGAGCGACGCCTCCGAGAGGCGCGCCCTCCAGACGGATAAACAGATAGACGCCATGATGCGGCAGATTGACCTCATGGCCGACGCCTTCGCCAGACAGCATGAAGAGTCCATGAGAAGAACGGACATCTTGGCGGACGCCATGGCCAAGCAGCACGAAGAATCCATGAGGCGGACGGACGCGCTGCTCAAACAGAGCGAACTGACGATGAAGCAGAGCGAGACGGCGATGCTCGCCTTGCGCCGGCTGCTGGAGAGTACCGCCGACTGACGTCAGGCCGACAGGCCGCATTTCAAGAAGCTGTTGAATAAGTCCCTTTCGGGGCAGCGAACGCTCCCTCCCTCTTCGGTCGGGAGCGACCTCCCCGGTCG
>CAYTSP010000191.1:0-10317 GCA_964440505.1 uncultured Nitrospinaceae bacterium
ACCCCCACCCGCGGGGATGTTCTTTGTCAGATAGATGCGCGCGCCGAGTCCTTTGCGTCCCGATGCTTTTCTCAAGGCCCTCGCCGCGCGATGCACGATGTTCTCTCTGCCGCCGGGAACATCATCCCGATCCGCATAAACGAGAATCCTCCCGCCGCCCGGCTCGATTCGAACCTCATCGTGCAGCGATATCTGCTGCATCCACGTGATGAGTTCGTGATAGCCGTCGGCGCGCAGACCCAGAACCCTCAGGCAGAGGTTGAGCTTCGCAGGCGTCTTCAAAACCACGGGCCCGGAAACGTCTTGACCACTCATGAAACGGGTTATCCTCCCAGCCACAGCGTTCTGGCGCCCCGGGGCGGCTCCAGGCGGAACAATTCGTCCGGAAGAGCCGCCTTCACCGCGCCCTCATCTGCGGGATAGGAAATATGGAGCCGATTCTTCCCGCCAGGCCCCAGAATCTCCACCTGCGCTGGTCGCCAAACTTCCCCGGCTTCGATAAAGCCGCCATAGCGAACTGCAATCGTTCCCCGCTGCGTGCGAATTCCCATTTTCACCGGATGCAAATCGCGTGGCTCCAATTCGGCAAAACCCGAGACCACTCCTCCAGATTCCCTCCTCGTCTCCAGCAGGTAGACGGAACCCGATTTCTTCAGATCAAGATTTTCCTCACCCCCCAGCACAGCGGCCCAATCCCCCAGCAACAGCTTGATGACAATTTCGCTGTTCAGCGGAATTCCCAAAATCCGCTCGATTCCCCGCTTGTTCGTCCTGCCCATGTATACCGTGTTTCGAGAGGAAGAATAGGCGCGAAACGAGGCGCCTTGGGCGACGATGACGACCAGGGGCGTCCCGAACGGGGAGAGGGGTTCTATTCGCAGCGAGTCGGGTTCGCGTAGCACGAGCACCGCATGGCCGGAAAACGAACCCCGGGGAACCAGGGGGTTCGTGGATCCCGTTCCCGCCCGGTTGCCGTGAAAGCGCAACTGCATGGATACGGCGCCCCGGTACGCGCGGGGAGATCGCCTTGCTTTGAGTTTGGCGATAATTTCCGCCGGTGACGCATCGCGGGGCGGGACCTCCCCGGCTTGCCGGGTCTGAAAGAGCGCGCAACCGGCCAGGACGCAACTTGAAAATGCCAGACAAAGACGCAAAGCTCGCAAAAATCAAAAGTCCCCGGTGAGAGAAGTCTGGGAATTCCGGGCGAGAACCAACGGGCGCGGCCAAGTGCTCAAAGAATCGAAAATCCCTACATGAGGTTTTTTTTGTGTTTGGAGAGATGCGTTTGAATCTTTTTCTTCAATTTTTCGTTTTCCGGATCCGCCTCGGAGGCGCGTTTCCAGTGAAGAAGCGCTTTTTCGAGGTCGTGCAAGGCGAGAAATATATCGCCCAGGTGCTCGAGGATCACGGCGTCTTTCGGCATCTTCGTCGCCGCGTGCCGCACCTTCACGAGCGCTTCCTGAAAGCGGCCCTGGCGATAATAAATCCACCCGATGCTGTCGAGAAAAGCGGCGTTTTCCGGCTCAATCGCCAAGGCGCGATCCAGAAGTTTCTCCGCCTCATCGAGGTTCTTGTCGAGTTCGGAGAACATATAGCCCAGCAAGTTCAGGGCGTTGGCATGCTTCGGATTCTTTTGAATGATCTTTCTCGCCGCCGTTTCTACGTCGTCCCAGTGCTTCAATTCATAAGACACCGAGGCGAGAGAATACAAATAACCCTCTCGTTCGGGCTCCAGTTTCACCGCTCTTTGAACATAGGGCAGAGCTTCGGCGAATTTCTTTTGCCTGGAAAGGAGCAAACCGTGCGTATAATGCACCCGTCCTTCCTCGGGATGGAGTTTTTCGGCTTTCTCCAAAATCTCGCTCGCCTTCTTCCACTTTTTCTGGTCGATGTACAACCAGGCGAGCTGGATGTGTCCGTCCAGCGACTTGGGCAACAGCGCCAATAACTCAAGAAGCTCCTCCTCGGCGCGCTCATATTGCTTCAGTTCTTCATAAATCCTCGCAACATACTTGCGGACCATTTCGTCTTTCGGATTCCTCGCCAGGACGAACCGAAATTCCTGAAGCGCTTCCTGGTACTCTCTTTGATCAAAGTTCAAAAAGCCGAGGGTTCGGTGCACATTCACGTTATCCGGCTCCTTCGAGCCGAGCACTTTGAACTCCTCCAGAGCCTGCTTTATATTCTTCTTCCGGATATAGAGCTGCCCCAGGCGAGAGCGAACGAGCCGGTTGCCGGGTTCGATTTTTTGCGCCTTTTTGTAGGTCGCTTCCGCCTCGTCGAATTTTTCCTGAACTTCATAGATTCTGGCGAGAAGAAGCATTCCCCTCGTGAACCTGGGCTGTCTCTCCAGGAGTTTGAATATTTCACTCTCCGCCTCGGCGTATTTTTTCAAACCCGCATAGGCCTGCGCCAGATGATACCTGCCGAGTACGGGCCTTTTCTCCGACTTGACCAGGACCTCCAGCGTCTCGGCGGCTTCGGCAAACTTGCCCAAATCCAGGTAGACGCTGCCCAGGAGCAGGCGGGTTTCCTGGTGATCGGGACTCATTTTCAGCAACTCGGTATACGTGGCGACGGCCTTGGCCAGCTTCGTGCGCGAAGCGTATATGCCTCCCAGAACGAAGTGGGCCTCGAGGTTCTTCTCATTCTGCACCGTCGCCTTGAGGGCGAATTTTTCGGCCTCGGCCAGCTTCCCCTGACGGACGAGAAGCGATGCAAGGCGAGTCGACAAAAAAGAGGAGTCCGGGTTGTTCTTGACCGCTTGGAAATAAGACGATTCCGCTTCTTTGAGGTTTCCGGCCAACTCTTCGCGATACCCGGCGATGAAGTGAAAGTAGGACTTTGACGTTTCCCTGATTTTGCCTGAAAGCGGGCGCAGCTTGACCACGGGCTCCGGCGCGGCGGGCTTCACCTCGGGTTCCAGCGGCGCGCATCCCGCCAGGATCAGGATAAGGGGCAAAATCATCTTGCCGTAGAATTTCAACATCAAACGCAACCTCTCCAGCGGACTTTCAGTCAGATACTATCATAATCGGGAGTTTCCGTGCGTCCGAATATGGCGAATGAGTTTCTCCGCCGCCCGGCGCAATTGCTCATCCCCCACATCGGTGATGGCGTCTTCTATGGCTGCGTTATCGGTCGGGGAAATCGGCGTCGCTTTCCGGGAAGACGACGCCGATTCACTCTCCTCGCCATCATAGTCGAACGCGATTCCCGAGTTCGACAACTTGAAGCGAATCTCGTCGATGCGGGAATCCTCCATGTGCTCATTGATTCTCGCCAGCAAATCCTGCTTCCTGAACTCGAGTTCATGCAGCCAACTCGAGTCCGCAACTTCCACATACAGACAATTATTCTTGAGAAACACCGGCCGCGCCGCCCGGGAAATGCCCTCACCCACGGCCCTCGGCCAGATGCGGAACACGAAATTCTTCGCCAGCCGCCTGCCCCACGGCTCTTTCCGGCGCACCTCTTTCAGAATGGAGGCAAACCTCCTGGGCTTCGAGAAGGGGGGTCTACCCATCCTAAACGCCCTTTTTCTCGAGATTCTCGGCGATGCCCCCGTTTTGGAGTTCCGCAATCGCCATCATGACGCGATCGATGATCTTCTGGCTCGCCTCTTTCGAATTGTCGATGGAATACTCATCGTCTAAATCCATCGGCGCGCCGAATCGCAACTCGACCCTCGTCCCCGGGCGGGGTATGGTCTTGCCCACAGGAATCACCCGGTCCGTCCCTTTTATGGAGACGGGGACGACCGTGGGGGTGGTGTTTCTCACGATGCGGCCCACCATGCGGTTCCCCCGCAGAAGCCTCCCGTCGCGGCTCCTCGTACCCTCCGGGTAGAGGATTACCTTCCCCTCGTTGATATATTCCTCAATCATGCGGATGGACTTTCTGTCCGCCCCGCCCCGCTTGATGGGGAACCCCCGCCATTTGCGCAGTATCCAGCCAACGACGGGGAGAGCAAAAAGCTCTTCCTTTCCCGCCTGGCGAAGCAGTTCTTCCGGATATTTCAGGTAGATGGCCCACGGGATCACCAGGACGTCGAGCGCGGAGATATGATTGCTCAAAAAGAGGATGTTCCCGCCCGGCGGGATGTTTTCCATCCCGCTGATTTTCATTTTAGTGAACAGACGCACCAACAGACCCACGAGGCCGCGCCCCAGCCTGATCATCACTCGCTCGCTCAATGGACCCGTGCCTGCGATCAACTCGAAAATCTCCCCTTATACAGGGATGAAAAATCACTGAATTTCATGGTTTTCAATAACCGAACCACCCAGAAGGCGCAGGGCGCAACTATCCGCAAACGGACGGAAGCGTATTATACCCCCTCACGACGGAGAAGAACAAAGGGCGGGATTGAAAAATGAGGTTGCCCGGCGAAGAAGGGGGTGCAATAATTCGCCCGCTTTTGGGAAATGCGCACCCGCCCGGAACAGGAGTTTTTCGTGCCCGGCATCAACCCGCTGATCTTCAGGGAATACGACATTCGCGGCGTTGTGGAGAAAGACCTCACCACCGAGGTCGTCGAAGCCATCGGCGGGGCTCTCGGCACGCACCTGGGCGGCGCGCAGGGGGCCGCCATCGCCGTCGGGCGCGACAACCGCTTCTCCTCTCCCGATTTTTACGAAGCGCTCCAAAAAGGCCTGACCGCCTCGGGCTGCCGCGTCATCGGGGTCGGCATGGTGCCCACCCCGGTGGTTTCCTTCGCGACGCACTACCTCGACGTGGCGGGAGCCGTGCAGATCACGGGATCGCACAACCCGCCTGAATTCAACGGCTTCAAGATCACCCGGGGGCGCGAGGCGATTCACGGCGCGGAAATCCAGGAGATAAGGAAAATCATCGAAGAGGGCCGGATCCACCGGGCCGAGGCGCGGGGCGCGTTCGAGGAGGTCGACATCCGGCACAGGTACATCGAGCGGGCGTCTAAGGACCTGGCGCTCTCGCGGCCCGTCAAGGTGGTCGTCGATGCGGGAAACGGGGTAGGCGGCACGGTGGCGCCACAGGTCTTAAGAAAAATCGGCGCCGAGGTGGTGGAGCTCTTCACCGAGCCCGACGCCTCCTATCCGAATCACCACCCGGACCCCACGGTGCCGGAAAATCTCGAATCCCTGATAGCGAAGGTTCGCGAAACGGGCGCGGAGGCGGGAATCGGCCTGGACGGCGACGGCGATCGCATCGGCGCGGTGGACGCCACGGGCAGAATCATCTGGGGCGACGAACTGCTCATGCTGCTCGCAGCGCCCATTCTGGCGCGCAGCCCGGGAGAGGCCATCGTATTCGACGTGAAATGCTCTTCGCGCCTGGCCGACGCTGTGAAGGAGATGGGTGGACGTCCCGTGATGAGCGCGACGGGGCACTCGCTCGTGCGCGCCAAGATCCTGGAGGAGAAGGCTCCCCTGGGCGGCGAACTCTCCGGCCACATCTTCTTCGTGGACGGCTATCTGGGCTATGACGACGCCATCTACACGGCAGCCCGGCTCCTGCATCTTCTTTGCGACACAGGCGAAACGCTCGCCGAGCGGGTCTCTGAAATCCCCACGTCGGTTTCCACGCCAGAGATCAGGGTCGCGTGTCCGGACGAGGAAAAATTCGAGATCGTGGAAAACCTAAAGAATCACTTCAAGAATATCTATGAAACCATTGAAGTAGATGGGGCTCGCATCAATTTCGATAAAGGCTGGGGCCTCATCCGCGCCTCGAACACGCAACCCGTGCTCGTCATGCGTTTCGAGGCGCTCGATGAACCCTCCCTTCAGGCGTACCAGAGCGAAGTATACGAAGAGATAAAAAAATACCCCGCCGTCTCCCTGCCGGATGCGTAGCCTCCGCGCGCTCTACGACCGGGTGCTGAGCTGGGCGGATTCGCGCTACGCCCTGCCCGCCCTCATCGTCGTATCGACGACGGAATCCGTCTTCTTCCCCATACCGCCGGACCCGCTCCTGATGGCCCTGGCGCTCGCCAGGCCGCAAAGAGCGTACCTATACGCCGCCGTCTGCTCGGCGTCCTCCGTTCTGGGCGGCGCGCTGGGCTACTTCATCGGCTTTTATCTCCTAAAAAGCGTCGGCGAGCCCATCATCGCCTTCTACGGCGTGGCGGATACATACCAGATCGTTCAGGAATACTACCGCGCCTATGATGCCTGGGCGGTCGGGATCGCGGGCTTCACGCCGATCCCCTATAAAGTGTTCACGATTTCGGCGGGCGCGTTCGAAATCAATTTTCTCGTTTTCCTCATCGCGTCGATCGTGAGCCGCTCGGCGCGCTTTTTCATCGAGGCCGCGCTCATCCACCGCTACGGCCCGCCGATAAGAAGTTTCATCGATCGCTACTTTAATTTGTTGACCATCCTCTTTATCGTATTGCTTTTGGGCGGTTTTCTGCTCTTCAAAGGATTCTTCTAATGCCCAGGCGCAGCACACCCCCCTTGTGGGCGGTCATCATGGCGGGAGGTTCGGGAACGCGCTTCTGGCCCGTGAGCAGGAAGTCGAAGCCCAAGCAATTCCTGCCCCCGGGCGGCGGGGTTCCTCAGAATACTGCCGGCCCTTCGCTGCTTGATGCGACGCTCAAGCGTACGCTTGGTCTCGCCCCGCCCGAGCGGACGCTCGTCATGGCCTCGGCGGCGCACCGGAAATTATTGAGGAATCTCGATATCCCGAAAGACAACGTCGTCTATGAGCCTGTGGGCAGAAACACCGCCCCCTGCCTCGGCCTGGCGGCCCGCATCATCGAAACGCGCGAGCCGGGCGCTGCATTGTGCGCCGTGCCCGCAGACCAGTTCATCGCGAAGACGAGGGAGTTCCGAAAACTCGTCAAGGCGGGCGCGCGCTTGGCGAGCGAGCATGGAGCAATCGTCTCGCTCGGTGTGCCGCCCCACTCGCCCGAAACAGGCTTCGGCTACATCGAGCGCGGCCGCCGCATCACGTCCCCTGGCGAAATCGAGGCGTTCCGCGCAAAGAATTTTTGGGAAAAGCCCCCGCTCGCACGGGCCAAGCGATATGCGGCTTCCGGGAAACACTACTGGAACAGCGGCATTTTCATCGCACGGGCCGCTCACCTGATCGAAGAACTAAAGGCCCACTCGCCCCGCCTGAGCGCTATTTTAAGCCGGGCGGCATTCGCATACGAGAAGCGAGACACCACCGCTTTCGCGAAATCCTGGGCGAAGTGCGAATCCATCAGCATCGATCACGCGGTGATGGAGCGAACACGCAACCTCATCGTCTTGCCGGCCGACGTCGGCTGGAGCGATCTGGGCACGTGGCCGGCCCTGCGAGGCGTCCTGCCGCGCGATGAGGCCGGCAACGTCTGGATGCTGCCCAGGGGGGGCGAGACCGAATCCATCGACGCGAAGAACCTCATCGTCCGCTCGAACAAGAAGTTCGTCGCCGCCGTCGGGGTCGAGGACGTCATCATCGTCGAGACGGACGACGCGCTCTTGATCTGCTCGATAGCGGATGCGGAAAAAATCGGCGAGATGGTCAAAAACCTCGTGGGAAAAGGCGGGCGATTCCTGTGAACCTTCCCGTGAAAGGCTAAAATGCTCTGGGAACACGCCCTCATTCTCGGCACCGTCCAAGGCTTGACCGAATTTCTGCCGGTGAGCAGTTCGGGGCACCTCGTACTGGGCCAGAGCATTCTGGGGATCAAAGAACCCGAGTTGCTCTTCGACGTCCTGCTGCACGTCGGCACGCTCGCCGCCGTCCTCGTCTTCTACGGAAAAGACCTCTGGCGCATCGCGCGGGGGTGGTGCGCATCCCTGACGGGCAAAGATTCAGATGAGTGCGCGGCCAGAACGGGCTGGCTCCTGATCCTCGGCTCGGTTCCCGCAGGTGTAGTGGGCGTTTTTATGGGCGCTCTGGTCGAGGAGATGTTCGCCTCCCCCGGGCTCGCCGCCTGCGCGCTGCTCGTGACGGGCGGTATTTTATGCCTGGGCGAACCCCGGGAAGGCGGGGGCCGCGGAGAAGCCGAGATGACGGCCAAAGACGCCCTCATCATCGGCGTCTTTCAGGCGTTCGCCATCGTTCCGGGAATCTCGCGCTCGGGAGCGACCATCGCCGCCGCCCTCATGCGCGGCGTGGCGCGCGAGCAGGCCGCGCGCTTCAGCTTCCTGCTCTCCGTGCCGGCCATTGCGGGCGCATTCGCACTCAAATTAAAGGATTTGGAAGGCCCGCTCGGCCCCAGGCTGCTCCCCTACGCCGTCGGCGCGCTCGCCGCGGCCATCGTGGGGACAGTCGCCCTGGGCTGGCTCATCCGGCTCGTTCGAGGCGGCAATCTGGCGCGCTTTCGCTACTACTGCTGGGGCGCGGGCGCACTGGCGCTGCTCTACCTCTTCACTACGGGTTAGCGACGCTCGCCTAGTGCATGGGTGAGAACGAAGCGGGCACCCAGATTTCCGAATTCTGCGCGTCCAGGAACGGACGCGAACCCGGAGGCCAGTTCGGCAGTTCATGCGCTTTCTTGCGAATCTCGGCGCGGTGGTTCATGTCCTCATACGCCCAGACGTGAATCCACTGGTTGAGAGGCCCCATGTCGGTCATGAAGAGCGCCGCCAGCGGAGAGAGCTCTTCCCTCGCCGCGATGTGCTCGCTCCAGCGGCTCAGGACTTCTCCCGTCTTGCCGGGCTGCACGGTGTAGGTTCTGAATTCATATACGCTGCCGTAGGCCCCGAGGCGCGGTTCGGGCCGGAACGGGGGAGTCGTCAAAACCGCGCTCTCCTGCTCGAGAATGAGATGCCCGTTCGGCGGCGGCCACCAGTCCATCGACATCGTCTTCGCGCGCACCTCGGCACGGTGGTCCAGACTCTCGTACTGCCAGATGTGCCTGATGCGGTTCAGGTCCCCGACTTCGGTATGGAAGAATCCCATGATCGGAGAAACTTCGTTTCTCTTGTCGATGACCTTTGCAAAATTCTCCTCGAACTCGTCCACCCCGCCGACGGTCAACCGATAAGTGCGCATTTCGTATATCATGGAAATTCTCCTCGCAGATGACTTGAGAAAAAGGATTTATCCGGAGTGTAGGCCCTGTCGGCCCGGCGGGCAAGGACGAGAGGCCTTTATTTGGCCAAGCAGGCTTCGCGAAAGGAATTGTTGAAAAGGCCCTTGTGGTTCGGTCGGGGTCTATTGTAGGGACAGGTCGCGACCTGTCCCTACCACCTCGCAAACGTCGAATGTCGGGGTTCCGTAGGGGCCGTATACATGCGGTCCATGACGGGCGGCGAAAAAAGCCTCCCTATTCCCCCAGGTAGGCTTCCCGAACGGCGGGCGAATCGCGCAGGACGTCCGGCGCATCGGCTCGGGTCCGCCGCCGCAAATCCCGGCGGCGAGGTCTTCGAACCCCGGGTTGTGGGCGATGAGCAGAACACAATCGACAGCGGTTTCGATGCGCCGGAAGCGTTTCAGCAGGGCTGCCGCGTCCGCTCCGAAGAAACCGGTCTCGTTCCGCAGGTCGACGTCGTCTCTCGTTCCCGCAAAGCTGCGCAAAGATAATGGCAAAGATACGGAAAATCGGCTCCTAAGCGGAGCGAAACATCTCTTTGAGTTTCATCCATGTGAACGCGCGGCTCCTAGTTCACCCGCTTCTCGCGGCCGGCCCATTCCTTATCGCGGAGGACGAACTTCTGGATTTTGCCCGTGGCGGTCTTGGGGAGCGGACCAAACTCCACGCGCTTGGGTGCCTTGAAGCGGGCGATGCGGCTCTTCACGTGTTCGATGATCTCCTCCTCGCTCACCTCCATCCCCTCCTTCTTGACGGCAAAGGCCTTGGGCACCTCGCCCCATTTCTCATCGGGCGCGGCGACGACGGCGACCTCAAGAATCGCCGGGTGAGTGGCGATGGCTTTCTCGACCTCGATGGTGGAGATGTTCTCCCCGCCCGAGATGATGATGTCCTTGGCGCGGTCCTGGAGGTCGACGTAACCATCCTCGTGCGCGACGGCGATGTCTCCGCTGTGAAACCAGCCGCCCCGAAAGGCCTCTTCGGTGGCGGCGGGGTTGTCGTAATAGCCGGCCATGACGTTGTTTCCGCGCATCATGACCTCGCCCTGGGTCTTTCCGTCCCAGGGAACCGCGCGCATCTCTGCGTCCCGGACCTCGCATTCCCCCGTCATGACGAAGGGGACACCCTGACGCGCCTTGAGACGCGCGCGCTCCGCGGCGGGGAGGTCGTCCCATTCCGGGTGCCATGCACAGACGGTGTGAGGGCCGTAGGTTTCGGTGAGCCCGTAGGCGTGGACGACCCGCGCACCGAGGTCCTCCTCCATGGTAGCGATGATTGTGGGGGAGGGCGGCGCGCCCGCGGTC
>CAYTSP010000192.1:0-6615 GCA_964440505.1 uncultured Nitrospinaceae bacterium
TTCACCCCCAATGCCTTCAGCACGTCAGCGGATCCCGATTTGCTCGACACCGCGCGGTTGCCGTGCTTCGCCACGGGCTGGCCCGCCGCCGCCACGACGAGGGCGGCGCTCGTGCTGATGTTGAAGGTGTGGGCGCCGTCGCCGCCCGTGCCCACCACGTCGACCACGAAGGGGTGTTTCGTCTTTATCCACGTCGCCCTGGCGCGCATGGAGCGGACGCTGCCCGCGATCTCCTCGGGCGTCTCCCCCGCCATGCGAAGCGCCACCAGATAGGCGCCGATCTGGGCCTGGGTGGCCTCGCCCGTCATGATGAGGTCCATCACCTTCTCCGCCTCATCCGCGCTCAGGTGACGGCCTTCCACGAGCTTTCCGATGGCTTCCTGAATCATGAGTATATATCCTCAAAATGTTTTAGAGTTTTCACTTGTTCCCGCTCCCCGGCTGCCTCAGCGATGGGTGCGCACTCCCGGAAACGCGGGCATCAACAGGTATGTGAACGTCGCCGAATCCAAGCTACCATACCGCGTCCGCGCGGATTCCCTCAAGGCCGCTCGACCGCGCCTTCGAGCGCATTCTGGAGCAGCGCCTTGCCCTCGGGCGAGAGTATGGACTCCGGATGAAACTGAACGCCCGCGACCGCCTTGTCCCGCACCCGAAGCCCCATGATCTCGCCCTCCTGAGTCTCCGCGCATACCTCGATCTCGGGCGGCACGCTCTCGCGCGCGAGCAGGAGGCTGTGGTAGCGCGTGGCCGTCATCGGGTTCGACAGCCCCCGGAAGACGCCCCGCCCGTCATGGCGAATCTCCGAGGTTTTTCCGTGCATGATCCGCCCGGCGCGGACGATGCCGCCGCCGAATACCTGCGCGATGGCCTGATGCCCCAGGCACACGCCCAGGATGGGGTATTCCCCCGCGAACCGCTCGACGAGCGGCATCGAGAGACCGGCGGACTCGGGCCGCCCCGGCCCCGGGGATATGACGATCAACTCAGGCCCCAGTCCGGCCACGTCGTCCAGTTCGAAGGAATCGTTTCGCCACACCGTCACCTCCGCGCCGAGTTCGGCCAGGTACTGGACGAGGTTGTAGGTGAACGAATCGTAGTTATCGATCATCAATACGCGCTTCATGTCGTCTTCTCCGCCCTAGGGGAGACCGCCCCGCGCCACGTCCAGCGCGCGGAGTGAGCCCCGGGCCTTGTTGATGGTCTCCTCGTATTCGAAACCGGGCTTCGAGTCCGCCACGACGCCCGCCCCCACCTGGAGGTAGAGCCTGCCGCCGCGCGCGTAGAGCGTGCGGATGGCGATGCAGGTGTCCATGCTGCCGCCGAAGCCGAAATAGCCCACCGCGCCCGAGTAGGGGCCCCGGCGCACCGGCTCCATCTCGTCGATGATCTCCATCGCGCGCACCTTGGGCGCACCCGAGACGGTGCCCGCCGGAAAGGAGGCCCTGAGCACGTCGAAGGCATCCTTGCCCTCGGCCAGCTCGCCCACCACGTTGCTCACGATGTGCATGACGTGGGAGTAGCGCTCGATCACCATCTGCTCGGTGACCCGCACCGTGCCGCGCTCGCACACGCGGCCGATGTCGTTGCGGCCCAGATCCACGAGCATGATGTGCTCGGCGCGTTCCTTCTCATCCGCCAGCAGCTCATCCGCCAGCGCCCGGTCCTCCGCCTCGTCCACCCCGCGCCTGCGCGTGCCGGCGATGGGGCGCACCTCGACCCTCTCCCCCTCGAGCCGCACGAGCACTTCCGGCGAGGCGCCTACGAGGGTCACGTCGCCGAGCTCCAGGTAAAACATGTAGGGGGAGGGATTCACGGTCCTGAGCGCCCGGTAGATGGCGAACGGGTGCACGTCCAGGGCGCTTTCGAGGCGCTGGGAGAGAACGACCTGGATCGCCTCGCCCGCGTGGATGAGCTCCACCGTGTCGGCGACGACCTTCTCGAACCCCTCACGCGTGAAAGACGAGTAAAGGCCCGGCATGTTCTCGACGGGATGCCCGCTCCCGCCATCCCGAGGCGTTTGCTCGGGCTCGTAAGGCGGGGCGATGGAAGGGCCCCTGAGCTTTTCGATGAGCGCATCGACGCGCGCGCACGCATCCTCGTAGGCGGCCTCGGGGCCGTCATCCGTTATGTGCGCATGGGCGAGGACGTACATCTTCTGCGCCACGTTGTCGAAGATGATCAGCGACTTCGTGATCATGAACAGCAGTTCGGGCAGTTCGAGATCGTCGTGCGCATTCCCGGGCAGGCGCTCGATGAAGCGAACCGCGTCATAGCCCATGCAGCCGATGGCGCCCCCCCAGAACCTCGGGAGACCTGGAAGGTCGACGGGTATGTAGGGCTGCATCAACTGCCTGAGGGCGTCGATGGGATCATCGACCGTGAACTCCTCGCTCTCCCCCTCCTGCGTGATGCGCACCCGCCTGCCCTTGCTCTCGAAGATGAGGTAAGGCTCGCTTCCCAAAAAGGTGTATCTCGCCCACTTCTCCCCGCCCTCGACGCTTTCGAGCAGAAAGGAATGGGACCCGTCGGCGATTTTCAGATAGGCGGAGACCGGCGTATCGAGATCGGCGAGAATTTCGCGATAGACCGGAATGATGTTGCCCCGCTCGCAGAGAGCGAGAAAAGTTTCCTTGTCCGGCGCATGATTTTCCGGGTTCATTTCTCTTCGAGCCGCCGCCTTGTGCGCGACGCCTCTCCTCCATACAAAAAAAGCCACGGGACCAAACAGGCCGCCATGGCTTGGGGATTCGCTTTCAAAAAACTCAGACAATAACCCTTATGGCGCACCTCCGGATTTGGCGGGGCATCGCCAGGGCCAAGCCTCTTTGCACCTTTCTCGCGCTCTCATCCGCCGCCATCTCCATGTGAGAAAATTCCGCTGCTCCGTCGAAGATACCCAAAATTGGGAGAAATGGTCAAGCGCCGGTTTCCTCGGGCCCCGGAGCCGCTTCGGGCGGCAGCTTCTCGCCATAGTCCACGCCCACAAGCGCCAGCCCCTGTGGCGGAGCGTTGACGCCCGCCAGCGTCCTGCTCTTCCCTGCGAGCACCTCCCGCACGGAATCGGCCTCGCGCTCCCCGCGGCCCACCTCCACCAGGACGCCGGCCAGGTTTCTCACCATGTGGCGCAGAAACCCCTCCGCCGTCGCCTCGATGAGCACCTCATCGCTTGCGCGCTCCACGCTCAGGCGCTCGAGGCGGCGCACGGTGTCCTCGGGCCTCCCCTTCTCCCGGCAGAAGCTGGCGAAATCATGCTCGCCCTCCAGAATGTCCGCCGCCTTCCGCATCGCCTCGACGTCGAGGCGTTTTCGCACGTGCCAGACGTATGGATGGCGGATGGCGCTCGGTGAGCGGCGGTTCAGGATGCGGTAGCGGTAGGTCTTGCGAACGGCGTCGAACTGGGCGTGAAACCTGCCGAACGCCTCCCGGCAATCGAATATCGAGACGTCGCGGCCCATCATGGTGTTGAGACCTATCCGCACCTTGTAGGGTTCGATTCGAGAGCGCGTATGGAAGTGCGCCACCTGTCCCCATGCGTGGACGCCGGCGTCGGTGCGGCCCGAGCCGATGATGCGTATCGGCTCCCCGCACATCGCCGTGAGCGCGCCTTCTATTTCACTCTGGACGGTCCGCTGGCCGGGCTGGGTCTGCCAGCCGTGAAAATTCGTACCCTCGTATTCTATCCACAGGACGAGGCAGCGGGTGTTTTCGGCGTTCATCGGCAAGGCGGCTAGGCGGGATGTGCGTTCGAAAGCGTCCCGTTCAGCGCTTCACGCAGGGAAATGCCCGTGGCGGAGGCCTCGATTCCGGCGATCCGCTCGGGCGGGCCTTCGGCGAGCAGGTAACCGCCCTCCTCTCCTCCCTCGGGACCCAGGTCGATGATGTGGTCGGCTGCCTTGATGACGTCGATGTTGTGCTCGATGACGATGACGGTATTGCCCTGATCGACCAGACGATGCAGCACGTCCAGCAGCTTTTCGATGTCGGCGAAGTGAAGCCCCGTGGTCGGCTCGTCGAGAATGTACACCGTCCTGCCGGTGGCCCTCTTGGCGAGTTCCCTCGAGAGCTTGATGCGCTGGGCCTCTCCGCCGCTCAGCGTCGTGGCCGGCTGGCCCAGGCGCAGGTAGCCCAGGCCTACGTCCTGCATCGTCTTCATCTTCCAGCGCACCGCGTTGATGTTCTCGAAAAACGCCAAAGCCTCATCCACCGTCATCTCCAGCACCTCGGCGATGTTGCGGCCCTTGTAGCGGACGTCGAGCGTATCGCGGTTGAAGCGCCTGCCCTGGCACTCCGAGCAGCGAACGAACAGATCGGGCAAGAAGTGCATCTCGAGCCGAATGTAGCCGTCCCCCTGACAGGCCTCGCAGCGTCCTCCCTTGACGTTGAAGCTGAAGCGTCCGGCGAGATAGCCGCGCTTCCGGGCCTCGGGCACCTGGGAGAAAAGGTTCCGAATCGGGGAGAACACGCCCGTGTAGGTGGCCGGGTTGCTCCTCGGCGTCCGCCCGATGGGCGATTGATCGATGGCGATGACCTTGTCGATGAGTTCGGCGCCCTCGATGGAATCGTGCGCGCCGGGCGTGGCGAGCGAGCGGTAAATGCGCCGCGAAAGTTCGCGATAGAGAATCTCGTCCACCAGCGTGCTCTTTCCGCTGCCGCTCACGCCGGTTACGCAGATGAGCAAACCGAGCGGAAAATCCACGTCCACGTTCTTGAGGTTGTGCTGCCGCGCCCCCCGGATGGAGATGCAATCTCCGCTCGGCGCGCGACGCTGCCCGGGGCGGGGAATATCGATCTCGCCCGAGAGGTATCTTCCCGTCAGTGAGCCGGCGTTCGAGCGAACATCGTCAGGCGCGCCGCAGGCCACGAGGTATCCGCCATGCTCGCCCGCACCCGGCCCCAGGTCCACCACGTAGTCGGCCGATTCGATTGTCTCTCGATCGTGTTCGACGACGATGATCGTGTTGCCCATATCGCGGAGACGACACAGCGTATCCAGGAGGCGGCGGTTGTCGCGCTGGTGCAGACCGATGCTCGGCTCATCGAGCACGTACAAGACGCCCACCAGACTGGAGCCGATCTGGCTCGCCAGCCTGATTCTCTGGCCCTCGCCTCCCGCAAGGGTTCCCGAAGGCCGCTCCAGCGTGAGGTAGTTCAGCCCCACCTTGTCGAGAAATTCGAGCCGCTCGATGATTTCCCGCAAAATCCGTTCCGCCACGAGGTCGTCCCCGTCCGCGCGGTTTTGCTCTTCAAAAAAGGCGCGTACGTTCTTGATGCTCATGGCGGAGACCTCGGCGATGTTTTTTCCGCCATAGGTCACCGCGAGGCTCTCCGGCTTCAAGCGTCCTCCCCTGCATGCCTCGCAGGGCATGACGCTCATGTATTTTTCCAGATCCGCCCGCATTCCCTCGCTCGCCGTATTCTCTATCCGTTCGGCGAGAGCGGGTATGACGCCCGGAAAAACGCGCTCGCGCCTGAGCGTGCGTCCCCCCGTCTTGTGGCGGATTTTCAGCTTCCCGCCCCTGCTCCCGTAAAACAGGATGTTCCTGTGTCTTTTGGAGAGTCTGGCGAAAGGCCTGTCCACCGGAATCTTTTCGGCCTCGATGACCGCGCGCAAGGAGGAAGCCAGAAAGCTCTTGCTCCCCGCGAGGGGGGCGATGGCGCCCTCATCGAGCGTGAGCTTGGGGTCGGGCACGATTTTCGCCTCATCCATGCGGTGCACCACCCCCAGGCCGCCGCACTCCGTACACGCGCCGTAGGGGCTGTTGAAAGAGAACATGCGAGGCGCCATCTCGGGGATGTTCACGCCGCACGCCGCGCAGGTGCACTCCTCGCTGAAAAGATACTCGGTGCCGTCATCCTCCAGGAAAATCACCAGCCCCTTCGCGAGACCCAGAGCCGTTTCGATGGATTCGCCGAGGCGATTTTCCACGCCTGCGCGCAGGACGACGTGATCCACCACCACCTCGATGTTGTGCGTCATGTGGCGGTTGAGCGCGATCTCCTCCCCGAGCCGGAAAAAGCGCCCGTCCACCCGCACTCTGAGATATCCCTTGCGCTCCAGGTCCTCGAATTCCTTGCGGTATATCCCCTTGCGGCCCCACACGATGGGGGCGAGGATCTCGAGTTCCTTGCCGCTTCCAAGACCCATCGCGCGGCTCACCATCTGCTCCACGTTGAGCGCGTTCATGGATTGTCCGCACGAGGGACAGTGCGGAAGCCCCAGGCGGGCGTAGAGAAGACGCAGGTGGTCGTAGATCTCCGTCACCGTGCCGACGGTCGAGCGGGGGTTCTTGCTCACCGTCTTCTGCTCGATAGCGATGGTGGGCGAGAGGCCCTCGATGGAGTCGACGTCGGGCTTTCCGATCTGGTCGATGAACTGGCGCGCGTAGGCGGAGAGGGATTCGATGTAGCGGCGCTGCCCCTCGCCGTAGAGGGTATCGAAAGCGAGAGAGCTCTTGCCCGAGCCGCTCAAGCCCGTGATGACGATGAGCTTATCCCGCGGCATGTCGAGGCTCAAATCCTTGAGGTTGTGCTCGCGCGCACCCCGGACGCGGATTTTCCTCTCTCGCCGTGTTCTTCCGTTCAGGGACGACATGCGGGGTCCCTGAATACGGG
>CAYTSP010000193.1:0-28651 GCA_964440505.1 uncultured Nitrospinaceae bacterium
CTAGGCAAGGCGCGAAGGGCATTTCACGAAGCGCACCTGCGCCAGTACAGCTACTCTGATGAGGCGGAAAGGGTTCAGGCCGTGAGCCTTCGCGTATCGGCCATCGGCCTCACGGACCGGATTCGCCCGAAGAAAATCGCCGCAGGCTCACGAAGCCCCAAAGCGGCGTTCAAATCCGCGCGGAAGGTGCATTTCCAGGAAGCCGGTAACTTCATCGACTGTCCCATCTATGAGCGCGAACTCCTCAAAGGCGGAAACCGGGTTCCAGGACCCGCGGTCATCGAGCAGCCCGATTCCACGGTGCTCATCCCCCCCTCGTTCCGCGCCGAGGTGGATTCACTCGGCCGGCTGGTCATGACGCGCAAGAAAACGAACCAGGCGAAACGACGACGATAACCTCACGCCTTCACTCTTCGCGCAACTTCTTCGTTACGGCTTCATCGAGCACGCCTGCCACATCGACCGCGACCCTGTAGACCTCCCGCGCGCGCTGAACGGATATTTTCCCGTCCCGAACGTCGAGCGCCACCTGGGACGGCTCGCGCTTCTGTGGCGGGCCGTGACCACCCGCTCCGGGGGTGACGTGGACGTAAACCGTCCCCTCGGGCACATGAATCGTCTCGTTTCCCTTGAGGCGCTGCTCGTCGGGTGTATCGGGGTTGAGAACATTCTGGCAGATGCTGCCGTCGTGACCGCCATGGAGCCCCCACGGGGCGTGATCGGCCCTGCCCGACCGAACCTGGAGCACTCCGCCCTCTGGTGCGAGAATCCGAATCTTTCGCCGTACGCCCAGACCGCCCCGAAACTTCCCCGCACCCTCCGAATCTGGTTCGTAGCCGTATTCCTCCACCAATACCGGATAGGTGCTCTCCACCATCTCGACAGGGGAGTTCGCCATGTTGGCGGCGACGTTCGCCACGCCGTCGATGCCGTCCATCGAAGGATGCCCGCCCCATGCGCCCACGAGCGCTTCACTGAGGATGCTGGGCGCGCCGTTTTTCGTAGCGCCCACCGTATAGCGCGTGGTGCCGCCCTCGCTCGCCGCCCGCACCAGGTGCGGGGCCGCCAGACCCAGTGCGCCGAAAACGCAATCGGCCACCCGGTAGCCCACCACACCCATTGCGCCCACGGCCGCGGGAAAGGCGGGATGAACGAGCGTGCCCTCGGGCGCCACGAGTCGCAGCGGGCGGAAAAAACCCGCCGTGTTGGGAATCTCCTGGTTCATGATGGAGCGCACGGCCAGATAGAACGCTGAACGCGAATATGCGAGCGGTGAATTGATGGCGGTGGGCGCCTGTAAATCGGTGCCCGTGAAATCAGCGGTCAGATTGTCTCCCTCTATCGTGACAGTGACAAAAAGTCGCTGCGGGCCGCCATCCATTCCGTCGTTGTCGAGCCAGTCCTCAAAAGGATAGGCGCCGTCGGGCATCGCGGAGATTTCCGCGCGCGCCATCTTCTCGCTTCGGTCGAGCAGGCCCGCCATGGCGGCGCGCATCACGTCGTTGCCGTAGCGCAGCGCCATGGCGGAAAAGCGCCTCTCCCCCAGTCGGCAGGCCGTGAGCTGGGCTTCGAGGTCACCGAAAAAATCTCTCGGCAAGCGTGAGTTTTTTCCGATCAAGGCCATGAGCGTCTCATCGCGTTCTCCACCGCGCTCGAGCAACAGCGGCGGAATCCGCAGGCCTTCGGCGAAAACCTCCCGGCTGTTCACCGGGACGCTGCCAGGTACATGGCCGCCGACGTCAGTCATGTGGGCCATCGCGACCGCATGACCCATTAGTTCATCGGAACAGAAAATCGGCGTCACCAGCACGATGTTGGGCAGATGCATGCCGCCCTCGTAGGGGTCGTTCATGATGAGGGCGTCGCCGGGACGCAAGTTTCCCTCGAACCTTTTCAGCATGGCGGCCACCGCGGTTGGAAGCGCGCCCAGGTGAATCGCCATGCCTACACCCTGAACCACCATCTCCCCTCTCGGGTTGCAGAGTGCGACGGTGAAATCGAGCAGATCGCGGACCAGGGGGGAATAGGCCGTGCGAACGATGACTGCGGCCATTTCATCGGCCACGCTGAACAATCCGCGTTCTATGACGGAAGTCGTGACAGGGTCCAGACGCTTTTCAAGCATGCGTTCTCCGTGTCAAGATGGCTGCATTATGAAAGTGGAGTGCGAAGCTACCATAACTTCCGTGCGGGACGCCATTCCTGGCCGTTTCCGCCTTCAGAAACCGGGACCATGAGCGGGCAGGCTTTTCGTATCGGGGTGGACATCGGAGGTACGTTCACCGACATCGTTTTGATTGACGCGGACGGATGCGTTCATACGGCGAAGGCCATTTCCACGACGGACGCCTATGAGCGCGGCATCCTCGAAACGCTCGAAAATCTGCTGCTCGAGAGCCATTTGTCCCCCGAAGAATGCGCGGAAGTCGCTCATGGCACCACCGTGGCCACCAACGCGATCATCGAGCGCAAAGGCGCACGGACCGGCCTCATCACGACGCGCGGGTTCCGGGACGTCCTCGAGCTGAGGCGAATTCGCATCCCCACCCAGTATGACCTGGGCTGGGCGAAACCTCCCCCCCTGGTGGAGCGATTTCTCCGTGCGGAAGTGCGCGAGCGAATGAGCCACACAGGGGAGGTGCTCGAAACCCTGGAGGCGGAATCGGTACGAAGCGCCATCGCCGAACTCACTCGACAGAGGGTGGAATCCATCGCGGTCTGTCTGTTGAATTCCTATGCGAATCCCGAGCATGAGCGCGCCCTGTACGACATTATCCGTGTGGAAAACCCGGGCATAGACGTTTCGGTCTCCTCGGACATCCTGCCCGAAATGAGAGAATACGAACGCACCAGCACGACCGTCATCAACGCTTTCGTGATGCCGGTGGTCAAGCGGTATCTCGAATCGCTCGAAGCGGGTTTGCGTGAGAGAGAGTTCACGGCCCCGTTGCTGATGATGCAGTCGGGCGGCGGCATCATGACGGCGGAAGTGGCGCGCGCGCAGCCCATTCACATCATCGAATCAGGACCCGCCGCAGGCGTCGTTGCGGCGCATCATCTCGCCAGGCGCATCGAGGTGGGCAACGCCATCACCATGGACATCGGAGGCACCACGGCCAAGGCGAGCCTCATCGAAAACGGCGAGACGACCTTCTGCCCCGAGTACGAGGTCGGCGGCGGATTCTCCCAGTCGAACCGCCTTGCGCGCGGCGGTGGCTATCTCCTGCGCACCCCTACGCTGGACATCGCGGAGATCGGCGCGGGCGGCGGGAGCATCGTCTGGATCGACAAAGGCGGCGCACTGCAAGTCGGACCCAAGAGCGCGGGCGCGAACCCCGGCCCCGCTTGCTATGGACTCGGAGGCGTGGAACCCACCCTGACCGACAGCTGTCTCCTTCTGGGCTACCTCGCACCTGAGGGCATCGCGGGCGGTTCGGTGAAACTAGATACTTCAGCCGCCGAGCGCGCCCTGAGCGAGCGAGTGGCGACGCCCCTGGATCTCGACGTCACGGCGCTTGCATACGGCGTCGTGCAAATCGCGACCTCGAACATGACGCGGGCGATTCGTTCGGTCTCGACCGAGCGCGGCAAAGACCCACGGGATTTCAGCCTCTTCGCTTTCGGTGGAAACGGAGGGCTGTTCGCCGCTTCCGTCGCCCGGGAACTGGAACTCCCCCAGGTCGTCATCCCCCCCTCTTCGGGGATTTTCTCCGCATTCGGGCTCCTTTATTCCGACCTGGAGCACCATTTCACCCAGACCCTTTTGGGAAGAACCGATGAACTCGACCCAGAGCCGGTCGAGACCCACTGGAAGCGTCTCGAGGCCGAGGCGCGGGATTTGCTCGCCAGTGAGGGACATCCCGGCGAGAGGTGTCGCTTAAGAAGGCGCGGTGAACTCCGCTACTACGGACAAACGCACGAGTTGTCGGTTCCCTGGCCGGAGAGCGGTTCGGCCGCAGAGGCCCTCGCCAAGGCGTCCGCCGACTTCGAAGATGAGCATGAACACACATACGGCCACCGCGGAGGCGACGGACTCGTGGAGTTGGTGAACCTCCACCTCATCGCCACGGGCGTCCCGGAAACGCCACGCTTTCCGGAATCGCTTCAGTTCCCGGAAATCCTGAAAACGAAGACGGGCGAGCGGCAAGCCTATTTCGGCGAGGAGATGGGCTGGGAAGCAGCGAAACTCATCAATCGCTCCATGCTCGACGAATCCATGAAAAAGGGACCATTCATTCTCCAGGAGTTTGACGCGACCATTCTCGTTCCTCCTGATTTCGCCATCGCCAGGGATGCGTTCGACAACATATTGATGCGGCTTGAAAGATAAATGCAGGGCGCGCACCGAGCAAAGCGCAGCATGAAATAAAAACGGAAAACTGGACGGAACTCGACTTTTTCAAAAATGAAGACTTTGCCAGAATTATGCTGATGAACCAGATAAACGCCAAGATAAAGCGGATTGTTGATTGAGACCAGCAGATCTGTGTTGGTCCACGCGATCGGTTGTCGAAACAGGATGCGGTTACTGTGGCGTTTTTACGAGGAAGCCTCCTGGCGCGAGCGATCATAAATCGCGCCAAACAGGTGCTCGGCATCGAGCAAATCTGCGCTGTCCACGACATTGGATCCTGCCACGGAGTCACACGTATCATACGCCTCGCATACCATGGATACCCCTCGTACGCGCCACAGGTACGACGTGCTTTTGAACTTTGGCGCGACCTTACCCTTACCCGGGCAGCTCGGCTCACTCCTTCATCAGGCCGGCCACGCATTTCCCGCATTTTGTTTCAAGGGATTTCTGGGTGTTTGGACGACCATCCGGGGAACTTCTGTTGTTCTGGCGAAGGAGGCTGTCGATATAGCGTAGCGGGATCAGTTTGTATCTATACCTTATTGACTGCCTCATCATAAGAACAATCAGTTGCTGAAATCTGGAGATTGCGCGGATGATTTCATATACGCTCACGACACTTCTTTTTTGCATGCGCCGTTCTCCTTGACACGCATATCGCCCCTCGATAGGTTGCCGGGAAAGTCATGCAAACTCCTTCTGCGGCGAAATCACCGGTCTCATTCCGAGAGGAGCGCCATGCCCGTCTATCGCTTCGAGGATTTGCCCAACGTGCAGCACAACCCGAACCTCTCCAGCAACCGGGGGGAGTCGATCAAGGGCGAGCGCATGTATTTCTGCCACAGGAGGCGTCCCAAGGGCACGAGAGCAGAGCCGCACTACCACCCCTGCGAGCAGTTCATCTACGTCTTGAAAGGACGCCAGCGGGTCACGGTCGATGGCGAAGAACATCTGGCGGGGCCGGGCGACGTCATCCACATCCCGCCGAACGCCGTGCACTCCACGCTTGCCCTCGAAGAGGTGGAGACCATCTACGTCAAGGACACCTCCTGGAGCCTGAAGGGCGTTCCCGCAGGCCAGGAGGCGCCCGAGGCGCCGCCAGAAGACGATCCTTTCTAGCCCGCGCCAGGGCCTTCTAAGAGCCAAGAGGAATAACCATGCACGAATTTTTCCCGGGAAACTACATGCGCTCGTTCGTCACCTGTATTTCGCTGAGTTGCGGCGGGAGCGTGGACGAGATAGACCGAATCGTGAAAAACCTGGAAGGAACCGACCCCGCCGACAACAAGGCGTGGCACCGCGAATGGACGGCCATGGCGGCGCGCGTGGAGAAGATTGGCGCGGAAGCAGAGGCGAAAGGGAACCGCTTGACGGCTGCTCGCGCCTTTTTCCGCGCGTGCAATTACTATCTCTACGGGGAGCGTTTCCTCCCGCCCACGAACGGGAAGAAAATCCCCTCCTACAAGAAGGCGCTCGCGTGTTTCGACAAGGCCATCGCGAACGACAACGCGCTCAATCTGGAGAAGGTCGAGGTGCCCTATGAGGGAACGACCCTGCCGGGGTTTTTCATGAAACCCGATAGCGACGGGAAGGATTATCCCGTCGTCATCTTCGTGGGCGGGCTCGACAGCACGAAGGAGAGCCAGTACTTCATGGCGGCTGCGGACATCATTGCGCGGGGGATGGCGTGCCTCATCGTCGATACGCCGGGCATTGGCGAGGCGCTCCGCTTGAGAAACATACGCACCCGGCACGATTACGAGGTCGCTGGGGCAGCACTTGTCGATTATCTCGAATCAAGAGACGACGTAGATAAAGAGCGCATCGGCCTCGTGGGGCTCAGCATGGGGGGATACTACGCGCCGCGCATCGCCGCCTTCGAGCACAGAATCCGCGCCTGCGCCGCATGGGCGGGACACGGGGATTACTACCCCATCTGGTACGAGCGCCTGAGAGTCCCTACCGGCATCGGACAGTTCCGGCCCAGCCCCAAGTTCCAGATCCTCTGGGTACTTGGCGTCGAGACGGCGGATGAAGTGCTGGAGGAGATGAAAAAATTCACCATCGAAAAAGAAGCCGCGCAGATTCAGTGCCCCTTCCTCATCACCCACGGAGAGGGCGACCGCCAGACGCCGGCGTCCGAGGCGCAAAAACTCTATGAATGCGTAGGTACAGAGGACAAGACCATCCGCATCTTCACGCACGAGGAAGGTGGAGCCGAGCACTGCCACTTCGACAACATCGAACTGGGCAGAAGCTATATACTGGACTGGTTCGTGGAGAAACTGTAGCGAGGGTGGCATTCCCCTCAGGGCGTAAGGACGATTTTCCCCAGGAATTTCCCACTCAACATCACCTCATGTGCTGCATTGGCCTCATGTAACAGGAATACTGCGCCTATGTGCACCTTGAAACTCCCGTCCCACAGCATTGGAAGGTAGCGCCGCACGACGTCGGGCATCTTTCGCGCCAGGTTGACGCCCGTGACGCCGTAGACTCGCGCGTCCTTCGTCATCACGGCGGGAACGCGGAAGCCCGCGCGCTGCACCTTGCCGAGCCCGGCCCCCATCACGACGATGCGTCCGTCAACGCAGATGGCGTCGAGGTCCTTGTCGAAATTATCGAAGGCTGCGCACTCGATGATCACGTCCACGCCGCGCCCGTCGGTAAACGCCGTACACCGTTCGGCGAAATCCTCTTTGCGGTAGTTTATCGTTTCCTCTGCTCCCAGCTCCCGGCAGAACGCCGCTTTTTCATCCGAACTCACCGTGGCGAACACCCGGCAGCCCATGCGCCGCGCGAGCTGTATCGCCGCGGACCCCACTCCGCCAGCACCGCCTTGCACCAGAACGCTCTCCCCCGGCCCCGCCTTCGCCTTTATTACCAGCGCGTTCCAGGCGGTCCTGAGGCCGAGCGTCACGCCCGCGGCTTCCTCGTGCGTCATATTTTCGGGCACGGGCGCCGCCGCGGGGGCGCGCAGCCGCACCACCTCCGCGTAGACCCCGCCCGCGCAGGCACCGAAGACGCGCTGGCCGATCTCGAATCCCTCTACCCCCTCGCCGATCTCAATCACCTCGCCCGAGCCTTCGAGGCCCGGAACGTAGGGCGGCGTATGGTGGTGTGAGTGATGGCTCTTGCCTGAACGGGTGGCGACGTCGCTCGGGTTCACGCCCGCGGCGCACAGGCGCACCAGCAACTCATTCCGCGCCGGCTTTGGTTCTTCCACCTCGTCCAGCCGCATCGGAACCTCGAGACCGAACGACTGCACGCGCATCGCCTTCATGTGCCGTCTCCTGGGGGCGTCACGGTGATTCGGGAGGTCGGGCGCTCTCAACTCTCCAGAAAGTTCTCCACCTCGCGGTAGAGTTCCTCCCGCCTTTTCTCCCATTCCATGTAGTGCGTGCCGTCGCCGATGACGACGAAGCGCTTGCCCCGGCTGTTCACGAGCTTATCGAACAAATCCCACGCCTCGGCCTCGTTCGCCGAGCCGTCATGGTCGCCGAAGATCAAGAGCGCCGGGCAGCGCAGCTTCGCGGCGTCGTAGGCGGGAATCCCTCTGGCGCGGTCGAACAGGTCGGCATAAGAGCCGTTGGGCGATTTCACCGCCGAGGGCCGCCGCTTCGCCCCCTCGGGGCTGAAGCCAAGGCGCGTCTCCCATATCGCCCGCACCGCATGGCGCTCGCGCCAGCGGTGATGCCGCCTCCCCGGAATATGGCCCCACCAGCGTTTGTGGAGGTCGGCTTCGGTCGTCCAGAACCACGCGCCCAGTTTCTCGTTGAAGTGTCCGGGGCGTTCGGGGTCCTCGAACTGCACGGCGCGCTCGGGGTTCACGCCCGCATAGTAGGGGGCGTAGAGGATTACCCTGCGCACTTGGGGGTTGTGGGCCGAGGCGAAGGTGGGAACCGTGGTCGAACCCCACGAGCGTCCGAGGATGTTGACGTTTTCCACCTCTCTCAGGTTTCGAATGAAGCGCACCGCCGCACCGATGTCGCGCGCCGCGGTAAGGCCCCGTATGGCGGGCGGCTTGCCGACCGGGTCTGCGATCATCTCGGGCGGGTCGGTCGACCAGCCGAACCCCCGCACCGAGAGGGCGAACACGTCGTAGCCGCGCCCGGCCAGGCGATCCATCCAGGAATACCCCGGAACGGGCAGGTCGAACACCACGGGCGCGGCGGGGCCGCGCCCGTGCACCATCAGGAGCGTCTCGGCGGGCGTGAAGCGGCGCTTTCCCCTGGGACGCTTTTCGCGAACGTGCAGGCGGATGCCGGAGTCCAAGGCGTCGATGTAGTGATCCTCACAGACTATCTTCCGAGACGTCATCACCCGGCCTCCTTTCCGGTTGCCTCACTCACCCCCAACTCCTTCCACACTCTGGGAAACACCTCCCCGGCCATGAGCCTCATGGTGTCGAGCGCCATGGCCTGGGGCATGCCCGGCCATTGCAGGCTGATGATCAGGTGGTTCACGCCGATATAGCGGTTGAGCCGCGTGATCTGCTCCGCCACGTCATCGGGCGAACCCAGGATGAAGCGGTTGTCGAGCAGCGCATCCAGGGAGACGCCGAAATCGTTGTCGCCTTCCGGCATGGCCTTGTCCTGACCCCACTCATGGTAGGAGTCGTATTTTTTCTTGAGGTACGACCCGCACAGTCGCAGGGCTTCTTCCCTGTTCTCGGCCACGAACACTTCACGCCGCATGGGGATTTCATCAGGCGGCGGGTTGCCCGCTTCGTCCAGCGCCTCGTGGAAAACGTCCATCTGCCGCTCGATGGTGTCCAGCCGGTTATGGGGGTTGATGTACCAGGGAAGGCCGAGACGTCCCGCGCGCCTGATGCCAGCGTCCGCGTTCGCGCCAATCCAGATAGGCGGGTGCGGCTTCTGGAGCGGCCTGGCCGAACAAGACGCGCCGTCGAGTTCGAAGTGCGAGGCCTGCATCCAGACCTTCTCCTCACTCCAGAGGCGGCGGATGGCTTCGAGATTCTCGTTGAAACGCCTGAGGCTTTCCTCTTTGCTGGTTCCGAAGGCCTTGAACTCCACGTCCCGGTATCCGAGTCCTACGCCCACGGTGAGCTTGCCGCCGGACATGATGTCGATGGTCGCGAGCTGTTCGGCCAGATCGAGCGGCTTGTGCAGCGGGAGGAGAACGATGCCTGCGACGACGCGCATCCCGGGCGCCTCTGCGGATACGCGCGTCAGGAAGGGAAGCTGCTGAAAGCCCTGGAAGGGATGTGTGCTGTAGTGCGAGCCCTTGGTGATGGAGGCGAAGCCCAGATCGCGCGCGAGGCGCACCTGTTCGAGGTGTTCTTCCAGGCGCGTTCGCATATCGTCTTCCCGGGCGAAGTTGCCTCTCAGCATGAGGCCGAATTGCATGGCGTGGCCCTCCGGCGTGCGTTCAAAAAAAACCGCGGGGGAACGTGCCGCTCCCCCGCGGTTTCAAGGACGCTCGCGCTAGTTCTTGAACTTCTTCATGTCGATTTCCCACGCGAGGAACGTCTCATCGTGCCTGGGATTGAAGCCCAGCGCCTTCTTGTAAGCGAAGATGTCGTTCGTCTTGTAGAGAATCTTGAACAGCGCTTTCTTCTTGATGAGCGCGGTCACCTTCTGAAACTCGAGGTGCTGCGCCTTCAGGTCGGCGGTGGCCGCCGCCTTGTCAACTGCCGCATCCACGTCCTTCATGCAGTGGACGCTGGAGTGGCCGCGGCAGGTGGACGTCGCCCGCGAGATGCCGCCCGGGTCGCCGCCCGCGTTTCCGTAGCCCTGCAGGAAGAGCGCCACGCCCTTCTTTTTCTTCTGGAAGGCCTTGCGCGTCTTCTTCCATAGCGGGAAGGGCATCGAACGGCAGGTAGTGTCGATCTTGATGCGCTTCAGGAAGCCGGCGATGGCCTCGCAGGTCTTCACGTCACCCGGATACCGCCCGATGGTGCCGTAGATGGTCGCCTTGAAGCCCTTCTCGTAGCCCGCTTCCTTCATGAGCGCCTTCGCCTTCGCGAGGTCGAAGCCGTGCCATTTATCCTTGGGGTTGTAGCCCGCGAAGTTCCACGGGTGGTAGAGCGAACCCCAGATCTTGGCCTTTCCGGCCAGGAAGGTCGTGCGCAGAAGCTCGGCGTCGATGGCGTAGTTGACGGCGAGGCGCACCTTCTGGTCCGCGAAGGGGCCGCCCTGGCGCGTCACCATGGAGACGAACATCATCCGCACGGCGGGTACGTCTGCCACGGCCAGCTTCTTATCCTTCATGAGCTGGGGGATGAACTGGGGCTTGACCTTCATGACCATGTCCACTTCGCCCTTCTGGAGGGCCTTCACACGGGTAGTGGCTTCCTTGATGCCGCGCACGATGACGGTCTTCGCCCGGTTGGGATATTGCGCGTTGCCCCACCAGTTGGGGTTCGCCTCGAACACCATCTTGCGGCCCTTGGTCCATTCCTTGAGGATGTAGGGGCCCGAGCCGAAGGTCTTGCGCGAAATGACGGACCATTCCATGCCCTTCGCCTTAAGCGACATGATGTGGCCGAAGCGCCCCAGGCGGTTCAGCAGTCCGTTGTCGGGCACCTTGCTGTGCCAGATGAAGCGATGCGAGTCGATGATCTCGATGCGGTCGAACGCCTTGAAGAAGACCCGCTGACGGCTTTTCTTGTTCATGATGCGCGTCATCGAGAACTTCACGTTCTCCGCCGTGAGTTCGGAGCCGTCGGCGAATTTCACGCCCTTGCGCAGCCAGAACTCCACCTTCTTGGGGCTGTGAATCTTCCATTTCGTGGCGAGCCAGGGCATGCGTTTGCCCGTGCCCGCTTCGGCGGAGACGAGCGTGTCATACGACCAGCGCCAGAGCATCGTGCCGATGAAGTTCGACTTCGGATGCGGGTCCATCGTGGGCGTGACGCCAGGAAGCGCGATCACGAGTTTGCCCGAGGCCATCGAATGCGCTTTCGGCGCGCTCATGAGGCCTGCGCCGACGATGAGAACCGCCAGCATAACAACCAACCATTTACGCATGTGACACTTCCTCCCTTTCGTGTTGAGACGAAAAACCGAAAACACCCTTGAAAAACCCTCTGCAAAGAACGGCAGACGCGGCGCATGGCCCGCGCCCCGGTATTTCTCCCTGCCTGGAAACGCCTTCGCCGTACTTGCTCGCGCAAATCGAACGAGATGGGCGCTCAATTTGACAAGGGTCAATCCCTTCGACTTATAATGATTTGAACGGCATTATAGAGAAATACGTCTTTATCGCACAAGCGGCGTCTTCCTCATTTTCCGCACCGGATTTGAGCGCATCCTGGAAGATTTTGGAGACGATCGTTCGGGTGGCCCTTTCCCGCCACCCGAGGGCGAACCACGGAAGGTCGAACCATGCGCGCATACGTCATCCGCAGGCTGCTGCAAAGCCTGATCGTCATCAAGGTGGTGCTGGTCGTCGTCTTCGTGATGCTGCACCTCACGGGCGACCCCGCCGACGTCCTGATGCCCGAGGATTCCACCCTCGAAGACGTGGCCGAGTTCCGAAAGGCGATGGGCTTCGACAAGCCGCTCCACGTGCAGTACTACAACTTCCTCTTCGGCTTCGGGAAGAGCAAGGGCGTCCTCCGGGCTGATTTCGGCTACTCGTTCCGCCACGAGTTGCCCGCCTTAGACCTGGTGCTGGAGCATTTCCCCGCTACCATTGACCTGGCCGTCGTCGCCGTCATCATATCCATCGTCGTCGCCCTGCCCACCGGCATACTATCGGCCACGTTCCGCAACACCTGGATCGACTACGTGAGTTCGGTCGGCTCGATGTTCGGCCAGTCGATGCCGAACTTCTGGCTCGGCCTCATGTTTATCCTCATCTTCGCCGTCGCCCTGGACCTGCTGCCCACCTCGGGATACGAGGGATGGGAGTACATCATCCTCCCCGCGCTGACGGCGGGTCTCTACCAGACGGCGCGCATCATGCGGGTCGTGCGCTCGGGCATGCTCGAGGTGCTGGGCAGCGACTACATCCAGACGGCGCGCTCGAAGGGCGTGTCAGAGTATCTGGTCGTCGTGCGCCACGCGCTCAAGAACGCCTCCATCCCCGTCGTCACGCTGATAGGGCTCGAACTCGGCGTGCTGTTAGGCGGCACCGTCGTTACGGAGGCCGTATTCGCATGGCCGGGCGTGGGCTTTCTGGTCATCGACGCTATCAACAACCAGGATTACCCAGTCGTTCAGGCGGCGGTGACGCTGCTCGCGCTCGTTTTCGTCATCATCAACCTGGTCGTGGACATCATTTACGCATGGCTCGACCCGCGTATCGTGTACAGCTAGAGGGAGAGGGTCTTGGCCCAGGAACAGCACGCTACGATAGACGAATTCGCGGAAGACGCCGAAGAACCGCGCGGACCCTCGAACTTCCAGTTGGCCATGCGGGATTTGAGGCGCCGTCCGCCCGCGATGTTCGGGCTCATCACCCTTGTCATCGTGTTCCTCTGGGCCGTCGTACCCGAATTATTTGCACCGCTCGACCCCTATGCGCAGAACCTGAGAATCTTCCTCAAACCACCCGGGTTCGTCGATCCGGATGGCAATTTCTACCTGCTCGGAACAGACCAGCAGGGACGCGACTTGTTGAGCCGCATCATCTGGGGCGCGCGCATATCGCTCATCGTGGGCTTCGCCGCCGTCGTGGTGAGCGGATTCGTCGGCATTACGCTGGGCATCGTGGCCGGCTACTTCGGCGGGGTCATCGACGCCATCATCAGCCGCATCATCGACTCGGCGCTCTCGATACCCTTCATCCTCCTCGCCATGAGCATCGTCGCCATCCTCGGGCCGAGCCTGAGGAACGTCATCTTGGCCATCGCCATCAGGACGTGGATCGTCTACGCGCGCGTGATACGCGGCACCGTCTTGTCTGTGAAGGAGGTGGAATACATCACGGGGGCGAAGGCTTCCGGGTGTTCGACCTTCCGCGTGCTGTTCATGCACGTGCTACCCAACGTGCTCTCGCCCGCCATCGTCATCGCCACGCTCTATCTGGGCCGGATGATCATCATCGAGGCGGCGCTATCTTTCCTCGGCGTCGGGGTGCCGCCACCGACACCTACCTGGGGCGGGATGCTCTCCAGGGGACGCGAATACATCGACACGGCGTGGTGGATAGCCTTCTTCCCGGGCATGATCCTCATGCTGACGGTGCTGAGCGTGAACCTGCTGGGCGACTGGCTCCGGGACACGCTCGACCCCAAGATGAAGCGCCTGACGGAATAGGCCTCAAGCCAGTTTTCGCTGCAGCCAGTCGTAGATGTAGGTCGTCCCCAGCGTCATGTTGTCGCGCTGGCAGTGCTGCGCGCCGCCTTCTTTCGCCGTGAACACCTTGAAGGTCTTGTCCCTTGAACCCGCGGCGTTGAACAGCTTGCGGGCATCCCCCATGGGTATCTGCTTATCCCCCGTCCCGTGAACCAGCAGGAAAGGGCAGCGCATCTTCTGCACCACGCCGTCGAGCCGGAAGCCCTCGAGTTTCTCGAGCGCTTCTTCGGGCGTTTTCGCGTCCATGATCCACAGGATGTGATGGTCGGGGACCGCGTGAAGCGAAGTGCCCCAGGCCGCGAGGCGTTTTTTCCAGGTGGCGTGGTAGTCCCAGATCGCCCCCCAGGCGACGCAGGCCTTGTAGCGGCGGTCCATGCTCGCCGCCCGGGGGGCATAGTATCCCCCCGCACTGAGAGCGATGATGGCCGCGCGCTTCGCGTTCACGTCTTCTCTCGCTTCGAGGTAATCGAGCGCGGCGCTTCCCGCGACCTCGTAGTCGTGGCGCAGGAAGAGGTTTCTGAAGCGCGCGGCCTCGCCCGATCCGGGCCCGTCCACGATGAGGCAGCTCATCCCGCGCCTGACGAGGCTCTCCACCCCCCGGACGTAGACGAGTTCCTTCGTGTTGTCGAGGCCGTCGAAAAAGACAACGGCGGGCGGCTTTCTCCTTCGCGTGTTCTCGGCGTGGACGAGCCAGGCGGGCAGCGACGCGCCGTTTTCATAGGGAACCTCGACGCGCTCGATGCGCGGCGCATCTGTCAGGCGGGCGAAGCGCTGGAAGCAATCGAGCGATTTTCTGAAGACGGTATGGCCGCGCCTGTCCTTGGGCGTGCGGAAGCGCTCTCCCATCTGGTAATAGACGCAGGCCCTGAGGTGATGGGCGGCGGCGGTGAGGTTCGAGCCGTCGCACTCCGCCGCCAGGCCGAGTTTGCGAACGTGATCGCCCATGCGCACCCACTCGCGGAACCAGGACTCATCGTCTCCTGGCCGTCGGGCGAGGCGGCGCCCCACACGGTCGACCTCTCCTATCTCCGAAGCCCCCCACCGGGCGCAGGAGATCATGAAGCATACCGCCGAGGACCACCGGTAATTTTCGGGGAAATACGTGAACCAGTTCTCCTCCGCAGGCATATCCGCCAAAATTCCGCCTCCCATGAATCCGGGACGATTCGCTCCCGTCAGGTGAACCTCCATGAAGATTCGGGCATGATATATCGGCGTATCCCATGAATCCAGCAGATGACGCCGGCAGGAGGAGCCATGACGAGAGAATCGCTTTCAGACGTTTTCGCCTACATCGACGCGCACGCGGAGCAGACAGTGGCGGATCTGTGCGAGCTGTGCCGCCAGCCGAGCATCTCCACCACCCACATCGGGATAGAGGGCATGGCCGCGCTCATGCAGGAGCGCCTGGAGAGAACGGGCTTCGAGGTCGCGAAGCACGAAAACTCGCACAACCCCATCTTCACCGGCTTCCTGCCGGGACGCTCCGACAAGACGCTTCTCTTCTACAACCACTACGACGTCCAGCCGCCCGATCCGGTGGATGAATGGATAAGCCCGCCGTTCGAGCCTGAGGTTCGGGACGGCCACGTCTTCGCCCGGGGGGCGACGGACAACAAGGGCAACATCATGAGCCGCCTCGCGGCCTTCGAGGCTTTCCTGGCCGTGCGCGGGGAACTCCCCTGCAACGTCAAGTACCTGATCGAGGGCAACGAGGAGATGAGCAGCCCCTCGCTGCGCCATTTCGTGCCCGAGAACACCGAACTCCTCGCCGCCGACGGCTGCATCTGGGAGGACACCTTCCGCGAGGACGCCCCCGTGCTATCGCTCGGCAACAAGGGGATGTGCTACCTGGAGCTTCGCTGCCAGACGGCGAACGTGGATTTCCACAGCAGCCACGCCCAGATTTACGAGAACGCCGGCTGGCGGCTCACCTGGGCGCTGGCCACGATGAAGGACGAGAACGAGAACATCCTGATCGATGGCTACTATGATG
Source organism: uncultured Nitrospinaceae bacterium (assembly GCA_964440505.1). Taxonomy (GTDB): domain Bacteria; phylum UBA8248; class UBA8248; order UBA8248; family UBA8248; genus Bin107. Next base: position 15,620 of record CAYTSP010000193.1, read on the forward strand.
AGGTCGTTCCCCTGAACGAGACCGAAGAGGCCCTCATCGAGGAGATAAAATCCTATGACGCCGCAGAGCGGATGGAAAAATTCGAACTCAGGCGTTTCCTGCTCGACCTGCCCGGCGAGGCGTTGCCGAGGCGGCATTTGACGAATCCCACCTTCAACATCGCAGGCCTCAACGCGGGCTACATCGGCCAGGGGCGGAAGACGATCGTCGCCGGACGCGCGAGCGCGAAGATCGATTGCCGCCTCGTGGTGGCCCAGACGCCCGAGCACATCTACGGGTGCGTGCGCCGCCACCTGGACGAGCACGGCTTTACGGATATCGAGGTCGAGATGCTGGGGCCGGGTTCTTTCCCTGCGAAGAGCGACCCCGAAAGCGCCGTCGTCAAGGCGTGCCAGGAGGCTTCGAGGAAGGTTTATGACAAGGAGGCCATCATCAACCCCTTCGGCAGCGGGAGCACGCCGACCTGGACGATCATCCGCCACCTGGGGATTCCGCTCTGCTCCACGGGCGTGGGCTACATCACCGCACGGACGCACAGCGTGAATGAGAACCTCAAGATCGAACACCTGATCGAGGGTGCGAAATACATGGCGGCCATCTGCGAGCGCTTCGCCGCCACCTGAGGCCGGCGTTTAGGCCTTCAGCTTCTCCGCGAGCCAGTCGCACATGTAGGGGACGGCGAGGGGGACGTTGTCCATCTGGCAGTGCTGCGCGCCGCCCTCCTCGTTCCCGAAGACGCGCAGGGTCTTGTCCTTCGAACCCACCAGGCGGAACAGCGCGCGCGCCGCGGCCAGGGACACCTGCTGGTCGTCTTCGCCGTGCACGAGCAGATAGGGGCAGCGCATCTTCTGCACGACGCCGTCGAGCCGGAAATCCTCCAGTTTTTTGAGTGCCTCTTCCACCGTCTTGGCGTTCAGTATCCAGAGGATGTGGTGCGGCGGCACCGAGAGCGCGCTCTTGTACTGCGCCTCGATGCGCCGCTTCCAGCGCTCGTGGTAATCAGGCTCCGCTCCCCAGCCCACGCAGGCCTTGAAGCGTTTTTCCATCGCGGCGTTTCTGGGAGCGTAGTATCCGCCCAGGCTGATTCCCATCACGCCTGCGCGCTTCGCGTTCACGTCGTCGCGCGTCTCCAGATAATCGAGCGCTGCCGAGCCGGCCGCCTCATGGTCGTAGCGGAGATAGAGCTTGCGGAAGCGGATGGATTCGCCGTTGCCCGGCGCGTCCACTATCAGGACACTCAACCCCCTGCGGATGAGGTCTTCGACGCCGAGCATGTACTGGATCTCCTTTGTGACGTCGAGGCCATCAAAATAAACGACGACGGGGGGCTTCGCCTTTTTCGTGTTTCGGGCGTGAACGAGCCAGGCGGGCAGCGCGGCATCTCCCTCGAAGGGAATCTCCACGCGCTCGATACGTGGCGCATCCGCCAGGCGGGCGAAGCGCTCGAAGCAATCGAGCGATTTCCGGTACGCGGCGAGCGCCTTCCTGTCCTTGGGCGTTCTGAAGCGCTCACCGAGTTGGTAGTAGGTGCAGGCGCGCTTCAGGAGCGCCGCAGCGGTGAGGCTGTTTCCCTTGCGCTCCGCGGCCAGTCCCAGCCTCCGCACCCGATCTCCCATCCCGGTCCAGGCATCGAACCAGGCCTCATCGTCTCCCACCTTGTCTTTTAAACGCTTGCCGACCTGATCGATCTCCCCCATCGACGCCCCGCCCCAGTAGGAGACGGAACACGCCATACTCACCGCCGCGGACCAGCGGTAGTCCTCCGGAAAATACGCGAACCAATCGGCGCGTCCTATCGCTTTGGCCACCAGTTTTTCTCCTTTCGATAAAAATAAAGGCCGCGCTGCCGGAAAGCACGGCCCGAAACCCTATCCCTCGTTCCCCGGAATGAGCGCCTCACGCGGGGGGCTGTAGATGCCGATGTAGCGGATGGGCGTGAGCGCATCGACCTGATGCACCAGATCGGGCTCCACGTGAATCGCCTGGCCTGCCCTGATCTCGCGCTCTTCATCCCCCAGACGGAAGCGCGCCCGGCCTTCCAGGAGATAGATCATCTGCTCGTTGGGGTGGCTGTGCTCCGTAGTGGAGCCCGCCTCGCGTTCGACATAAACCAGCATCAGGTTCTCGCCCACGATCACGCGGCGCTTGTAGCCCTCGAGTTGCTTGTAATCCACTTCCTGCAGATCGTAAAAACCGCCCATCCCGCACCTCCTGAAAACCACATACGAGTCAAACCACGCTTACCGCCCCGTAAAGCGGGGCGTTCTTTTCTCCATGAAGGCCCTTCTGCCTTCGACGTAATCCGCACTCTCGAAACAGGCGCGAACGGCCGTCTGCACCGCCTCGGCGTCGCGTTTCGCCTCGTTCTTTTGGGCTTCCGCGATGGCCGTCTTGTACGCCCGGACGGACAAAGGGGCGTTCGCCGCGATTTTGGCGGCCAGGGCGCGTACGTTCGCCTCGAGCTCACCTGCCGGCGCGACCCGGTTCACGAGACCGAAATCGAGCGCCCCTTGCGCGGAAAACCTTTCTGCGGAAAACGTCATCTCCTTGGCGCGCGCAGGCCCCACAAGCGCTATGAGCTCGCGCATGCTCTCGTGTCCGTAGGCCATGCCGAGCCGCGCCGCCGGAACCCCGAAGAGGGCGTCTTCGGAAGCGATGCGGATGTCCGCGCTCAGGGCGAGCGTCAGGCCGCCGCCGAGGCAGTAGCCGTGGATCATGGCGATCAAGGGCTTGGCGAGGCCCGTCAGGCTGCGCTTTCCGCGCCACAGCACGCTCGAATAGTGGTTCACCTTCTCGGGATCGCTCCTGTGTTTCTCGAATTCGGATATGTCGGCGCCCGAGACGAAGGCCTTATCCCCGGCGCCGCGCATGACGACGACGCGCACGGAATCGTCCGTTTCGAACGACTCCATGATCGCCGGAATCGCCTCCCACATATCGAGGCTTACCGCGTTTCGCTTCTCCGGGTTGTTGAAGATCATCCAGCCGATCCCGTCCTCGACCTTCGCGATCATCTTCTCGGTAGCCGGCTTCACACAACGCCCTCCTCGCGCAACGCCTCGATTTGCGAAGCGTCATAACCCAAAAGCTCCTGCAGCAACTCCTCGGTATGCTCCCCAAGTTCAGGCGCTGCGGAACGCATGGGCTGGGGCGATTCGCCCATCTTGAGCGCCTGGCCGACGACGCGCATCTCGCCCAAGACGGGATGATTTACCTCTGGCGCCATGCCCAGCATATCGACCTGGGGGTCCGTCATCGTCTGATCCACCGAATAGATGGGTCCGCATGGAATGCCCGCTTCGTTCAGGAGCATCACCCATTCATCGGTATTTTTCCGGGCAGTCAGTGCGTTGATGTGCGCATTCAGGGCATCGCGGTTTGCCAGACGGCTCTTCATGTCCATGTAGTCGGGATTTTCCGCCAACTCCGGTGCGCCGAGCGCTGCCGTGAGACGCTCCCACAGACGCTGCCCGCCCGCCTGGATGTTGATACGGCCGTCGGCCGTCTCGAACACGCCGGTGGGAATGAAGGTGGGGTGATTGTTGCCCGCCTGGCCGGGAACCTCCCCCGCCATCAGGAAGCGCGCCATCTGGAAGTCCATCATCTGTATCTGCGCTTCGAGCAGGGAGGTATGCACCCACCGCCCCCTGCCCGTCCTCTCTCGATCCAGAAGCGCCATCAGTATCCCCTGGGTGAGTATCAAGCCGGCGGACAAGTCAGAAACCGGGACGCCCGCGCGCATCGGGCCGCCGCCAGGCGCGCCGGTAACGGACATCAGCCCGCTCATTCCCTGTGCTATCTGGTCAAGCCCGGGCCTCTCGGCGTAAGGACCCGCCTGCCCGAAACCCGAAATGCTCCCGTAGACGATCCCGGGGTTCACCCGCCGCACCGCTTCATAATCTATCCCAAGCCGCTCCTTCACGCGGGGGCGGTAGTTCTCGACGATGACGTCGGCGCGCTTCGCCAGTTCGAAGAAAATCTCCCGGCCCTTTTCGGTCTTGAGGTTGAGCGTGAGGCTTTTCTTGTTGCGGTGCAGGTTCTGGAAATCGAACCCGTGCCTGCGCCCGCCCATCACGTCCACCCCCATCGAGACAGGAAGTTCGATCTTGACCACCTCCGCCCCCCAGTCGGCGAGCTGGCGCACCGCCGTGGGTCCCGAGCGGGCTTGCGTGAGGTCGAGCACCTTAATGCGGGCGAGCGGCAAGTATCTGTCGTACACGATGGAAACTCCACGTGCTGAGAGGGAGTATTCAGGTTCTTGACCGGCATTCACCTGTTGTGGCTGATGAGGCGAATCTTAGCAGGTTTCGGGAATGAGCCTAAGCGTGTCGGATGTATTCTCTCATTTCCCACACGTACAACATCGAAAGCACAAAAGACAGGAGTCGAGCCATAGGAGCTAATTTCTAGTGGCGAGCGACTGATTTCGAACCGGTTTTTCATCCGTTTGGAGATGTTGGGCGGTTTCCAACGGTCGTGAAATGCTTGTAGTTTTGAAAATGCAGATATTTGTTATTTCGAGCTTTGTTCAGGATTTGCTTACTGTAGTTTGTCATCACAACGAAAGCGAATTTGTTGCAACTCCCGCGCATCACGGTGGATCCGTGTCGGGCCTATTTTGTAGTCGACTTCCAACGTCCGGCCCGCAAACAGCTATCTTATAGTTATGCTCCGTACCCTAAAACGTCCATTCAGGAGCTACCGAGCGCGCTTCCCAAGACGGCGACCGGTTCGTTCTTGCGTCGCATCCGTTTGTCGGGCGAACTCACGTGATCATGCGTGGTGCAAGGTTATGTGAATCCGTGAGACGCGAGCACATCGAACAAGCTGCGGCGCGTAATGCGGCTCTTGAGACTTCCGGCGGACGATTGGCGCTCACGATCGAACGCCGGGTCCGTTGGACGTTTGATTCATTTTTCCTCCCGGGGCATCAATACTGTTTGGATCCGTGTCGACTCGATCATAGTTCGGCCGGCAACAGCTAGCGCACGGTTACGCTCCGGCGTGTCGCGGTCTGAGCCGGATTCAGTGTCTCACCTTTCGCCAAGTGATGCGCCCCGAAATCTACGATCGCCGTTCTGAACCGATCAACATGCTCGCAGAGACTTAGGAAATGGAAAGATCACGGCTCAAGACCATGGGCCGGGCGCCGTTCAATTCCTCGGTCTTGCCACTCCAGAGGTAAGAGACACGAAGACGGACGACAGATGCCGGCCCACCGAAGCTGTGATTTCCACGAATCAGACGGGGACGTGATCCTGCAGAAGTCTGTTACGTAACGCTCTCCACCGGGTCTGTCTGGCATCGATGAACGGCCGGATAAGCGCTTAGGTTGTCAGCGACAATTCCATACTCCCCCACTCAGGGGTCAGCCGGATGATACGGGCAAGGTGCGCCTTGACGAGCGTCGTGAGGACGGCGCGTTTGGTGAACTAGAGTTCGCTTCATTTAGGCATTGTCCCTAGGGGCCGATTCGTAATCAATACGTATACGAACGACATGCAACAGGAGCGTATTCCTGCATAAATATAACGAAAGCGAAAGGGGCAAGATACAGGGGCAATAATAAATACATAAGTAAATACAGATGTTTATATCAAAAGAGGAGGGTTAGTCTCATAATTGTCGCGAAAGCCAAATTAATCCCTCCCTCTTCATCATTATGATACCTTCAGGCCGAGTGAAGACTGGGTTTTCTCGTAGTTTCTGTATTTATAGCTTCATATCCGGGTTCTGCAAACGCTCCTTTACCGGTCGAGTCTAACCCTCCCTCTCCGCCAATTTTCATAGGGGCGAACTCCGTGGAGCACCGGGTTTGTCGCAGCCTTATATATCCGCAACCCTGATGCCAGATTCCGCAGACCCTCCCTCCTCGGTCGGAACCGACTTCTCGGGACCCACGACGAATTTGGTTTTCGTTCGTCATTCCGGCGGAAGCCGGAATCCATTTTGATTTTGCCTTTTTGTTTCTTGCACGTCTTCACCCCGCATGTCGCTTTGCTCGTAAGCCTGGTGTTTGGCGGTCGTTTCGCGCGGTCGCACGTCCCTCGATACGGCGCGCAAGCGCGCCTACTCGGGATGAAGATGGAGTTTCGTCGCGGCTCTTGGCCGCAGCCCGGGCGAACTTTACGTCCGCCCCGGGAGCGCTCGAATGGAGCGCGCGGTCAGTTTCCCCGTCGCTGGAGCACGACGCGGGCGTAGACCCCTTCGATGTTGAGTTCGCGCCAGGCGGCGTAGGAACCCCAATCCTTATACTTCTCGAGGGTGATCGACGCCTTCATCTCCTCCAGGCTCCGTCCCGCGCGCGCGGCGGAGACGACGGCGTTGTAGAGGTCCTCGTGGTACTGGCGATGATCGGCGACGTCTCGCTTGGTGCCCATGGCCCCGTGGCCGGGCGCCAGGATGTCGAAGTCCAGTTGCTCGACACGCCGCAGCGAGTCGATCCAGTCGGGGTAGTAGGAATCGGAGAGGTTGCGGTAGGGCAGGCGCTTGACCGACACGAAATCGACGGCGAACAGGGTCCGCTCCTCGGGGAACAGCATGACGATCGAGTTGTCCGAGTGGTTGCGGCCCGTGTAGATGAGCTCGACCCGCTTGCCCCCCAGCTCCACCGTCATGCGGTCGGTGAACGTGATGTCGGGCGCCGCGGTAGGGCGGCCTTCGCCGATGATCGCGGCCTTGGTCCTCTCGTGGGCGATCACCGTCGCGGTGTCGGCGAAGACTTCGCCGCCGGCGCTGTGGTCTCGGTGATCGTGGCTGAGGATCAGGTACTTTATCGGCCGGTTGAACCGCTTGGCGATCTCGGCCTTGAGCCAGGCGGCCGCCTCTTTGTTGATGGGGTCGGTGACGATCACGCCTTCGGGCGTCACCAGGAAGACGGAATAGTGAAAATTGTTCTGGAAGCGGTAGAGATCGCCCGCGATGCGGGTGATGGCGCGTTTGGCCTGTGCGTGAAGCGCGCCGGGCACCAGCAGGGCGGCGGCGAGGAACACGGCGGCGATAACCCGCGATACGGCTGGCTTCATGAGGTTCTCCTTGCGCTTTGGCGGCGTGGTGTGAACCGATCCCGCCCGAACAGGACGAGCCCGGCAAGCATAGTATCCCGCGCCCGGTGGGGTCAACCACACGTTCGTGAGGCGCAGGGCGGCGCGCTGGCCCGCGAGGTCTCCGCCGCCGGCGGGCTGGGCCTGATCGTCCCATAGACGCCGGACCAGGATCAGCCCGCTTCCATCAGTCAAGTTCTGGGCGCTGTGACGGACCCGCAGGGGTGGAGGTTTCACCTTGTAGATGGGGCTGAGAACAGATACGATGGTTGTGCACCGTCTGGGTGCCTTTTTTTGGCGAGGAACCTTCTTCGTCGAAGTATCCTCAACCTATGGCCTTGAGCAGTGTTTTTCTTCCCTATGCTACTCCCTGTTTCAGGATCCGGATTCATGAGAATCAGCAGTCGAGAGCATCGCGAGTGAGGTCGAGCGTATGAGGAAGCTACCGTTCAATGACAAGAACTATTGGATCGGGAACCATCGCAAACTTGGGCTCTTGATATACGACCCCGAAGTACAGGGTGGCCTGGACAAGGATAAAGTGCGTCTGTTCAAGGTGAACCAACAAGAAATCCGCCCGTTTATCAAGGACATTATCCGAGAGAAGGAGCAGTGGGCATCTGATGAAGAAGAACACCTCCTGAGTATGGAACAAGCTGTTGCGAAATATGCCCAAGTTCGCGCGCGTCTACGAGAGACACATTGCTACGACTGCAAACAGGACCTCAATTCTTCGGATTTCTCGATCTGCGAGCAGTGCATGTGGATACGGTGCCCTTGTGGTGCTTGTGGTTGTGGATACATGGATCTGCGGTAGACGGAGCGGCAGCCTGATACACGAGTTGCGGTGCAGTGGCCAGCAATAGACGGCCCGGGCTCGCCCTGCGTAGCCGCGACGCCGCGTATCCGTGCCGGGCATTCCGTTTGACAACCCCAGGCTTCGCCGCCATGCTCTTGCCCATGAAACTCTCCACCGCGATCACCCGCCTGCTGGACATCGACCATCCGATCCTGCTCGCCCCGATGGGTGGTGTCGCGGGCGGCGCGCTGGCCCGCGAGGTCTCCGCCGCAGGCGGGCTGGGCCTGATCGGCGCCGGCTACGCCGACCCCGCGTTCGGCTACGGCTCTGATGCGTGGATTCGAGGCGAATTCGACAAGGCGGGCGAACACCCGGTCGGCATCGGCTTCATCACCTGGGCGCTGGAGGAGCGGCCCGGCGCGCTCGACGCAGCGCTTGAATGCGGGCCGCGGGCCGTGATGCTCTCCTTCGGCGATATCGAACCCTACGCCAAGAAGATACGGGAAGCCGGCGCGACGCTGATCTGCCAGGTCCAGACGCTGAAAGACGCCCGGGAGGCGGCGCAGATGGGCGCCCAGATTATCGTCGCCCAGGGTACGGAAGCCGGGGGCCACGGGGCCGAGCGCTCCACGCTGCCGCTCGTTCCTGCGGTCGCAGATGCGGTGGGGCCGATCCCGGTCGCCGCCGCGGGCGGCATCAGTGACGGGCGCGGCCTGGCCGCCGCCCTGATGCTGGGCGCGGAGGCCGTTCTGATCGGCACCCGTTTCTTTGCCACGCGGGAGGCGCTGGGCCACCCGAACCAGAAGGCGCTGATCGAGCGAACCGGCGGCGACCGCACGCTGCGCACCAAGGCGTTCGACACGGCCCGGGGCATCACGTGGCCGGAACCCTACACCGGGCGCGCCATTCGCAACGCATTCGCCGACGCCTGGCATGGCCGCGACGACGAGTTGCGAGAGCAGAGCCCCACGATGCGCGAATGCTTCTTCGAGGCTCTGCGCGAGGGGGATACGGATATGGCGGTCACCTTCGCCGGCGAGGGGCTGGACCTGATAGCCGATAGCCCGGGCGCAGGCGAGCTGGTTGCGCGGATCGTCCGCGAGGCGATCGACGCGCTCTCCGGGGCGCCGAGCCGTTTCCTCGGCCAGGGTCCGCCAGATGGCTGATAGCCGCGCGCCACGCCGACCCGCCGTTTTTCGATAGCCAATCGGGCGGACACACTGGTCCGCCCCTACGAGTGCGACACGTTTTCGCCGTAGGGACAGGTCGCGACCTGTCCGCCGGCATGGGGAAATGAGTCCCCGTCCGTATCGGTCTTGTCAGGTAACTGGTGTGGTTTGGCTTGTAGGGGCCGCATATATGCGGCCCATCGTGCGAAGAAAACAAGGGTCGCATATATGCGACCCCTGCACTCCCACTGGCAAGGCGGAATCCCGCCACAGGAATGATGATTTTTGAGCCATTCCCATCCGGTGAGGGGAAGAAGGATTTATGTTCCCGCAGGAGAGCGCCTCCAGCGCCCCTGGTTGTTCCCCGAAGCCCTGAAGGGTTCACACTCAGGGCGTATATCAGTTCGCGTTGCCCCCGTTGCCGCCACCGGCGGGCTTGAGCGTTGCGGGCGTAAGCGCGTCGAAGATGCCCGTAAAGTTTCCGCTCGAGCCGTCATCTTCGGCGAAGTGAACGTCTGTCGAACCGACCACGCGGCGGGGGTTGCCGTCGACGTCCGGCACGTTCGAGAACTGGCCGCGCCACGTTCCGGCGGCTTGCGTGATTTTGCGTTCGGGATGCGTGACGATGATTTCGCTGCCCTCGAATGCGCCCTTGGCGTCAAAGGATGCGGAAAAGCGTATGTCGTAGTCGGCCGGCAACGCCGCGGGATCGGGAGTCCGCCAGGTTACGTACGGATAGAGGTGGCGACCGGGGTCGATCTCGATCGGTTCGAGACACCCCAGGCATCCGGTGAGACGTTTGCTCTCGAAGTCGGCGGTCAACGCGATAATCCCCACGAATTCGGTGTAGTGGGAGGAACCGGCCAGCTCGTCCCAGTCCCGGCCGTAGTTGTACGTGTACAGGCCGCCGGCGCCGCCGACGTAGGTGGCCGTGCCGGTCAGGGGGAGGTCGGGCGGTCTGGCGGGGTCGAGTTCCGGGCCATCGATAAAGACGCCGCGCGTGGCGTCTTCGATTTCCCGACGGGAAACGCCGGGCGGGTAGACGATCCACCATCCGGCCGCAAGGTAGTCCGAAGGGTCGGCGTCGTTCCAATCGAGGACGGTGTAGAGCACAATCCTGCCGTCGTAGTGGTTTTCCGAGAGTATCGATTCGCGGCTGATATGGCCGGGCTGCAGGGGTCGGGGGAGGTAAAGCCCCCACGACCCGTCCCGGTGCCGGTCGGTATCTAGCGTGCGGGTGCGGCCGTCGTGGTAGCGTACGTCGACGCTGAGGACGTTGTCGACGAAGGTCGTCTGCGCCCGAAACGGTTGGGGGACGGGCGTAAGCGTGGGTGTCGGGACTGGAGGCTGAGGCGGAGGGGCGCCGCCGCCGGAACCGCCGCCGACACAGCCGGCCGTAAGCGAAAGTATAAACAGGACGATCAGTGTCAGGAGTTTCATGTATATCCTGGGAATCATGCAGACCTTAGTAAATAATGCGCTGGGAGATGTCAAGCATTTGACGGACGGGCGCCGCCAGTAGCGCGCCAAGCCGAACCGCTATCATCCGCTCATACCGGCACAATCCCCGCGCCGGGCTTCGCTTTAGCGCCCCTGGTTTTGCGCTGACGCTCTGAAGGCTTCGCTCAGAGCGTTGAAAATTCCGCTGATAATGGAAGTGCTGCCGTCTTCCTCCACAAACATTGCGCCGCCGAAGCCGTTGACCAGGCGCGGGTTGCCGGCGCTGTCCTGTCGATTCGAGAAACCACCCGCCAGGTATCCGTACCTGATCCTTTCGATGGAACGCTCGGGGTGCGTTACCGTTACGCCTTCCTGGGTATAGAATGTGCCGTCCGGATTGAATTTTCCGGGCGCAAAATGCACCTCATAGTCTTTGGGATGCGCCAGCAGTTCGACGGGTTCTTTCTCAATTCTGTCGAATGCGCTCACAAGGTGCAGGCGCTGCAAGGTCAGGTCGCCCACGCATCCCCAGCAGCCTTCTATGGTGCCGGCAGCGAAATCCGCCTTGAGCGTCATGATCCCCGTAATCTCCTCGGTGGAAACCTTGCCCTGCACGTCTTCGCGCCAGCTGTCCCCGTACAGGTAGAGGAACCGGCCTCCCGCCCCGCCGCTGTAGGATGCCGTACCCATCGCGGGGAGGGACGGCGGATTTGCCGGGTCGATTTCCGGGCCGTCTATGAACGCGTAGATTTCGGTGTCGTCATGATACGGGTCGATATCGGGATAGCGCTGGTTCGCGAAATGCATCCACCAGCCCGCCGCGAGATAATCACCCGGGTCTTCCTTGTTCCAGCTTACCGCCGCGTAGCCCAGGAAGGCATCTTCCTCGTTTATTTGCAGAAGCGTCCATGTGCGCCCCACATGACCGGGCATCTCCGTCGCAAAGGGGGCCGTGCTCTCCGCGTCGCGCAAGGTGCTGAGCCGCACCCGGGTGCCGTCGAACTGCGTCGTATGGATGAGGAGTTCATTGTCTTCGAACGAGGTGGTGCGCTCAAAGTCGACATGGGGTATGGGTCCGCTGCCATCGCTAAAGGCGCAACCGCCAAGAATTATCGTTGTGAGCAAAACGGCGATTAAATGCTTCATCATCTTCTCCCTGCTGTATGTGTTCGCTTCCAGATTGTTTTTTCGCGTTCGTAATTCACATGGCCCGCGCAGAGATCCACTCCAGGGCCACAGGCTCCTGGCTCCGCCCGGAGGGTGATGACCCCCTGAACCTCTTCGAACTTCCCGGTTCCGGCGAGTTCTCCCCAGCCGCTCCCGTTACCGGCGCAGCCCGGGATCATGAATGCCGGCAGGGGCAGAAAAAATGGCGCATCATCTCGGAATTTACCTTCTGGACGGGAGCTTTCCTCACTCCGTCATCCATATCGGCGCTATGGCATGCGGGATGGCTTCATGCTTTTCCATACCTGTTTGCGTCGCAACAATTCGTATGGAAACTATAACAAAATATTCGATGAGAAGGGATTTTTTTGATGGCGATTTGATGAGCTTCTTCCGCCCTGATTGGTCGGGATTGAGCGTAGGGGAGAATCCGCCAGTCCGCCCGTGTTCTGTATGCCAGGAACTCCCTCGGCGAGAACCGGGGAGAAAAGCTGTGGTTCGTGGTCTCCGGGCGAACGCGCAGGAACGCCGCTGCCTGAAACCACAATCTACCCCTTTCAAGAGAGATTCGATTCCTTCTTCAGCCCGCAATTCCCCGCATTTTCCGTAAGTGTCATACAGGGACGCTCCCGTAGGATTTCATCAGGGCAGGCCCGTCGGCGCCTTCGCGTTTCTCTCGGTCTTTGATGCGCGCGCGGGCCGGATGGAAGCCCGTATCGCTCGCAGCCTTTCAGGCGCAATCGGAGTCGATGAGGTGATGAAGTCTTTCATACCGGCGGACCTGGTGGCGCGTTCGCGCTGTTCACGGCCTTTCATGCCGGCGGGCCCGGAGGAAACGGCCCGGGACCGCGGATTGGCGGGAATTTCCGTAAATATCGCTAAATTCACGGGGTTTTTCGATAAATTTCCGAAAGGGATGTTCCTGATAACTGATTGTAATCAAAAGAGTTGTCATGTGAACCTGAGCGTATCACACTCAGATTTAGAGCCGAAAAAAAGTTTTTCGGCTCCCGCGCATTTCCCCGCAACTACTCGCATTTCCTCTCACACTGCATGACGCCGCAAACCCTCCCTCCTCGGTCGGGTTTGACCCCCGCATTTGCCTGAGGGGCTACTTTCGGATGGTGCCGAAGCTGAATCCCGTGACGAGGTGCTTCTGGATCAGGACGCCGAGGATAACCACGGGGATGGTGATGACCGTCCCAATCGCGGCCTGCGGTCCGTAGAGCCTGCCCTCCGACGCGCTCTGGAACTTGTTGAGCAGGATGGGCAGCGTGACGACCTTCGGCTGGGTGAGCGTCAGCGCGAGCAGGAACTCGCTCCAGTTCAGGATGAAGATGAACAGGAATGTCACCACCATGCCCGGCGCGACCAGGGGCATCACAACGCGGCGCAGCGTGTAGATGCGGCCCGC
>CAYTSP010000194.1:0-13048 GCA_964440505.1 uncultured Nitrospinaceae bacterium
GGACATCGGGGTGAAGCGCATCGCCATCATCGGCGAGGACAGCCTCTTTCCGCAGCCTGGCGCGGAAAGAGGCTGTCCTCGCCGATGATGGCGATGCGCTTCACCCCGATGTCCTTGGCGATGTGAACCGCGCCCTTCTGGTAGTCCTGGGCGACGGCGATGATGTCGAAGAGATACTTGCGGCCCTTCTTCCAGATGATGCCCGAGGCGGCGCCCGGCGCCAGCGTGGGGTACTTGTACCTTTCGAGCACGTTGGCCACGGCGTCGGTGATGCCGCTGGAGTAGGGGCCCATGGTCAGGTTCACCTTGTCCTGCGTGATCAGCTTCTCATAGAGCTTGATGCTGGTCTGCTTGTCCGACTTGTCGTCCAGGATGATCATGTCGATCTTCTTGCCGAGCCAACCACCCTTGGCGTTCATCTGGTCCACATACAGATGGTAGGAGTTCACCATACGTCCGGCGGGCTCGGCGTAGCGGCCCGTCTGCGAAATGGCGATCCCCAGGGTGACCTTGTCCTTCGCATGGCCTTTCTCCACGAAGGGAGCAGCCGTGAGAGCGAGAACAAAGCCCAGTACCAAAACAAGGCTTTTCTTCATCTCCTATACTCCTCTTATCTTATGGAAGTTCAAAAGTTGCGCCGCCATCACAATATGACGCGCTACGGTTGAACAACCTTCGTCATGCAAACCGCCTGCCTAGTTCTTGGCCCTGTCCTTCCACTTGGGCATCGGCAGCTTGTAGGGGACTTCCGCGATACTCTTCGGCCAGACGATCTTCCGCTGGCCGTCGAGAATCTGGAAAGTCAGGCCGTCATGATCGTTCAGGTTGTTCTCATCCACCTTCCATTTCCCCATGATGGTCTGGAACTGCGAGGTGCGCAGCGTCTTCCAGACCTTAGCGCGATCATAGGAACCTGCCTTTGTTATCGCCTGACTCATAACCTGCATCGATACCCAGGCGATTCCGGCGTGGTAGTTCGGCTTCACTTTATGACGCTTCACGTACGAATCGATGAAATGCTCCATGCCCGGGAACTTCAGTATCTCGGGGCGCGGCTCCCACTGGCTGAAGCCCAGCACGTATTCCGCCGTGTTGCCGAGCTGCTTGGCGAACTTGGGCAGGCCCGGGCCGACGGTTCCGGCGAAAATCTTGAGGTTGATGTTCAGCTCTCTGAGCTGGCGAATCTGGGCCACGGCATCCGCGAAGTAGCTGTTCGAGATGAGCGCATCCGCGCGGCGCGCCTTGATTTTCTGGAGCAGCGCGGTGAAATCGGTCTGTTTGCGCGGATAGTTCTCGTTCAGCACCACCTCGATGCCGAGATGCTTTGCCCAATGAACTGCGCCCTCGGCCGACTGCCTGGGGAAAAGGCTGTCCTCGCCGACGATGGCGATTCGCTTCACCCCGATTTCCTTGGCGAGAAATACGGCGCCCCTCTGATAGTTCTGAGCGATGGCGTTCTGGTTGAAAAGGTACTTTCTCCCTTTCTTCCAGATGATGCCCGAGGAAGCGCCCGGCGCCAGCGTGGGGTACTTGTACCTTTCCAGCACGTTGGCCACGGCGTCGGTGATGCCGCTGGAATAGGGACCGAGCGTGATGTCGACCTTGTCCTGCGTGATGAGCTTCTCGTAGAGCTTGATGCTGGTCTGCTTGTCCGATTTATCGTCCAGGAGAGTAACTTTAATCTTCTTTCCAAGAAGACCGCCCTTGGCGTTCAGCTGATCGGCGTACAGCTTATAGGCGTTGACGAACCTGCCGGCAGGCTCCGCATAGCGGCCCGTCTGGGAGATGGCTCCGCCGAGGTGGATTTCGTTCGCAGCCAGCGCCGGGCTGGCGAGGAACGCCGTCGTCACCAAAAATGCGACTGTAATGAAGATACGAGCTACTTTCATTATCTATCCTCCTTTCAGGTGGGAAAAACATTGAATCTCACAGCGGATATCCGCCCTTTCTTCAAATGCTTCCAAAGCAGGATGAAACGAAGCCCTATATGCGCTTAATCACAAACCATGCACGATAAACACGTCAAAGACATCAAACGCCATTTCCAGGCGCGATTCTCTTGTGGAATAGATAAATTCTAGCTTGAAGGGAAAAAATGTCAAACGCGCTGATTCTGCGCTTTTTGAGGTTCGGCCGTCTCGGCGTCCACGGCGCAGCCCTCGACCCAGGCCACGCCGTCTTCGCCGTATTCCTTCTTCCATATCGGCACGATCTGCTTGATGCGGTCGATCGCGTAGCGGCACGCCTTGAAGGCCGCGTCCCGGTGGGCGGAGGCCGCCGCGATGCCGACCGCGACCTCGCCGATCGCGAGCGTTCCCACCCGGTGAGCCATCGCCAGATGGGTGACGCCGAAGCGTTCTTCAATCTCCTCGGCGACCTGGCGCATCTTCTTCTCCGCCATCGCGGGATAGGCGTGATACTCGAGATGCGTGACCCCCTGCCCCGCGCTGTGGTTGCGAACCTTGCCCACGAACGTGCAGAGCCCGCCCAGTTCGGGAGAATCCAGGCTGTCGGTCAGCTCATCCATGTCGATGGGGGTATCGGCGATGCGGCAAATCATGCGCAGCCTCCGCTGATGGGCGGGATCAACGCCAGTTCATCGCCCGCATCCACCGGCGTGCCCTCGCCCGCGAACTCCTGGTTGACGGAGACGGCGATGGACTCCATGCGCCCGGAAAAAACCGGGAACCGCTCGGCGAGGCTCACTCTCAAATCGGCCACCGTGGCGCCCTCGGGCACTTCCAGGTCGATTTCCTCCTCGCCCGTCACCTCTTTGGCCCAGGCGAAGCACTTGACGCGAACTTTCATGCGAACCCTCATTCGTGATGCTGTAATCCATCCTCTTTCCCCGGATGATAGATATTCCAACCGGCGGAATCAAGGGGCGCTCCTTTCAACCCCGCTCTTCTTGTCCGTATTTTCGGCGTGTATACTCAAAGCCATGAAAATCGCCTCTCACCCCGAACTCTCCCAAGCCCTAGCGGATGCGCTTGAGAACGGCCCCATCCCCTTTCGCCGATTCATGGAACTCGCCCTCTATCATCCAGAGGGCGGCTATTATTGCCGGGAAAGCCCGCGAATCGGCCCCGGTGGCGATTTCTACACCTCGCCTCACCAAAGCCCCTGGCTCGGGCGGATGATCGCGCCGCTTCTCGAGAAAATCCGGTGCCGCATGGGCGAGCCGCCCGCGCTTCACCTCCGGGAATACGGCCCGGGAGAGGGATGGCTCGCCTTCGATATCCTGGAGTCGATTCGCTCTTCGAAGTCGGCTCTCCACCAGGCCATCGCCTATACGTTCGCCGAGCAAAGCGCACAGGCGAGGAAGCGGATACGGGAAAAATTCAAAGACTCCGGCAACATCCGGTTTTCAGACCCCGCGCAACACCCGCCTCCGGGCTTCGAGGGAATCGTGCTCGCCCATGAGTTCCTGGACGCCCTGCCCGTCCACGCCCTCATCCAGAAAGGGCCGCATCTGAAAGAAAGATACGTGGCGCGGAGCGGCGAGAGGCTTGAGTTCTGCGAGAGCGCGCTCTCCGATGAACGCCTGAACGGCTGGTTCTCCGATTTGGGGGTCCGGCTCTCCGCCGATCAGATGGCCGAGGTGAACCTGAGCGCCTTCGACTGGATAAGCGAGGTGGCGCACCGGATGGAGCGGGGCGCCGTCCTTATCTTCGATTACGGCTTCTCCGCACGCGCCCTCTACGGCCCCACCCGCATGGATGGCGCGCTGCGCGGCTACAAAAACCATGTCCTCGTGAGCGATGTGCTCTCCCGTCCCGGGGAAACCGACCTCACCACCCACGTCGACTTCACCTCCATCCTGCGGGCTGCCGCGCCGCATGGCATGGAACTCGCGGGCTTCACCGATCAGACGCGTTTTCTTCTCGGGGCCGGCATTTCTCGGGCGCTGGAAAACGTGCAGGACGGGGATGATGAAAAAACACGGCGCGAGCGCCAGTCCCTCATGGGCATCATGGACCCCACCGGTCTGGGCGGAGCCATCAAGGTGATGTTGCTGTCCAAAAACCTGAAGCTCTCCGGTTTTGAGGAATTTTCGATGAAGCCCGACGACAGGGAGTCTCTGGATACCCTCTTCGGCTAGCCGCCCGCCGGACGGATGGCGCGAAGATCGAGCTGCATCCTGGTGTTGCCGCGCCAGCGGTTCAGGCCGGGGGAGAACGCCACGTCGAGCTTTCCCTTCAAACGCTCCGGCTCCTTGAGCAACTCCCCCATGCCGAACCCAATGGCCTCTCTCACCTCGCGGAACTGCCGCAAGTTCAGCTTCAAGTGCTCCCCTCCGCGGCCCACGGAGCCTGGGCTTCCGGCCACCTCGACGCTCGAGGCGTAGAACACGGGCCGGGGGTTCTCCTCCCCGAAAGGCGCCATGCCCTCGAATTGCTCGAGGAGCGGCACGTCCACTTCGGAAAAATCGACGCGGGCGTCGAGTATGAGTTCACGCTCATCCGGCCCGGATTTTTTCATCCCGCGAATCACCTCCCGGAAGCGTTCCCTGAAAGCGTCTATCTTCTCCTCCGCCATCTTCACCCCCGCGGCTCCCTTGTGTCCGCCGAACTGGATCAAAAGGTCCGAGCAGCGCTCGAGCGCCTCGTACACGTGAAGACCCATGGCCGAGCGAACGGAGCCTTTCCCCACCCCGTCCTTGACGTGGATGAGAACCGAGGGCTGGTGGTACTCCTCCACGAGTTTCGACGCCACGATGCCCACCACGCCGGGGTGCCATTTGTCGCTCGCGAGCACGATGGCCTCATCAAGGGCGTCGGCTCCCGATGATTCCATCATGCCCACCGCCTCCTCCCAGGCCTGCTGCTGCAAAATCTGGCGTTGACGGTTCCACTCCTCGAGCACCTCCGCGCGCGATCGCGCCTGACCCTCATCATCGGCCGTGAGAAGTTCGACGCCGAAGGAGGCTTCTCCCACCCGCCCCGCCGCGTTGAGCCTCGGCGCGAGGGTGAAGGAGACGTGCCCCACATTGAGCACCTGGGCCTTGAGGTTCGCCGCCGCTTGCAGGGCGCGAATCCCCGTCTTCCGCCGATCCAGGGTCTCGAACCCGCCCTCGGCCACTTCGGGGGGAGAGAGAATCTCGAGTCCGTGGCGCACGAAAATGTGGTTCTCGTCCCGCAGGGGAACCACGTCGGCCACCGTGCCCAACGCCACCAGGTCGAGGTGCTGCTTGAGGTTCGGCAGCGGCGACGCGAATCCGCCTTCATGCAAACGCCTTCTGAGGGCGGTGATCAGCTTGAACGCGACCCCGACCCCGCTGAGTCCTCGAAAAGGATATTCACAACCCCTCTGGCGGGGATTCAGGACGGCCATGGAGGGCGGCAACTCGTCCGGCGGGCGGTGATGATCGGTGATAATGAGCCGCAAGCCCATCTGTTCGGCTTCTCTGGCGGCGGCATGCGCGCTGATGCCGCAGTCGACCGTCACCACCGTGTCGCAGCCCGCCTCCTTGAGCTTTTTCAGACCCTTGCGGTGCAGGCCGTATCCCTCGTCCAGGCGACTCGGAATGTAGTAGGGAACCCTGGCACCCACCTGGGAGAGAAACCGGCACATGAGCGCCGTGGCGGAGATGCCGTCCACGTCGTAATCTCCATAAACGCCGATGGGACGACGGTTTCTTATCGGCCCCAGGAGATGCGCGGCGGCTTCCTCCATCCCTTTCATCAGAAACGGATCGTGCAATCCCGCGAGGGGGGCATCCAGAAACTTGCGCGCCTCGCCGGGGCTCTGAATTCCCCTTTGCGCGAGAAGTTTTCCCATCAGGGGAGGGAGATTCAATTCCCGGGAAAGTTTTTCGGCTGATTCCTGATCGACGGGGCGCAGAGTCCACTTGCGGGGAAAGGCGAGCGGGCCCGTGGAATCGCTCATCTGCCCTTCATGCTCCCCTGCTCCACCCGCAGCCGCCGCGCCGGGAGATTCGGCTCCGTACAAGGGCATCGCTCATTCATCGCTCACGGCTGCGCCCGCGCGGTGCGTTTTTCGAGGGCCACGCGGCGCCTCCTTCCGCCGGGCCTGCTTCTTCGGAATTCTCGGCAGACAATTCGTCGGGGGAATCATCCAGGGGCGATTCGGCGATCGGAACGATTCCCGGGCCGAGTTCCTCGAAATCATCCTCTTCGGCCGGGCCCGCGCGCGGAGAGGAGCGCCTGCGCCATCCGTCCCTGACGGAGGGCTTCGGCATGGAGCGCGCCATGATTTCGCGAGCCCCCCTGAGATGAGCGTTCACGGGATTCGAAAAGCTCCGCTTCAACGAAACCATGGCGCGAATCACCTCACCCGTGAGGCTTTTGGGCCGGCAAGCGTTTCCGTTCATGAGAATGGAGAATGCGAGGATTTCCCCGTTTCCGGCGGCAGCATATCCGCTGAAGGCGCGCACGCCGTTCAACACGCCCGTCTTCACCCGCACCCGGCGCGAATCGACTCCGCGTCGGCGTCTTTTCTTCACCGTGCCGTCGACGCCGAATACGGCCAGCGACGCCATGAACTCGGGCCGCAGCCTGAAATCGTTGTGCGCCGCTTCGAGCAGGGTCGCCAGAGCGCGCGGCGAGGTTCGGTTCATCCTGCTCAAGCCCGAACCGTCGGCGAGGGCGATCTCTTTCGCCGAGACGCCCGTGGAGATCAGAAAATCCCGCACGACGCGCAAGCCTTTTTCCGCCGTGCCCGGCGCGCCGTGCGCTTCGGCGCCCATTGTCTTGAGAACCTGCTCGGCCACGAAATTATTGCTGAACTTGTTGAGTCCGCTCACCACTTCGCTCAGGGGCGGCGAGAGGTTCCGCGCGAAAAGCTTCGCATCCGGCGGCGTGGCGGCCCGCCGGATTCCGCCCTTCAAGGCGATTCCCTGCCTCCCCATTTCGGCGGCGATGGCGCCGGCGGTGAAGGCGGTGGGGTCCGTGACGGGCACCCGGTACGTCCTCATCCTGCTTCCCGCCGGAAACGAGCCGCTAATCCGAACGACATCCTTTCCCTTGGAGCGCCCGCGTCCGAGCCGGATTTTCAACCGCCTGCGCGAGGTCTTCACCCTCGCCTGGAGACGAAGCGCGCGCGAGGGCGGTTCGAGATTCGCCATAGCCGGCTTACCAACCCCGTCACCCGGAGCCACGAGCACGTTGGCCGAGCCAAAATTCAGGGACAGTGCCCCGTGCGGCGCCAGATACGGCCGGATGGAGCGGCCCACGCGCCACCCGCGCCCATGTTTTTTCTCATCGAAAAACGTATCGTCCGCCACCAGATCGCCCTCGATGCGCCTCACGCCGCGCAGCCTGAGGCGGCGAACGAAGTCGCGCATCCTTTCATGCACGAAAAGCGGATCGCCGTAGCCCTTGAGATAAAGGTCTCCCCGCAGGACGCCGCCCCGAACCTTGCCCTTCGCGTAAAAATCGGTGGCGAAGCGGTAATCCGGCCCCAGATGAGCGAGCGCGGCGGCGGCCGTGAAGAGTTTGACGTTCGAAGCAGGAATCCGCTTTGTAGCGGCGTTATGGGAATAGAGCGTCTGCGCTGTGGAGACCGAACGTATGTAGAGCCCCAGGCGTCCGGGGCGTACGCATTGCCTCTTGACGGCGCGCCTTACCCTGGCCTGGAAGGCGGCCTTCGAGACGATGCCCTTTTTGGAAGCGATCTTTTTTTTCGGAGCGCGTCTTTTTCCTGCGGCAAAGGCGTCCGACGCGCATATGGCGGCGAGGCACAGAATCATCGCCCACATAAAGAGCCTGAAAAACCGGCCCGCAGAGTCTTTCTTCAAAAATGTCATAATCGGTTTCCGTCACGCGCCGGGCGGGGCGGGAATACCGTGTATCATTTTCATAAAAAAGCGAGGGCCTGCATCACCTGCTGAACCGTCGGACGGTCGCTGGGATATTTGCCCACGTGGACGTAGCGAACCACGCCGTTCCTGTCGATGATGACAGTGGCGGGCCGGGCAATCCCCTCTCTCGGATGCAGCACCCCGAAGTCTTTGATAATTCGCCTCTTCGGGTCCGATATCAGGCGATACCGAATGCCCAACTCCCTCGTCGTCTTGTTCATTTCAAGCGCGTTGTCCGCGCTGATGGCGATGATTTCGGTCTGAAGCCGATGAATTCTTTCGGAAAATCTCTGGAACTCGACGAGTTGCCGCTGGCAAATGACTCAGAAGTGGCCCCGATAGAAAACCATCACGAGGTTCCTCTTGCCCTTGAGGTCGGAGAGCTTGAAACCCTGTATCTCGAACTCATGCGCCTTATCTCCCACCTTGGGGCGATTCTCATCGAACGGCGCGGCCGCCGTCACGTTCACGCTCACGAGGAGGAAAGCGAGCGCCGTCACCACCAGGCGCAAGGTTCGCTTCAAATGACACCTGCTCCATCTCATCGGGGGAAACCTCCGGATCATCGAGTCAATAATCATCAGCGAGGGGAATCTTAATCCGCCCGGAACGGGCTGTAAACCACGAGGACGCGCCGGATTGACGATAAGACGCGGCGTATGCGAATCTCCAGATGTCTCTCGCCCGCCGGTATGACAAGATGAGAAACAAATCGCTCGCTCTTCTCGTTCTCTCGTTCGCGTGCGTGTATCTGTCAGGCTGCGGGGAGGAGCGTTCTCTCAAAAACGACGCCATTGTCGTCGGCATCGGAACCAACCCCACGCAACTCGACCCGAGGCTGTCGCAGGACGCCATCTCCTCCAAGGTGCAGCGCTTCATCTTCAGCCGCCTGATATCGAATGACCACGAGGGCCGCATCGTCCTGGAACTCGCCGAAAAATGGGAACGGCCCACGCCCCTCGTCCACCGCTTCGAACTCAAACGCGGGGTGCGGTTTCATAACGGCGCACCCCTCACCTCGTCCGATGTGAAATACACTTTCGACTCCATTCGCGATCCTTCTCTCGCCTCCCCCAAGGCGGCGGGACTCAATGAACTCGCGCGCATCGAAACGCCCACGCCGCACAGGGTCGTCTTCCACCTCAAGGAACCCTCCGCCTCGTTCGCGGAATCCCTCATGGTCGGCATTCTCCCCCAAGGCGCGCGTAAGGCGGGGAGCCGCTTCGCCCAAAAACCCGTCGGCACCGGCCCGTTCGAGTTCGTGGAATTCACGCCGGACGAGCGAATCACCTTAAAAGCGTTCGCCGGTCATTTTGGCGGCAAGCCCGCCTTCGAGCGCCTCATCTTCCGGATTCTGCCGGAGGAAACCATCCGCGTCCTGGAACTCGAAAGCGGAGGGGTCGATTTTCTCCAGAACGCCTTTTCGCCCGATATTTTGCCGCGCTTCATCAAGAACAAGCGGCTCAAGATACGAAAGCGCCTGGGCACGAACTTCAGCTACATCGGCTTCAACATGAGCGACCCGATTCTCTCCAAACTCGACGTGCGGCGCGCGATAGCCCACGCGATCGACAGACGGCCCATCGTGCGCTTCATCCACAAGGGCCTCGTCCAGGAAGCGGACAGCCTGCTGCCGCCGGATCACTGGGCGCACCAAAAAGGCCTGCCAAGCTATGCGCACCGCCCCGCGTTGGCGATGAAGCTTCTCGACGAGGCGGGTTTCCCCGACCCCGACGGGCCGGGGCCCGAGCCGCGCTTCACGCTCGTCTACAAGACCTCGCAAAACGAACTGGGCCGCCGCATCGCCACCGTGTTCGGCCATCAACTCGCCCGCGTGGGGATAAAAATGAAAATCCGCTCCTATGAGTGGGGGACGTTTTTCGGCGACATCAGAAACGGAAATTTCCAGCTCTACAGCCTGACGTGGGTCGGCATATCCGACCCCGACATCTACCGCTATATCTTTCACAGCCGCTTCACCCCGCCGGCCGGACTCAACCGGGGCCTCTACAAAAACGCACGCATGGACACGCTTCTGGAGAAGGCCCGCCAACCCGTCGCGCCCAAGGCCCGCGCCCGCATCTACGGCGAGGTGCAGCGCATCCTGGGCCGTGAGCTTCCCTACATCAATCTTTGGCACAGCGTGAACGTGGCCGTCTTCGACAGGCGCATATCGGGGTATCGGGTGTTCCCGGACGCGGACTTCATCTCGCTCGCGAAAGCCACCCTCTCCCCGGCGGCGAGGCGATAAGTGAGAAAATTCCTTTTAAGACGCATTCTGCTCCTCATCCCCGTCCTGTGGGGGGTGACGACGCTCGTCTTCATCGTCACCCAGGTGCTGCCGGGCGACCCGGTGGATCTGATGCTGGGCGAAACCGCCCGCCCCGCCCAGCGCGAACAACTGCGCAGGACGCTGGGGCTGGACAGGCCCCTGGGCGTTCAATACGCCGATTACATGGGAGGTCTCCTGCGCGGAGACTTAGGGAATTCGCTCCACCAGAAAAGAGCGGTGTCGGCCATCATCTTCGAGCGCACCTACGCTTCGGCGGAACTCACGCTCGCCTCGATGGCCGTGGCTCTGCTCATCTCGCTTCCGCTGGGAATCACCGCGGCGCGCCGACAGGGCACGGCGCTCGACCTGGGGGCCGGTTTTCTCGCCGTGGCGGGTGCGAGCATGCCCGTCTTCTGGCTCGGGCCGCTGCTCATCATCTTCTTCTCCATCGGCCTGGGCTGGCTCCCCGTCTCGGGCCGGGAGGGGGCGCTCAGCCTCATCCTCCCCGCCGTCACGCTCGGCGCGGCGCTCTCGCCGATATTGATGCGCATGGCGCGCTCGAGCCTCCTGGAAGTGCTGCCGCAAGACTACATCAGCGCGGCGCGCGCCAAGGGCATCTCCGAGAAGCGGGTGCTCTGGCTCCACGCGCTCAAGAACGCATGCCTGCCGCTCATCACGATCCTGAGCCTCCAGCTCGGCGCCCTGCTCTCGGGCGCCATCATCACCGAGACCGTCTTCGCCTGGCCCGGCGTGGGCCGCCTGGTGATTCAGGCCATCGCGTCTCGCGACTACCCCCTCGTGCAGGGCTGCGTGCTTTTCATCGCCGCCGTCTACGTGAGCGCGAACTTTCTGGCCGACATCGCCTACGCCTGGCTCGACCCGCGCGTGAGGCTCACATGAGGCGCAGGCTATCCATCTATCTCGGAGGCGGCATCATCGCACTTTTATTGATCGCCACCCTGGCCGCTCCCCTCCTTTCGCCACAAAACCCGTATGAGATGGAACTGGCGCAAGGGCTGGCGGCTCCCGAGGCGGCGCACCCCTTCGGGCGGGACAAGCTCGGCCGCGACATCCTGAGCCGCGTCCTGCACGGCGGGAGGACCTCGCTCACCGTGGGCTTCGCAGCCGTCTCGGTATCCGTGCTGCTGGGCGTCATCATCGGAGGAATCGCAGGCTATCTCGGCGGTGTGTGGGACGAGGCGATCATGCGCGTCACCGACGTGTTCCTGGCCTTTCCCGGCATTCTGCTCGCCATCGCCCTCATGTCGGTGCTCGCGCCGAGCCTGTGGAACATCGTCATATCGCTCTCGGTGTTCGGGTGGGTGGGCTACGCGCGACTCGTCCGCGCGCAGGTGCTGGCATTGCGCGAACGCGAATTCGTGGTCGCCGCCCATGCCGCGGGCGCCACGCCCGGGCGAATCCTCACCCTCCACCTGTTCACGAACGTCATCTCCCCGGTCATCGTGGAGGCGAGCATCGGCATGGCGGGAGCGATTCTCGCCGAATCCGGGCTATCGTTCCTGGGGCTGGGGATACAGCCGCCCGAGCCGAGCTGGGGGGCGATGCTGGCCGAGGGGCGCGATTTTCTGCTCGTCGCCCCGCACCTGACGATTTATCCGGGAATCGCCATCGCCCTCACCGTCATGGGCCTGAACATCCTGGGCGACGGGCTGAGAGACCTGCTCGACCCGACTCAGAAGAGATAAAGGAAATACCAGCGCCGCTTTTTCTTCTTCTCTTTCTTCACGGCGGGGGGCGGAGCCTCCTGCTTGGGCGCAGACCCCGGCCCCTTTTCTCTTTTCAGGCGGGGCGTGGGCTTCGGCTTGGGTATCTTGGCGATGTCTACCAAAACGCCGTGCGGAAAGGTGGTGCTGCGCTGCTCTTTTTTGAAAAACGTCTCGGGGCGAACGACGTGGCATGCGAGGCACTGGGTGGCGGCGCGCAGCGGGCTTTTCTCGCCGTAGCGAAGCTGCTGCTTCTCGACGTGCGGCGCCTCCTGGAAACTCGCGTGCAGATGACAGCTCTGGCAGTAGGACGTGACGACCACGTTCTCCTCCGCAAGGGGAAGAGAACCGCGCACCGCCCTTTCGATGGGCTTTCGCTGACAGGCGGAAACGAGCAGCAAGCAGACCGCAAATCCCATGAACCACAGGTTCTTCATCCAACCGCTCCAAGAGTTTTCCATTCAGAAGGAAGCGCCCCGTCCCGCTCACGAGCGCGCAGTATACGAACTGCGCCTTCGCGCCGCAACGAAGCCGCGACCTCAGGCGCTCTCCCTGCGCTCGGCCACCGTTTCGCGCACGTAGGCGACGATATCCTCCATCGTCGCGCCCGGGGTGAAAATCTCGTCCACCCCCCTTTCCTTGAGAAAGGGAATGTCCTCATCCGGCACGATGCCGCCGCCAAAGAGCAGGACGTCGTCCATGCCGTGCGCATCCAGCAATTCACGGATTCTGGGGAACAGGTGGTTGTGTGCGCCGGAGAGAATCGAGAGACCCACGCAGTCGACGTCCTCCTGCATGGCGGTCGAGGCGATTTGCTCGGGCGTCTGGCGAATGCCCGTGTAAATCACTTCCATGCCGGCGTCCCGGAGCGCACGCGCGACCACCTTCGCCCCCCTGTCGTGGCCGTCGAGGCCGGGTTTTCCCACCAGCACCCGAATTTTTCTCTCGCTCATCCGCCGCCTCCGCGCTTCGGTGCACTCCACAAGATTGACGCTTTGATTATCCTGTAAAGAAAGCCGCGTTTCAAATGAACCCGGGAGTGTGTCGACTTTTCGGGCGAGTTTTCGTAACCTCGGAAAATCAGCAATGAACGAAAACGCAACGAATCGCCCCACAGGATTCTTAGATGACACCCACGCGGGAAATTTACTGGAATATCGTTTTCGGCCCCCTGGTCTATCTCTTCGCCGCGGCGGCTATCGGCGTGATGTCCTACGGCGTCTACCAGCG
>CAYTSP010000195.1:0-11788 GCA_964440505.1 uncultured Nitrospinaceae bacterium
GTGGATGACGAGTGCGCCCGGCGTCTTCGTGGCGGGCGACATGATGCGCGGCGCATCCCTCGTGGTATGGGCGATTGCGGACGGCCGCTCCTGCGCCCGTGCCGTGGATGAATACCTGATGGGGGAATCCCACCTCCCCGCCCCGCTGGATTAGGGAGTGAGGATAACCTTCCCGCCGGTTTGAATAGAACTTTCATGGGGTGAGCCCGACAATGATGCGCTTTGCCGGGCTCTTTGTTTTATCGCTCTACTGCCACGCAACTGCCTG
Organism: uncultured Nitrospinaceae bacterium; assembly: GCA_964440505.1. Lineage (GTDB taxonomy): Bacteria > UBA8248 > UBA8248 > UBA8248 > UBA8248 > Bin107. Next base: position 269 of record CAYTSP010000195.1, read on the forward strand.
ATAAAAACGGAAACGCCCTAATTCGCCAGCGCCTTGTTTTTGATAGGCTCGATGCCGAAAACCTCAGGCTTGTTCGTATCCACCGTCACCTTCACGGCGTGCATCTGCTTGGCGCCGAAAACCTGGAGGGCTACGACGTTCGGCGCCTTTTTCGGGAAGGGGCGCATGGTCCCGTATTTGTGGCTGTCGCCGTAGATGAGCAGAGCCGGCTTTTTGAACGCGGCGGCCGCTTTGATCAGCGCATCGCCGAACCGCTTGAAGCCCGATGCGCCCGAGAACGCCTCTCTTTTCGCTCTGAAGAACCCGGGCTGGAACATATCGGCGTGAATCGCGAGCACGAGCGCCCTGGCTTTAGTAGAGATGGCCTTATCGAAGCCCGCGTTCAGCCAGGTGACGTTCGCCTTATCGCGGGCAAAGAACTCCGCGATGGCGCGCCTATCGCGCACCTGGAAATTATTGTTCGAACCCACGACATGCGCCGCCACGAAATGGACGTCCTCTTTCACGAAACGCGCATTCTCAGGGTACTTGGCGAATTCCTTCATCAGGTCGGATTGGCGTTCGAGCTTCATCCGCACCTTGCCGAGCGAGCGCGGCCCGTGGGAGAAGTAGTGCTTTCTTACGAAGGCGAGCCTCTCGATAGGATCGAAGCGCCCGGCCCTCCTCCGGTGGCAGTCCGTCCATTCGTTGTCGCCGGGCGTGTAGACGAGCGGGGCGTCGAAGGAGTTCATGAAATCGAGCTGATCGAGGAGCATCTTGTCCGAACACGGGGTGGAACCTGATTTGGTGTCCCCGATGTGTATGGTGAAAGCCGGCTTAAGAGCATTTATCTGGCCGATGAGCGTCTTGAACGGCGGGTAGACCTTCGTGGGCTTGCCGTAAGGCATATCGCCGAGCGCCACGAACGTGAAGGGTTTATCATCGGCCGAGGCGGCGCCCGCCGCCAAGACGACCAGCGCCGTCGCGCCAAGCAGCGCACCGAGGCATCTCTTCAAGATTGAAGCGGAATTTTTCATCGAGCCCATCCCATCGGTCTCCTGTGGATTGCAAGAAAGATTAGCATCTTTCGATACGAAAGAAGACGCCCTCCAACAACCGGAGAAAACATCCATTTCGAGGCCGGAGTTTTCACTCGCAGCCCGCTACAGGGAGGAATATAGAGAAAATTTCCCGTAGAGGTGTTGCAAACAGGTGGGGGTTCCATGATTTTTCGCCAAAACAAGGGCTGAGGAACAGTACGCCCGCCGAACCCTACCTGCGCCAGCCTAGCCTGTCCGCAATGCGCAAAATGATGTCCGCCCGGTTGAGCGCGTAGACGTGGAAATGTTTGACGCCCATCGTCATCAACTCCTCAATCTGGGTCGCCGCCAGATCGGCCGCACTTTCCTGAAAGGCCTCGGGGTCATTCTCGTAGGGCGCCAAGGCATCGACGACGCTTCTCGGCACGCTCGCCCCGCATTTTTTTGCAAACCGCTGCACCTGGCCCAGGTCGCGCACGGGCAGAATGCCGGGCGCCAGGGGGATCAAGACGCCCCGACTCGCCATCTGCTCCATGAACCGCTCCCAGACAGGCGCCTCGAAGAAGAACTGCGAAGCCGCGTAGTCGGCCCCTTCTTCGACCTTGCGGACGAAGTGATCCATGTCCGCGTTCTTGTCGGGCGTTTCGGGGTGGCCCTCGGGGTAGCAGGCCACGCCGATGGAGTGGAACCCGCCGTGGTTGCAGAGCCAGCGCACGAGATCGGCGGCGTAGCGGAACCCGCCGGCCACGGCCTCATCGCGCGTCATGCCTTCCGGGATGTCGCCCCTGAGCGCGAGGATATCGCGCACCCCGTTATCCTGATAAACGTCCATCAAGCGCGAGATTTCCGCCTCGTTCGCGCCCACGCAGGTCAGGTGCGCCACGACGCGGTCCGGATAGCGGCAGGACAACTCCAGCACGAGTTCGATCGTGCCCTCCTGCGTGGAGCCGCCCGCCCCGTATGTCACCGAGGTGAAGGCGACGTCCATCGCGTCCTGAATCGCCGCCACCTCACGCAGGGCGCGCTCCACCGCCTTTCGGCCCTTGGGCGGATAGAGCTCGATGGAAACGCTCACTTCCTCGGAGACAATGCTGTCGATGATGGCGGACAAGCCACTACCCCTTCCCGACGCCTTCACCCGAGCGGCGGGAGAATGAGAAGCGCAAAAAAACGGGCGCGGGGCTTACCCACCCCGCGCCCAGAAGCACCAACTTCAAAACAGGTCTAGCCCAGACCCTCGAGCGCCGCGAAGAGCTTCTCATCGTCGGGCTTCTCGGGCGGCACCGCCGTCTGCTCCACGTAGGCGACGTTCCCGTCCTTGTTGACGAGAATCACCGCGCGGTTGCTGAAGCCCTTGTCGTTCAGCACGCCGTAGGCCGCGCACGTTCCCTTGCCGAAGAAATCGCTCAGCAACGGGAACTCGATACCGTACTTCTCGGCCCAGGCGGCGTGCGCGAACGGGCTGTCCACGCTGATGCCGATGACCTCGCAGTCGGCATTATCGAACCTCGCCTTCTCCGCCTGATAGGCGGGCAACTGCTCGCTGCAAACGGAGGAGAAATCGAACGGGTAGAAACACAACAATACGTTCTTCTTTCCGCGGTAATCGCTCAACTTGATCGTATCGCCCTCGGCGAGGGTTCTCGGCAGCTCGAAATCGGGAGCCGCGTCACCTACGCTCAAAGCCATGAGACAACCCTCCTATTTGGCGGCCGCGAAACGCGCGGCGACATCGTCCCAGTTCACCACGTTCCACCATGCGGCAACGTAGTCGGGACGGCGGTTCTGATAGTTGAGGTAATAGGCGTGCTCCCATACATCCACGCCCAGAAGCGGCACGTAGCCCTCGGTGCGCACGCTGGTCTGGTTGGGCATCTGCTTGATCTCGACGCTGCCCGAACCCGGCTTCGTGCACAGCCACGCCCAGCCGCTGCCCTGCACGGTTACCGCCTTGGTCGAGAAGTCACTCTTGAAAGCCTCGAAATCGCCGATGGCCGCCGCCAGGTCGCCGCTCGGCTCGCCGCCGCCGTTCGGGCTCATGTTCTTCCAGAAGATGCAGTGGTTGTCATAGCCGCCGCCGTTGAAGTTCAAGCCGCCCTGATCCGGCGAGAGGTTGCCGAGGATGTCCTCGATGCTCTGGCCTCCCAGGTCGGTGCCGGCGATGGCGTTGTTCAGGTTCGTGAGATAGGTGTTGTGGTGCTTGGTGTGGTGAATCTCCATCGTGCGCGCGTCGATGTGCGGCTCCAGTGCGCTGTAGTCGTAATCGAGAGCGGGAAGTTCAAAAGCCATTTCGTTTTCTCCTTGATGGGAATGGAATGTTCCGATTCAGGTGATAAAAATCAAACCACCGAGGCCGCGGCCTCATGAATACTCAAATAACCGCAGGAACGGCGATATGAGACGCTGCGGACAAGTTTTCCGTTTTGTGTAAATTTGCATCTCCGCCCTGTTTCACAAGCGCGCGTATTCTACTTTCAGGGATCGCTTCGCGTCAAACCTCATCCCCAAGGAGCACAGCCCGTCTTTCGCCTATTCGGGCGCGTTCATCTTCTGGATCTGGTCGAAATCGCGGTAGAGAAGCGTCAGATCCTCCTCTATCATCCCCCGCTCGACGGCCTTCCTCAAGAACGAGAGCGTGCCCTCGGCGAGCTGGATGTCGGCACCCCGCTTTCGTCCGATTCCGACGGCCAGCCCTACGTCTTTTTGCAGGTTGTAGATGCGCGCCTGCCCGTTCCAGGTGCCCGAGAGGATGTTGTTCGGGAAACGATGCCGGGTCGCGTAACTGTAGGCCGTCGATGCGTTGAAGATGTCGATCATGTCCTCGACGCGCATCCCGAGCCGCTCGACCAGGCGCGCTCCCTCGCACGTGGCCAGGAACGTCGTGTGGAGCACCATGTTGTGGATGAGCTTCATGGTGTGGCCCGAACCCAGCGCTCCAAGATGGAAGGTGTAATCGACAAAGGGTTCGAGGTATCGCCTCGTGCGCTTGAGGAGCTTCTCGTCTCCTCCGATCATTAAGGTCAGCTTGCCCTCCAGGATGTTGCCGGGCCCGCCGCTCATCCCGGCGTCGAGATAGCCCAGCCCCGCGCGCTCGGCGCGCCTAGCCAAGCGTTTCGTCTTCGCCGGGTCCGAAGTCGTGAGGTCGTAGACGACGAGGCCTTTCCTCGGGTTTTTGAGCAGGCCGTCTTTTCCCTTAAAGCACGCCGCTATCTCGTCCGATGAAGGCACGACGAAGAAGACGACCGCGCAGGCCTCCCCTATCTCGCGCGGCGTGGCGATGGCGACGCCCTCCGTTTCCTCGAACGGCCCTCGCCTTTCCTCTGAAACGTCCCAGACCATCAGGGGCATCTCCGCCCCGATAAACCTCTGCGCCACGGGGTTCCCCATGCGGCCCAGACCGATGACGCCCACGCAGTTTCTTGTCGCCATGCAACACCTCGGATGGAATTATCGGAAATGGAATAAATTGGAGCCGACGACCGGACTTGAACCGGTGACCTGCTGATTACGAATCAGCTGCTCTACCTGTCTGAGCTACGTCGGCTGGAAGGAGCATGCAACCCTGGTGAGGTTCCGCGTTCCCCATGAGGGTGGTATTGAACACACCGCTCCCGCCTTCGTCAAGCCGGAAGAGGACCGGGAGGACTGAATTGCGGGGTCAGGGCCGCCTGAGGTTTGCCAATCAGGCTTGACTTACGCGCCCACGCGTCGTAAATCTCTGTTCTCTCTGTGCCGCTAGCTCAGCTGGTAGAGCAACGGACTTTTAATCCGTAGGTCCAGGGTTCGAGTCCCTGGCGGCACACTACAAATCACCCCGAATCCGTTCGGGTTTCATACGATTTTGACAGGAACGCCCGGTCGATGGCATGTGAAGCCGGGCGTTTTTGCGGGCATGGTATCCGCCCGCAGACGGCGAGGACGGTTCGGACGCCTTAAGCCCGCCCCGCTCCCGCATCACTCGAATGGAGACCGAAGATGGACGACGCCGAGAAGAAGGCCCTGATGGATCAGATGGTCGCCGACCGCGGCTGGATTTTGCCCGAACAGGAGTTCTACATCGAAAAGGACCCCGAATATCACGCCAGGCAGAGCGCGGTGTACAACCACGTCATCAAGCGCGAGGGCGCGCTCTCTGAAAAGATGCGCGAGCTCATCATCATCACCGCCCTCTGCGTGCGCCTGCCCGGTACGGAGGTGGAAACTTACGTCAAAAACCACATCCGCCGCGCGCTGGACCTGGGCGCCACCGAGGATGAGATATTCGAAGCCGTGCAATGCCTGATTTTTCCCGCAGGCGGCCCCTCGCTCATGATGGGCATCAAGTGCCTTCGCGCCGTCCTGGAGGAGCGCGGACTTTTAAGCTGATTTTTCGAGATAGTCATAGGGGAAACCACATGGACAGAAGCATCTGGGCGACCTGGTACGATCTGCCGAAAGAAGACGAGGCCGAATACAACGACTGGCTGCACCACACCCACATCAAGGACGCGCTCAAACGCCCCGGATACATGTGGGCGGCCCACTATGAACTCGTGGACAGGGAGTCGCCCAAATCGAAGAAAAAAGACCACCTCGCCTACACGGACGACCCCTCGATTCCGAACGGCACGGAGTTTCTGCTCCTGTTCGGAGGGACGAGCGCTGAGGTTTTCCTGAGTCCCAACCCGGCCCAGCTCGCGGAGACCTATTCCGATGAAACGAAGGCGATGATCAAAAAGCGAATCGGCGAGCGCACGGGCATCTTCACCGAAGTGGACCGGGTGAACGGCCCCGCCGCCGCCACGCGCGCGGTGGGCGGCGTGCCCGCGCCAATCGTCCAGATGGGGACCTTCAACTGCTTCACGCCCGAGGATGATTTCGACCTGAGTTCCTGGTACGCGCAGGACCGCCTGCCCGCGATGAAGTACATGCGCGGCTGCGTGGGCACGCGAAAGCTCGTCTCCGTGGCGGGATGGGCGAAGCACAGCATTTTCTATGAGTTCTCATCGCTTGAGAAAGTCCTCGAGCATTTCCCGCGCGCGGACAAGCTCTTCCCCGGTGAGAACGACTGGTCGTACCACGTATGCCAGCGCCTGCTCCACGCCCCCGGTTCGCCCACGCGCGGCAAGCGCATCTGGCCGCCGGTGGAATAATTGGGGGGAGCGCGCGTGAACTATATGAAGCCGATACGAGTCGAAGAGGCGGAAGGCGAAGCCGCGAAACTCTTCGAGGGCGTAACGAAGATGCTCGGCCGCGTGGCGAATTCCTTCGCCGTCATGGCCTACCAGCCCCACGTCGCCAAGGTCATCCTGCCGCTCACGGTGACCCTCATGCGCGAGGGGCTGGGCACGGTGCTGCCCACCAAAATCAAGGAAATCGCCGTCATCAAGACGAGCCACCTGAACGGGTGCGAGTACTGACTCGGCCACAACACGGCGCTCGGTCGAGACGCCGGAGTCACCGAAGAGCAGGTGCGCGAAATCTGCTCGGACGCCTATATGGACTCAAAGACGATGACCCCGCGGGAGAAGGCCGCCGTCCTGTGGGCGGAGCACGTGACGCTGAACACCGCCAAGACGCGCGACGACGTGTTCTGCGAAGTGCGGAGCCACTTCGATGACCGCGAATTCGTCGAACTCACGATGGTCATCACCTACTTCAACATGAGAAACCGCTTTCAGGACGCCCTGCGCATTCCGCTGGATGAGCCGAAAACGATCTCGGGCATTACCATCGGGCGCAGGCAGGACCCCGAAAATCTCAAAAACTATCTGGCGGAGGTGGCGGCTGACTGGCCCGAGAGTTTCCCGGGGCCTGAGGAAGAAGACGGTTCTGGAGAGCGAGACAAATGAGCGAAAAACCCGATTTCGTCTGGGAGAATCTGGAGGTCGGCATGACGATCGGCGAGCGCAGCCTCATGGTGACGCAAGCGATGGTGGACGCGCACTGCGAGACCGTGGGCGCAAAGCGGGAGTGGTACCGGGGAGACTCCCCTGCAGGCGGGGCCATCGCGCCGCCCATGATCTTCATCAACGACCTGCTCGCCATCTACGATGCGAACTACAAGCGCTTCGGCACCATCCACGCCAAGCTCGGCTACCGCTTCCACAAGCCCGTGCGCGTCGGCGAGAGGGTCCACCAGAAAGTCACGGTGACCGACCTGTACGTGAAGCGCGGGAAGGGCTGGATCGTGAGCGAGCTCGCCGTTACGAACGAGGCGGGGGAGCTGCTGCTCACCTCCTCGCACACTTCCGTTTTGAGCCTCACGAGAAAGCACGAAGAAGATGACTGATACGATGCTGGAAAACTTAAAACCAGGAGACGCCCTCCCCGAGCGGACGCACAAGGTGGACCGGGAGGACATCCTCAAATTCAACCGCTACGTCACCGGCGGGGTGGATACGAAGAACATCCACACGGACGATGAGGTGGCGCGCAAGGCGGGCCTCCCCCGCGCGGTGGCGACTGGCCGCCACCCGGTCTCGTTCATCACCGAACTCATGGTCGATCACTTGGGCTTCGGCTTCATCGCGGGCGGCGAGGTGGACGTTTCCTTCGTAAAGCTGATTTTTCCGGGCGACGTTCTGACGCTTCAGGCTGTGCTCAGGGAAAAAACGCCCGATGGGGACGCAACGCGCTATCTCTTCGACGTTTCGCTCACGAACCAGGACGGCGCAGCCGTAACGGTCGGCACGGCCGGCGGCCGCCTGGCCTGATATCCGCTCGATGAACGCGCACGAAAGTCTCAAGAGCCTGTTTCATCCCGAATCCTTCGCGGTGGTGGGCGCGGCTTCAGACTTGAACCGCCTGGGCGGCATTCCGCTCAGGCTCACGATGCGCTACGGCTTTCCCGGCCCCATCTACCCCATCAACCCGAGGCGCGAGGAGATCGCGGGCTTGAAATGCTACCCCGACATCGCCTCCCTGCCCGAAGCGCCCGAATTCGCGCTCATCTGCACCCCCAGAGATGATGTGCTGCCCGCCCTCGCCCAGTGCGCGGAACGCGGCGTCAAGGCAGCCGCCGTCATCACCTCGGGCTTCGCGGAAACGGGCGCGGAAGGCGCGGCGCTCCAGAAGAAAATCCTGGCGCTGCGCGACAAATCCGGCATGCGCGTGCTCGGCCCCAACTGCATGGGCGTCGTGCACGTGCGCTCGCGTCTGATGGCCACGTTCACGATATCCATCCGGGACGACGACCCCTTGATCCCGGGGGCGGTGGCCATCGTCACCCAGAGCGGCGCGATGGGAGCCTGCATGCTCACGGGCTTTCAGGAGAGCGGCTCAGGGATCAGCAGCCTCGTGAGCTTAGGCAACGAGGTGGACATCGATTTCGCGGAGTGCGTCGAATACTTCATCGACGACCCGCACACGCGCGTCATCTGCGGGTATCTCGAATCGGTGCGCGACGGCGAACGCCTGAAGCGCGCCGCCCTGCGCGCGCTTGCGCGGGAAAAGCCCATCGTGCTGCTCAAGGGGGGGAAGACAGAGGAGGGCGCGCGCGCAGCACTTAGCCACACCGCCGCCCTCACGACTTCGAGCGACGTTTTCGGCGCCTTCGCCGCGCAATACGGAATTCAGGTGCCGGATTCGATGGACGAGTTCATCGAGATCGCGGATTTCCTCGCGCGCTCGGGGCCGATTCAGGGAAACGGCGTAGGGATTTTAAGCTTTTCGGGCGGTCTGGGCGCACTCGCGGCGGACTTATGCACCGAGGCGGGCCTGACGCTGCCCATCCTCGCAGAAGATGCGCAAGCGAAACTCGCAAGCGTTCTGCCCGACTACGCGCCCAAGGACAACCCCGTCGACCTCGTATCCCTGATGGTCAGCAAGCCCGAGAGCCAGCCGCTCAAGACGGCGGGAGAAGCCGTGGCGGGCGATGAGAGCGTGGACGCCCTGCTCTTCATGATGGGCGTCTACCACCACGTGGGCGATCAGGTAGCGGCGGAGGTGAAGGCGCTGTTCGAATCCTCGCCCGTGCCCGTCGCCTTCACCTGGCTCACCGGCCCCCGCGAGCATATAGACGCGCTCAGGAAAGCATCCGTGCCCGTTTTCGGCGATTACGCCCGCGCGATCCGGGGACTCGAATCCCTCTTGTCCCTCAAGAACGCGCGCGAGGCGGCCGCATCCCGGCTCCGCTCCATTGACCATGCCCGCAGCGAAGCGGCCAAGCGAATCATTCGCGAAGCGCCCTCCTCGCCCGACGGCTTTCTGTCGCCCGAAGCCTGCGCGAAGGTTCTCGACCTCTACGGCGTCCCGAGGCCAAGAGAGGCGCTCGTTGATACGGCGGAAGAAGCGCTAAAGGCGTGGGAGGAATTTCAGGCGCCCATCGCGCTCAAGGTCGTATCGGAACTCCTTTCGCACAAGACGGAAGCGGGCGGCGTGCTCCTGAACCTCGATACAATCGATGATGTGCTTGCCGGGGCCGCAAAACTCCTCGCCTTGACGGACGATGCCCGCCTTCTGGTACAGGAGATGATCGGAGGCGGCCTGGAGCTATTCGTCGGCATATCGAACGACCCGACGTTCGGCCCGTGCGTGACGGCTGGGCTGGGCGGCGTGTACGTGGAGGCGCTCGACGACGTGGCGCGCCTGCTGCCGCCCTTTAATGCCAGTGAGGCCGCGCGCGCGCTGTCGGGGCTTCGCTCGCGCGTCATCTTCGAGGGCTTCCGGGGCGGGCCGGCCGTTCAAATCCCGCACATATCCGATATAATGGTCAAAATCTCGGAACTGGCGACGGAACTGGGAAGCGAGGTCGCCGAGATGGATATCAACCCGCTCATCGCCACGGCGAAAGGCTGCATCGCCGCCGACGTTCGGATAAAGACGAACTCCCAGTGAGAGGACCCGCATGAGCCAAAGGATCACGCCCGAAATTCGCGCCCTGGTGGGGCGGAAGCACGGCCCCTACCGCGTGCGGGTCGAGCAGGGGGCGATCGAGAAATTCGCGGACGCGATCGGCGACGAGAACCCCGCCTACCGGGGGCCGGACGCGATTGCGCCACCGACGTTTCCGACCACCTTCCGGCCAAAGGACGCCTATCCGGATCTGCCGCCTGATTTCGGCGACGTGGGCCTCCACGCCTCCCAGGTCTATGAGGTCGAGCGGCCCATCCGCGCGGGCGATGAACTGGACGTATCCTTCACCATCGTCGACATCACCGAAAAATCGGGACGCACGGGTGACCTCGTCTTCGTCGAGCGCGAATACGAGTTTACCGACGCGCGCGACGGCTCGCGCGCCGGCGGCGGCAAGTGGGTGTCGCTCCGGCGATTCAGGAACTGAAGGAGAGAGGATGAGCTACAAACAGGGCGACGCGCTCCCCGAACTCGTGAAGGCGCCCGTCTCGCGGACCCAACTCGTGAAATACGCAGGATCCAGCGGGGATTTCAACCCCATCCACTATGACGACGAGGCGGCGCGGGCGGGGGGCCTGGAGGGCGTCATCGCCCACGGGATGCTCTCGATGGGCTTTCTGGGGCAATTCGTCGAAACCGCGTTCGGCGCGGGCCGCTACAAGCGGCTCGAAGTCCGCTTCCAGGGCATGGTGAAGCTCGGCGAGGTCATCACCTGCCGGGGCGTCGTGACCGATATCGCGCAAGAAAATGGCCGGGAATACGCCGCCTGCGAGATCGAAGCGGCAGACTCAAGCGGCCGCGTCGTCACCAGGGGCGAGGCCCAGGCCTGGCTGGACTGAATCCACAGCACGGAAAGAGAGGAATTCCATGAGATTAAAAGACAAGAACGCCCTCGTCACGGGCGCCGCGCAGGGCATCGGACGCTCGGTGTGCCAGCGCTTCGCCGAAGAGGGCGCGAAGGTGCTCGTCGTGGACATGAACGAGGAAGGCGGCGAGGAGACCGCGCGCCTGATTCGAGACGCGGGCGGCGAGGCGCTCTTCCACAAGGCCGACGTGAGCAACCTCGCGGAAGTCGAGGGCGCGCTCGACGCGTCCGAAGCCGCACACGGGCCGATAAACGTGATGGTGAACAACGCCGGCATCGTGCGCGCGGCCATGCTGCACAAGATGAGCGAAGACCAGTGGGACTCCGTGATCGCGGTGCATCTCAAGGGCACCTGGACGGGCATCCACGCGGCGGCCAAGCGCATGATCCCCCGAAAAGAGGGCCGCATCATCAACGTCACCTCGGGCGCGGGGCTTCGCGGCACCATCGGGCAGATCAATTATTCCTCGGCCAAGATGGGCATCGTCGGCGCGACGCAGAGCGCGGCGCGCGAACTGGGGCGCCACAACATCACCGTGAACTGCGTCTCGCCCGCGGCCATCACCCCCATGACGGAGACGATCCGCACGGACGAGCGATTCGAATCGAAGTATCTCGAGCGCATCTGCCTCGGCCGGTGGGGGGAGCCCGAGGAGATGGCGGCGGGGTTCGTCTTCCTGGCGTCGGACGAGGCGAGCTACGTGACGGGAATCGTGCTCCGCATCGACGGGGGGTTGGGGATGTAGGGAGGCCTTCTCATCCAACCGTGCGTAATCAACGAGTAGGGACAGGTCGCGACCT
>CAYTSP010000196.1:0-3368 GCA_964440505.1 uncultured Nitrospinaceae bacterium
GTTTTCAAGGTAGGGGGGCGAGCGGGGCGGGCCTTTTCAACAACCCCACACGGAAAAGATTGCGGAATTCAGAAGAGATGCGGTTTTCTTCCCGGGTTCCGGCATGTGCAGGAATAAGGGAGTGGCGCATTTCAAATGTCGTGGTGTGATGCTTTCGTAACGCTCTACCGGTCTATGGGGTCCCGCGGGTCGAATTCGCTTCCCCACACGCCCCGGCGGTATCGCCTGGCGAGGTTTTCGGCCTCTATCAGTTTCTTCCGGTAGCGCACGTTGGGGTGTTTCACGAGGGCGCGGCCCAGACCCCGGAGCACCATGAGCTCGTTCACGAGGCCGCCTTCTTCGAGGAAGACGTAGTAGAGCGTCTGCCCGGAGCCGTCCACGGGTTTTTCGTCGATTTCGAGGCTCACCGTCCTGTTTTCGATGAGGCGCTTCAGGTACGCAAGCGCCTGGGCGGAGCCCGGCGCGCCGGGCTTGGGCGCGGCCACGCCGATCAGGGCGGAGCGCAGGCCGCCGCCCAGTTGAAAGCTCGCCCCGTCGTAGACCCTGGTGACGCGCGCTTTGAGGCGTCTTGGGGACGCTTCCCCTTGGGCGGGCGCAGGTGCACTCATGATGACGGCAAGCGCGAGCGCGCACAGAAAGAGAGTCGTTTTTTTCATCCTCGCCTCATCGGTCTTGATGGAGATGCCCTGAAGTCTTTCGCGTTCTTGTGGAAATATGGACCCCGTCGGCGCGTAGTTATAACACAGGGTGACTCGATACGCCTTTTGGGGAGGGGGAATAATGCCGTTGTAGGGGCGGACCTGAGTGTCCGCCCAATTGTGATTTCCTGCTCGACGTCATTCCGGCGAATGCCGGAATCCAGAACCGGGGAGAGAGGAGATGCAGCGGTGTTTGATTCCCTTTCCCCATCGATCGGATTCGAAAGCAGAAAAACGAAAGGCGAAAGACAAAATCCCTGGATTCCGGCATTCGCCGGAATGACGGGGTTGTGAATTTCGGGGGAGAAGGAAAAGGATCCGTTGCGTGGGCGAACCTGCTCTGCGCCGAACAGGCGGCAAAACCGGCAGGGCGGACACATCGGTCCGCCCCTACGGAGATTCGGCTCCTCTATATGGTTGCTTGGGGGCCGACCTTGCATGTCGGGCGGGGCGCGGGGACAATGAAGATGATGGGAAAATCGGCGCTGCGTTTGAAGATATTTATAAGGAAGCAGGCTGACATTGGCGGATACGGAAGAGAAGCGGATATTCATTATCGCCGGGCCGAACGGCGCCGGGAAGACGACGTTCGCCACGGAATTTCTGCCGAACGAGGCGGACTGTCCGCTTTTCATCAACGCCGACATCATCGCAGCGGAACTGAATCCTTCCGAGCCTCATCTGGTCGCCTTTCAGGCCGGCAGGCGGATGTTGGAGCAAATCCGCGAGCGCGTGCTCAAAGGAGAGAGTTTCGCCTTCGAGACGACGTTGAGCGGCCTCGTCTATGCGCGCCGTATCCCCCGGTGGCGGGAGCGGGGCTACCGGGTTAAACTGTTTTTCCTGCGCCTGCCGTCGCCCGAGATGTCGATAGCGCGGGTCGCGCGGCGTGTGTTGCAGGGAGGCCACGACGTGCCCGAGGCGGTGATTCGCAGGCGGTTCGAGGCAGGCCGGCGCAACTTCGAGCAGGTCTATCGGGACCTGGTGGATGGATGGGCTTTGTACGATAATTCGGGCGTCGAGCCGGAGTTGCTTATGGAAGAGGAGAGAGAATGAGTTCGGTAAAGCGGAATTCGACGAAAAAACCCCGGGACCCTGATTTCATCGGCGCGGAGGCGGCGATGCGCCGGGCGGCCGTGCGGGCGCGAAAGCTGGCGGAGAAAACGGACGCGATGATTGCAGCGGGCAAGGGCGCGGTCTCGGGCGAAATTCAAGGAATGAATACCGGGCGCGACCCGCGCGAGCGAGGCTCCCGCAAGACGGAGTGAGGCGGGTTAGCCTGGGCGATGGTGGTGGCGTTACCCGAATACAACCGCAGGGACAGGTCGCGACCTGTCCCTGCAAATTCCAGGGACACGCCACAATTCACGAACTTTGAGACGAACCTGTGCGCCTCTTCGATTTATTCGGTTTTTCTCCCGCCCCCGCTCTCGTGCGCGGCCACGCTTTTGATTGCGCAAGAGCGGTTATGGGCTATAATGGACAAAGTGGAAGCCGCCGAATGACGACGGACGAAACGGGGAAAGACGATGACGACGTATGAATATCTGAACCTCATCGCCTCTTACGGTGGCCTCACGCTGATCTACTATGGCATCCGCGTGATGGCGAAGAACGCCGATATGCGCGCGGCTGACTCGGAGCGCAAACACACCGAAACGATGACCGAATCCGAGCGCAGGCACAACGAGGCGATGACCGAATCCCGACGCAGGGAGCAGGAGTCGTTGCGCAGGCACGAGGAGACGATGGCGACGCTTTCGCAAAACAACGACGCGCTTCGTGAACTCATCGACGGACAGGCGGAAAGCCGCATGGCCCTGCGCGAACTCATCGAGCGAAACAGATAGTCATTCCCTCTTTCATCCGATGGTTATGACCCGCATGGAGATATATTCATCCTTACCTGGATTGGCCGCCGACCTACGCCAATGGAGAAACATCATGAAATGGATCATCCTGACGGTTGTTGCGGCGCTTACACTCGGCGTTCAAACCGCAAGTGCACAAAAACTCGAAAAGGCGATCTTCGCCGGCGGCTGCTTCTGGTGCGTGGAGTCTGATTTCGACAAGGTGCCGGGCGTGGTCTCGACGACCTCGGGCTATACCGGCGGAAAGACGAAGAACCCGACCTACAAGCAGGTCACCTACGGCGACACGGGGCACTACGAGGCGGTGGAGATCACCTACGATCCGGCGAAGGTCAGCTACGAGGCGCTGCTCACCGCCTTCTGGCACTCGGTCGACCCGACAGACGACGGCGGCCAGTTCTGCGACCGGGGCGATTCCTACCGCACCGCCGTCTTCGCCTTGAACGAGAAACAGCGCAAGGCGGCCGAGGCCTCGAAGAAGGCGGCGCAAAAGGCGCTCGGCAAAAAGATCGTCACCCCGATCCTCGCCGCCGCCACGTTCTACCCCGCCGAGTATTACCACCAGAACTATTACAAGAATAACTCGTTCCGCTACCGCTACTACCGCTTCTCGTGCGGCCGCGACAACAGGCTCAGGGACCTCTGGGGCGAGAACGCCTTCAAGGGCATCCCCAAAAACTGATGATAACGCGCCGCCCCGCCACATCCTGAGTAGCAGCCCTTAGACAGGCTCAGGACAGGCCCCTCGACTTCGCTCTTGGCAGGGCTCCGCTGTCCCCCCACCTTCCTCACCCTGAGTAGC
>CAYTSP010000197.1:0-4313 GCA_964440505.1 uncultured Nitrospinaceae bacterium
TGGGGTTTCCCTTTCAAGGGGGTTGCCTTCACCCTCTCAGGGACTTTTTCAACAGCCCCTTGAGGGAGTGTTATAGAAGCCTTCCTCTGTAGGCCGACCCCCGAGCGCGGGGCCGGGCATTACCGCTTCAAGAAATCAAAAATCCACCTTATCCGCTTCGTCGGTCTCCGGGAAGGGCCCCTCTTTTATCTCGATGGCCCTGGTGCCCGCTTCCAGAAACTCGATGCGGTGCCCCTCGTACATGAGAATCATGTCGCCGGGCGCCAAGTCCACGTCGCCGGCATGGTCGCCCTCTTTGGCGTACACGCCAATCCGCATCCGGCCCGAGCGGCATATCATGATCTGGTGGCGCGTCGTGTTCGCGGGACGCTCCGTCACCTCGTGGTAGTGGGGGTTCACCACGGCGCCCGGATTCCGGTTCAGCATGACGATTTGAAGCGGGTTCTCATCCGGCGTCATGTGCGCCTTCGTTCTCCGCTCGGTTTCGGGGTCGGCGCCGGAGTAGGCTTCCGCCAGATGGGCGCGCTCTTCTTCTGAATCCAGATAAGGCGGAAAGGCGGCGTAATCGTCAAAATCGTTCCTGATGACCAGCGCCAGCGTTCTCCCGTCCGCGGCCTTCACGTATTCGACACCCGCCGCTTCGATCTCTCCAGCCATCCGTTATCTCCTCACGATGTCGTGAACACACAGATCACAAGTATTAAAGCCCCAGCACGTCCGCCATGCCGTAGATGCCGGGGGATTTATCCGCCACCCAGCGCACCGCGCGGACGGCGCCGGCGGCGAAATTATCCCGGCTGCCCGCCCGGTGCGTGATTTCCACCCGCTCGCCCATCCCGAAGAAATACACGGTGTGCTCGCCCGGAACGTCGCCGCCGCGAAGCGTCTGCATGCCGATGACGCCCTCGGGGCGCACGCCGGTCCGGCCTTCGCGGTGAAACACCGCGTCTTCGGGATATTTCTTGCCCGTCACACGGGCCAGAATCTCGCCCATGCGCACCGCCGTTCCCGAGGGGGCGTCTATTTTCTGGTTGTGGTGGGTTTCGATTACCTCGATGTCGTAAGCATCGCCCAGGAGCCTGGCGGCCTCCTCTATCAGGCGAAACGAGACGTTCACCCCCACGCTCATGTTCGGCGCGACGACGCAGGCGATCTCCTCGCCCAGACTTGAGATTTCCTCGCGCTGCGCGTCGCTGAAGCCCGTGGTGCCGACGACGGCCGCCCACCCCTTCTCGGCGGCCAGGCGCACGTGGGCGACGCTGGCCTCAGGGATCGCGAAAGAAACGAGCACGTCGCCGCTCAGAGCGGATGAATCACTGGTGAGAGCGACGCCCATATCCCCGCAGCCTGCGTGAGCGCCCGCATCTCCGCCCAAGCCCTCGAACCCTTCGCGCTCGAGCGCGCCCGAGAGGGAGAGATCGCCCGATGAGGCGATCTGGTGGATGATGCGGCCCCCCATCCTGCCGCCGGCTCCGGCCACGACGATTCGTATCGACACGGGATTCCCCTTCTTTGCTAATGAAATATCAACAAGTCATTGATTGTAATCCTATTATATGCGCTTTGCCTCGAAGTGGGAACCTGCGCGCGTCATAAGGGGTGTAGGAAGAGGAAACGTGAAAACGCCCGCTTTCAGGCAGCTTATTTGATACTATAAGGCGACAAGGATGTTCTCTCTGGCGATACCGGCATGGGGATTTGGACTTTTGGAAGCCCCGCACGAAGAACTCGATGAGTCGTCCTGGATCAAGCGCTGCCAGAACGGCGACAAGGACGCCTTCGAACCCCTGGTTCGTCAAAACGCCGGAAAAATACAGCGCCTCGTGTGGGGGATGCTGGGTGAACGGAGAGAAGACACCGACGACATCGTTCAGGAGATATTCATCAAGGCGTATTTCGCCCTGCCCAGATTCAGGGGAGACGCCAGGTTTTCCACCTGGGTCTACCGGATAGCGGTCAATCATTGCCGCGACTACCTGAAGCGCGGGGGGCCGCTGCCGCTGGAACTTCACGAAGAACAAATCGCCGATGATCCCCCGCCGGAAGACAAGGAAGAGCAGGATCAATTGCGGGAAAAGCAGGAAAAGCGCGCGAGCGATGAACTCCAAACGCTCCTGGCGCAATTGCCGGAGAAACATCGCCGCATCCTGGTGATGCGCGAACTCGAGGGAATGAGTTACGATGAGATAGCGGAAGTGCTCGAGATCAGGCCCGGCACGGTGCGTTCGAGGCTCAACAGAGCGCGCGCGGGGATTCTGCGCGCCGCCAAGAGCGCCCGGGAGGCGAAGTGATGCGCTGGTGGGAAAACATTTCTAACAGAGGCCGAAGCGCACAGGACTGGGACGCCCCCCGTCAGGAAGACGAGACGGTCGCGGAACTCAAGGCCCTGTTCGAAGCCGCGCGCGATGATGCGCCCGCGCCCGACGACAAACTCTGGGAGAAGCTGCGCCCCCAGCTCGCCGCCCATGAAGGGCAAGCCCAAGGCGCTTTCTCCTTCACGACGGCGCTGGCCGCAACGGGGCCGAGATTCGCCGTGGCGGCTCTTGGCGTCCTGCTCATCGTTGCGAGCCTTTTCTGGAGCCAGGGCGTCGAGAGACAGGCGCGCATCCTGGAGCGCGAGACTGAATTGGCGCTTTATACGGGCAGAAATCCCCTGAACCCCAACATTGTAATGCTCGACAGCGCGCTGGAGGCGCAGAGGAGCGATGATTTGCTTCGATTCGTCGCCTACGGCTCGCAAGAGCGTTAGCCTGTGAGATTGAGACGATGAAAAACTGGTTCACGAAAGAATTCATGAAGGCGTCGGCGGTGCTTTTGATCGTGTTCCTGGCGGGCGCGGGCGTCGGCTATGTCGGCGGACACAAATACGCGGAATACAAGTTTCATAATGATTTCATGTCCCGCGTCTTCGAGTCCCGCACCAAAGCAGCAGAACCCGCGGCTTCCATGGCCCGCTCGGCCCGTTCCAAATCTGCAGTAAGACTGAAGCGCGAAGCCAGTTCCCTGCGCGCCGAAAGCGCCAGAAGCGAAAGACGCCGCTCCAGAGGCGAAAGACGCTTCATGCGCCGCCTGGAGCGGGATTTGAACCTGAACCCCGTTCAGCGGACAAGCGTGGACCGCGCGCTCGAGCGCCACTATGAGCGGATACGCGACATCAGGAGCCAGATGAGGCCGCAGATCAACTCCATCATGCAGGAAATACGCAAGGACGTGCGCTCTTTCCTGGACGATGATCAAAAACTGTCTTTTGACAAAATGGTCCAGAAATTCGAGGAAAGACGCAAAAGAAGAAGATGGAGGAGATCCAGAAAGCACCACCCAGACGACCCGGCCGGTCAGTCGAAGAAGTAGCAAGACGCAGTAGATGCAACGCCGCCACAAAATGAAACACGAACGCCACACCGGAGGAAACAGAACATGAAACGCCACAAACGCCGTACCTTGTCGACAGCCGTCCTGGCCGCCGTCTTCAGTCTCGGTTTAGCCGGCGCATCCTGGGCCGCCGACGATGAATCTTCCCAGGCTCCCGTGCCGAAATTTCCGCAAATCATTGAAAAAATGATGGAAGACGTGCACATGGGCTGGCGCGGCAACCGGGGACGCCGCGGAATGCGCGGCCCGCGGCCCTATTCGGCGCGCCCGCTGGTCTCCATCGCGCTCAGGAACCACGAAGAACTCAAGCTGACCGACGATCAGGTGAAGCGCCTCAAGGACATCCGCGACGCGTTTTCCAAGAAAGCGGTCAAGGAACGCGCTGAAATCAAGACCCGCGGCATCGACCTCAAGCGCGCGCTCGACGCCGAAAAGCTTGACCTCGCCGACGCGGAAAAGAAAATCCGCGATATCTCGAAGATGCAGGTGGACTTGCGGATCGCGCGCCTCAAGGCGATTCAGGAGGGGAAATCCGTCCTGAACGACGACCAGCAGAAGCAACTCTCGAAAATCGCCCGGAAGCGTCCCGGCAGAGGCCCCGGGATGTATAAACAGATGTTCAAGGGCCAGGGCCCGGGAAACCAATCCCAGACTTACTAGACATCCCGACGCACCGGGGCATGGCGTGAAAACCATGCCCCGGGCTTCCGGGCCCATCGGTTGGAGCCGCCATGTGGATTCTGATGTATGAGATATACGCCGGTTACGATTTGCTCGATTTCGCCCTGGCTGGCGCCATCCTCATCGCTTCGGGGATGGTGTGCGCTCTCCTGAGAGAACTCCGGCGGGATGATTTCCTGAACGCGGCCTCTTCCGAGTAGTACGGACAACTCCCCTTGAAGTGGCTGTTGAAAAAGCCTCCTTTTCAGGGAGTAAAGGGG
>CAYTSP010000198.1:0-14445 GCA_964440505.1 uncultured Nitrospinaceae bacterium
CTATACGGGCGGAACGCACCTGAACGACGTGGCGATCATCTCGCCCCTTTTTCATGGTGAGCGAATGGCGGTCTACCCCGTCGTCCGCGCGCACTGGGGAGACGTGGGCGGCACGACGCCGGGGAGCATTTCCGGGAAAAACACGGAGATTTTGCACGACGGGGTCCGTATTCCCATATTGCGAATTATCGAGAAAGGTGAGCTCAACGAGGGGCTTCTCGAACTTCTCCTGCACAACATGCGCGTTCCCGGGGAGCGGCGCGGGGATTTTTTCGCCATGCTGGCCACCTGCCACACGGCCCACAAACGGCTGGAGGAATTGGCCGCGAAATACGGGTGGAGCGTGATCCTCGCCGCGAATGATCGCCTGCTCGATCGCGCCGAAGCCTCCATGCGGCGCAAAATCGCCGCCCTGCCCGACGGGGAATCCACCTATGAGCATTTTATGGATCACGACGGGCATTCGCTCAATCCTATACGCATCCGCGCGCGAGTCGAGAAAACCGGTGATGAGTTGATAGTTGATTTTCACGGAACCGACCCGCAGACCAAAGGGGCCTACAATGTCGGCCCCGCCATGGCCCCATCCGCCGCCTTCAGCGTCATCAAGGCGTTCCTGGACCCCAAGGGCGCGATCAACCACGGGGCTTTCCGTCCGCTTCATATTCGGGTCGAGCCCGGTTCCCTGCTGTCGGCACGGTATCCGGCGAGTTGCGCGGGCTCGATGGAGGTGAGCCATGCCGTGGTCTCCGCCCTCATCGGCGCGAGCGCGCGCTTCACGTCCGGCGTCGTTACGGGCGACCTCAAGGGCACGTCGAACCACGTCTACATCGGCGGGCGGGATGCGCAAAGCGGGGAGCCGTTTCTCTTCTACGAGTTTCCGGCGGGCGGCACGGGAGGCTTCGCCGAGAGCGACGGCAACAACGCGACGCGGAACTTCACGGAAGGGGATTTCGCCTCGATCCAGTCGGTCGAGGTCATCGAGCAGGGCCAGCCGCTCAAGATCAGGGAACTGTCCCTGCGCGCGGATTCGGGCGGAGCGGGCGTCCAAAGAGGCGGTCTGGGCCTGCGCCGCGCAGTGGAAGTACTGGCGGATAGCGCGCTCCTTTCGATCTCTTCGGACAAGAACGTAATCCCGCCATTCGGCGTGCTCGGCGGCGGGCCGGGCAAGCCCAACCGCTTCGGTGTCGCGCGGGGCGGGGAAACCCTGGCGCCTTCCGAGACGCCCGGGAAGGCGGCGGGTTTTCCACTTGAGAGAGGGGATGTTTTCGTCATGGAGACATCGGGCGGCGGCGGTTTCGGCGACCCGTTTCAGCGGGATATCGAATCGGTTCTCGCCGACGTGCGCGCGGGCTATGTGACGGAAGAAGGAGCGAGGGAGGGTTACGCCGTCATCGTGCAAGACGGCGTATTGGATGAAGAAGGAACACGCGCACACAGGCAGGCCGCCCGGGCCCAGAGGCGCGCGATGACACTCGTTCTCAAAAATGAAGAATCTGGAGAAGATTCCCGCCGCATGTGCTACATGAACCCGGCGGCGCTTGCAGGACGCAATCTCGAACGAGGAGATCTGGTCGAGTTGCGCGGGAAATGGGGGGTGCCGCTCCGCGCGTGGATGGAAACGGACGCTGCGCTTCCCGAGAACGCGGTGGGCCTCGCCGCGGACGGGGTCGCCATACTCGATGCCGAGGAGGGAGACGCAGTCTTCCTTTCTCCCGTGGGCGTGTGAACGGCTCGGGGATTTTGGAAAAGGCATTCCAAGTTGATGAGGATGTTTTTTATTTTTGGAGCAGGACCTGCAAGGCTTCCGTCGACACCCTGCTTTGCGCCACGGTTTCCCGCAGCGCTTCTCTTGATTCCCTGTCTTGTTCTCTGCCTTCCTCGATGAATTTTCTCCATGCTTCGCCGGATTCTCTGCGTTCTTTTTTGCTTTCTTCGATAAAATCTCTGAACGCCACCCTGGATTCCCTGCTTTCTTCGATGAGCGTACTCAGGGCTTCGCTGGATTCTCTGCGCTGCTCCCTGCCTTCCTCAATGAATTTTCTCCATGCTTCGCCGGACTCCCTGCGTTCTTTTCTGCCTTCCTCGATGAGTTCCCTGAAACTATCCCGGAACGCCGCCCTGGATTCCCTGCCTTCTTCGATGAGTGTGTTCAGGGCTTCGCTGGATTCTCTACGCTGCTCCCTGCCTTCCTCGATAAATTTTTTCCATGCTTCGCCGGATTCCCGGCGTTCTTTTCTGTTTTCTTCGATGAAATCTCTGAACGCCGCCCTGGATTCCCTGCCTTCCTCGATGAGTTCTCTAAGTGCCTCGGAATTTTCGTCCTGTTGTTTGGAGCGGACCCTGTTCCCCCACAACATCGCGGCAATACCGCTGCCTATCAGGAGGCATTGCAATCCTCCGACGATAGCGACAACCCATATATTCAATTCCATTAACGCTATTGTCGCTGCTTCATATTCCGTCATTTACCCACGCTCTTCTCAAGGACTCGGGTTGAAGAAGTGGGTCCTCTGGAACGCTCGTGGATGAAAGCATATCGTTTAGCGGCTGGTTCCTCAACTTGATGCGCGTGGGTTTGAGCATCGTATTCCACCGGGAAATACGAATCGAATCACGAGTAATTCTCAAAAGAACCTTTGGGCGATTCACGAACCCATGTATCATCGCTTTTGATTCTTTTGAGAAAGAAGTGCCATGAGTGTGATTTTCTTTGGGCGATATTTCAGGGACGGCCTGCGCATTGAGTCTCGTTGGTGTAGACACAGGAGGAACCTTCACCGATCTCGTTTTCTACGATGAGGCCGAGAAACGGATAGAGGTTTCCAAGATTCCCACGCTTCGGGGAAAGGAAGACGCCGTTTTTCTCCAAGGGGTCGAGAGTCTCGACCTCTCCGTCATCGGGCGGATCACGCACGGCACCACCGTCGGCACCAACGCGATCCTGGAAGGCGCCGGGGCGCGCACAGCGGTTTTGACGACGCGCGGCTTCCGCGACGTTCTGGAGATCG
This sequence comes from uncultured Nitrospinaceae bacterium, assembly GCA_964440505.1. Taxonomy (GTDB): domain Bacteria; phylum UBA8248; class UBA8248; order UBA8248; family UBA8248; genus Bin107. The sequence goes on from CAYTSP010000198.1 coordinate 3,012, forward strand.
GCCGCACGCAGCGCCTCGTACCCCAGAGCCTGTTCGACCCGAAGTTCGTCCGCCCGAAGCCTGTCGTCCCCCGCGAGATGCGGCTCGAAATCGAAGAACGCACCCTGGCCGACGGGCGCATCGAGGCGCAAGTTCAGGAGGCTGATATCGAGGAGCAGGCCGAACGCTTGCAGCGCCTGGGTGCGGATGCCCTCGCCATCTGCTATTTGCACGCCTACGCCAACGGAGAGAACGAGAAACGCACGGCGGAATATCTGGAGAAATTGCTGCCGGGCGTGTACCTCTCGCTCTCACACGAGGTCGTGCCCGAATACCGCGAGTTCGAGCGCTTCTCCACGGCGGCCCTGAACGCCTATCTCGGCCCCAGGATCAGAAACTACGTGGGAAGCCTGGAGGAGGCGCTCAGGGAGAAGGGCAGCCGTGCGCCCCTGTTCATCATGGCGTCGAACGGCGGGATGCTCGACGCGGAGCGAGCGGCGCAATTCCCCGTGCGCACGATACTCTCGGGGCCTGCGGGCGGCGTCGTGGGCGGGGTGTCGGTTGCGGAGTCGCTGGATATCGACCACCTCATCACCTACGACATGGGCGGCACCAGCACGGACGTATGCCTCATCCGCGACCGCAGGCCCATCGTGAGCACGGACAACATCATCAGCGCCTATCCGCTCAAGACCTCGCAGCTTCAGATCAGCACCGTGGGCGCAGGGGGAGGGAGCATCGCCTGGCGCGATGAGGACGGCGCGCTCCACGTGGGTCCCAGGAGCGCGGGCGCTCGTCCGGGGCCGGCCTGCTACGGCTTCGGCGGCGGGGAGCCGACGGTGACGGACGCGAACGTCGCCCTCTCGCGCATCGGCCCGCGCGCCCCCCTGGCCGGGGGACTCGAACTCCATCCCGAAAAGGCGGAACTCGCTCTCTCATCGCTGGCCGGGGAACTGGGAATTTCAGGCGCCGTTTCGATGGCGCGCGGGGTGATCGACCTCGCCGTCATGAAGATGGTGAGTTCGATCCGCGAGATTTCCATCGAGCGCGGCTTCGACCCGAGAGAACATACCCTGCTCGCCTATGGCGGCGCGGGGCCGCTGCACGCCGCCCTGATAGCGCGGGAACTCTCCATGCAGAGTGTCGTGGTGCCGCGCTTTCCGGGGAATTTCTCCGCCGTCGGTCTCCTCATGGCGGACGCCGTGCAGGAAAACGTCGGGACGTGTTTCGTCGCTTTGGAAGATGCGCAGGAAAGCGCACTTGATCGCATTTTCCAGAATTTGACGGTTCCCTGCGCCGAGCAGTTGCGCGGGGCCGGCTTGAATGAAATCGAGACGCTGCGTTACGCGGATGTTCGCTACGTCGGACAGGCGTTCGAGCTCACGATTCCGGTACCAGAGACCAGAGGCTGGCTCGATTCTCTGGGCGGCGAGTTCCATGCCCGCTACGAGGCGCGCTACGGGCATTGCCATCTTGGCGATCCTTTGGAAATCGTAAACCTTCGGGTGCGGGTGTCCGGCATAGTGGACAAGCTCAAGTGGGTAAAGGCGGAGAATCCGGGGAGTTCTCTGGAAGACGCGCTGGTGGAGCGCAGATGCGTCGTGTTCGAGGAGGAGGTTCCCGATTGCCCCGTCTACAGGCGCGATTCCCTGCCCACGGATGTTGAGATAGGGGGTCCTGCGATCATCGAGGAATACGGCTCGAACACCCTCGTTCCTCCCGATTGGGCGGCGAGGCAGGACGCAGAAGGGCATCTGCACCTGAGCGCATCGGGCTGATTTGTCGTAAGGATCCCCATGAACGAAGCGGTAAAATACGGATATGGCTACGGGATGCAACCCGGAGAGCCTCCCTCTCACCTGGATTTTCTCGCGTTCATCGAGAAGGTGGAACAAGCCGGCTTCGATTCTTTCTGGCTCGACGATCACATCGCCTTTCGCGGGAATTTCCTGGAAAGCCTCGCCGCTCTCGCCGCCGCGGCGGCCAGAACCGAGCGCATCACCCTGGGCAGCCTCGTCTATCTCCTGCCCTTGAGGCGGCCAGCCATCGCGGCGAAGGCGGCGGCCACGGTGGATTACCTGAGCGGCGGCGGGCGCTTCATCTTCGGCGTGGGGGTCGGCGGCGAGGAGGCGCGGGAGTTCGAGGTCTCTGGCGTACCGAGAGCCGAGCGCGGCGCTCGGACGGATGAGGCCATCGCGGTCTTGCGGAAATTATGGTCGGGAGAGGCGGTGAGCCACGAGGGGAAATTCTTTCGCTTCTCGGATGCGCGGCAAAGCCCACCGCCCTTGACCCCGGGCGGCCCGCCGATCTGGGTGGGCGGCAGGAGCGAGGCCGCGCAAAGGCGCGCCGCTCTTCTGGCGGACGGCTACGCGCCCTATCTCTTTTCTCCCTCTCGCTATGAGAAGGCGCTGGAGCACGTTCGTCGCCTGGCCGCCGAGGCGGGACGCGTGATAGACGATCCCGGAAAATCCTGGACGCCCGCGCTTCACCTGTTCGTGAACTTGTGGGAAACCGAAGATGATGCGCTCGCTCAAGGTGCGGAAAACCTCTCGATGCGCTATGGGATGGATATGCGCAAGGCGGCGAAGAGATACCTGCTGCGCGGCTCGGTTGCGCGTTGCGCCGAGCGAATCGACGCGTATTGGAAGGCGGGCGTTCGGCACTTCATCTTCAAGGCGGCCGCACCCGCCGGTGAGGAGGTGGAGCACATGACGAAGCTGGCCGGAGAACTCCTGCCCGAGGTGAAGCTCCATGTCGGCTGAGGTGAGCGGACACGTAGATACCTTCGCGCGGGACAATCTGCCGCCGGAATCCCTGTGGCCGGAGATGGACTACGGCGTCCTGCCGGAGCTGGCCGCCTATCCGGCGCGCATCAACGCGGGCGCCGAGTTGATAGACAAGATGGCCGTGGGCGCGCAGGCCGCGCGGCACGCGATTTATTACGGCGAGACGCTCCTGAGCTATCGCGACCTTTGGGAGAACGCGGGCCGCATCGCCTCCGTATTGTGCGATCGCTTCGGCCTCGTGCCCGGTAATCGCGTGCTTCTGCGCGCTTCGAACCATCCCACCCTCGTGGCCGCGTGCCTCGCGGTCCTGAAGGCGGGCGGCGTCGTGATTCCGACCATGCCGGTGATGCGTGAGCGAGAGTTGGCCTACGTGCTCGAAAAAGCGCGGGTCGGCTTCGCGATTTGCGACGACAGGCTGAGCGAGGACCTGTTCGCTGCGGTGAAGTCTTCCGAATCGCTGGAAAACATCGTTCTCTTTGGCAGTGATGGGCCAGACAGCTTGGAAGCCATGATGGCCGAAGCCTCGCCTGACTTTAGAAATGCGGATACTGCGGCGGACGACGTGGCTCTCATCGGCTTCACCTCGGGCTCCACCGGCACGCCCAAGGGCACGGTGCATTTCCACCGCGATCTGCTCGCCGTCGCCGATACGTTTCCCAAATATCTCTTCAGTCTCGGTCCCGATGACGTCGTTTGCGGCAGCCCGCAGATCGCCTTTTTGTACGGGTTTTGCGCCTTCATCACCGATGCCCTGCGCTTCGGGGCCAGCTCCGTTCTGCTCGAGCGGGGAACGCCGCGCGATCTGCTGGAAGCCATCGAGGAATACAAGGGAACGGTGTGCTTCAGCACGCCGTCTGGCTACAAGCAGATGCTCGACATCGCGGGAGGGTATGATCTCGGTAGCCTGCGCGCCTGCATCGCGGGGGGAGAGCCGCTTGAGCCTTCCGTGTTCCGCGAGTGGCGCGAGCGCACGGGTGTTTCGATTATCAACGGCTTGGGGATATCGGAGCTCTTGCACATCTTCATCTCGGCGAGCGGAGAAGAGGTCCGCCCCGGAAAGATCGGCCGCGCCGTGCCCGGCTACGAGGTGCGCGTGGTGGATGAGGGGATGCGGGACACGCCACCCGGCGAGGTGGGGCAGATGATCGTCAAAGGCCCCACCGGATGCCGCTATCTCGACGACATGGAGCGTCAGCGCAACTACGTTCGGGACGGCTGGAACATGACGGGCGATCTCTGCCGCGTCGACCCGGAGGGGTATATCTCCTTCGAGGCGCGAACCGACGACATGATCAACACCGGAGGATACAACGTGTCGGGTCTGGAGGTGGAGGCCGTGCTGCTCGAGCACGCAAAAGTGCGCGAGTGCGCGGTGGTCGGTTCGCCGAACGTCGAGCGCGGAGAGATCGTAAAGGCGTTCGTCGTTCTCTCGGGAACCGCCGAAGCAAACACTGATGAAGCGCAGGACGCGCTGGTCCGGGAGCTTCAGGATTTCGTGAAAGCCCAACTCGCGCCCTACAAATACCCGAGAGCGGTGGAGTTCCTCGAAAGCCTGCCCCTCACGGCCACGGGCAAGATACAAAGAGGCGCTCTTCGGAAGCTCGAGAAAGAGCGCGCGCAGGGCGGGGGTAGTTGAGAAAGTCTTGATTTCGTGGTTCGGCGTATGCAGTCAACCGGGAAAGGGGGGAGTGAACCCCATCCTTCGGGGTGGTTTAACGTAGGGACAGGCCCCCGTGCCTGTCCTGACGGGGGATTCCTTCCAATTCAAATCGAGATTACTCACCGTCATTCCGGCTTTCGCCGGAATGACGAACGAAAACCAAATTCGTCGTGGGTCCCGAGAAGTCGGTTCCGACCGAAGAGGGAGGAACCGCCGCCTACTGTAGTGGGCTGTTCTTGTGCACAGCCCAAGGTCGCCCTACGATAAACGCAAACCCTCCTGTATTGGACTTTTTCAACGACCCCAAGGCGGGGCGGATTGACGCTTCGCGCCGTATTCAAGGCGAATACCGTATATGCCGGATAGCCTTTTCGCTCACGCGGAAATGTCCGAATGAAGTTGCGGCGATTTTGGGAAACGTGGTATTCTTCAGCATTATTGTTATCATTAAATCATCCAATGCTCTTTCGGTATTACTGTGTTTCCCGTGCAGAGGAATCGAAGGAGAATCGCATCTTCCCGATACATCGAGTGCGTCCCGCCACGGGGCGTTGATTGAGTTCATGACGCGAGCCGCGAGTCCTGCGGCCCAGAGGGGAGGCTGAAATCGTGGAAACCAGAATGAACGTACGGGGTCTCATCTTGAAATCGGTTTTGGCGGTAATCCTGGGAGTGGCGCTCGCCTTCACGGCCGTCACGCCTTCGGAGTCGGCCGTCAAGCGGGTCGTCATCACCCAGGCGGTCGAGAGTCTCGCCTTCGTCAGCAACTACGTGGCGCGCGCGAACGGCTACTTCGCCGAGGAGGGTCTGGCCGCCGAGGTTATCTCCACGCGGGGCGGCGGGCCGGACATCAAGGCCAACCTCGCGGGCCAGGCTGATTTCTCCATCGCCGCGGGCACCTACCAGATCAACGCCGTCAAGGCGGGCGGAGCCCTCATCGCGGTGATGAGCTGCCTGAACCGCAGCATCGTCAACTCCGCCATCCGCAAGGACGTCGCCAAAAAGCTCGGCATCACCGCCAAGACGCCCTACAAGGAAAAGATCAAGAAGATGAAGGGCCTGACCGTGGGCGCCACGCGGCCGGGCGCGCTCACCTACAACCAGGGCGAATACTGGATCCGACAGGCCGGTTACACGCCCAACAAAGAGGTGAAGCTCATCGGCGCCGGCGCGGGTCCGGTGCTCGTCGCAGCACTTCAGCGCAACAAGATTCAAATCGCGATCCAGACGATCCCCGTGCCCGAGACGGCGATATTCAAGGGCATCGGCATTCCCTTCGTCACGAACTCCGCGGGTGATGATCCGGAGATGGACCAGTTCATGATGGAGGTCCTGCTCGTGCGGCCCGAATATGCGAAGAAAAACCCCGAGACCGTCCGCAAGGTGGTGCGGGCGCTGCTCAAGGCCAACAACTGGATCGCCAAGCACAGCGCGGAGGATATGCGCAAGAAGATCGAGCTATACCTCGCCAAGACCGACAAGAGCCTGGTGCGGGTGAGCATCGAGGCGGTGAAGACGGCCGTCTCGCTCGACGGGAAAATCACACAGCGCGCGGTGGACATCACACAGAACCTGCTCATCGCGGCGGGCAAGCTCAAGAAGGCGTTCCCGAGGAGCACCCTCGTCACGGACGAATATCTGCCCGGCAAGATGTGAGCTATCGCTTCTGACTCTAAAATCCGCCGTGGAGGGGCCGCCAAAGCCCCTCCACGGCGCCGGAGATTCATGCCCAGTGCCTCCAATTCTCTCGATCAAGAATCTGCAAAAGGAATTCTTCTCACGGGGAAACCGCGTTCTCGCCGTCGAGGATTTGAGCCTCGACATTGAAGACGGCGAGTTCATCACCATTGTGGGGCCGAGCGGATGCGGGAAGTCCACGCTGCTGAACTGCATCATCGGGCTGGTGCACCCCACCTCGGGAACCATCACGTACAAGGACAAGAAGCTCCACGGCATCAATACCGATATCGGCTACGTGCCGCAGTCGGACTATCTCTACGCCTGGCGTACGCTCATCAACAACGTCGCCTTCCCGCTGGAGATGCGGGGCGTCGACCAGAAGACCAGACACGACAAGGCGCGCGAACTCATCCAGCGCGTCGGCTTGGCGGGCTTCGAAGATCACTACCCCCATGAACTCTCGGGCGGCATGCGCCAGCGGGCCAACATCATCCGCACTCTTATATACGATCCGGATGTTATCCTGATGGACGAGCCTTTCGGGCCGCTCGACGCCCAGACGCGCATCATCCTTCAGGATCAGCTTCTGAAACTCTGGCGCGAGGCGCGAAAGACCGTCATATTCATCACGCACGATCTCGTCGAGGCCATCGCCCTGGCCGATCGGGTCGTCGTCATGACGAGCCGGCCAGGCAATTTGAGGAGCGTCGCCGAAGTGGACATTCCGCGTCCGCGCGACGTGTTCACCATCCACAGCGAGGAGGTGTTTCGCAAGACCTACGATCAGCTGTGGCAGGAGTTGCGCGAGGAGGTCCAGCGCAGCGAGGATTGGATGAAAAACGGGTCCGCCGGATAAAATACGCGGATGAGAAGGGGGTTGCCATGGTCGACATGATCGATAAACCAGCGAGCGAGGACAAGGGAGCGAGCGAAGCGGCACAGAGCGCCCAGGAGGCTCCCGGCCGCGTCAGGATTCCCAAGTTGGGCGAGATCCTCCTGACGATTCCCCTGCCGGGCGTTCCCCAGATCTGGCGAGGGGATTACCTGATAGGCGCGCTCCTGCTCGGCCTCACCGCGGCCGGCTACATGATGTGCTCCGTCACGGGCATGTTCTTTCACGCCATCGCGTTCGTGGACGTCTCCATCTCGCGCACCGGGCGCATCATCAAGAACCAGAAGTTGCGGATGTTCGCCTATAGGGCCTCATTCGCGGGCGGCTTTCTGGCCATGTGGGAGCTCAGCGCCTGGGAGATCGGCCCCAAACAGTGGCTCTGCGTGGACCCGTTCTGGTTCGGCTCGCCCATTCGCGTCATGAGCTATATGGTGGAGATAACGCTTTCAGGCAGCCTGTTCGTCGACACCTGGACGACGATGTACGAGGCGTTCCTGGGCTACGTGCTCGGCGCGGCGCTCGGCATCGCCCTGGGCTTCGTGCTGGCGCGGCTGGAAACCCTGGCCGAGATACTCGACCCCTTCATCGTCGCTGTGAACGGCATTCCGCGCGTGGCGATGGCGCCGATCCTCATCATCTGGTTCGGTATCGGGGTGGAGTCGAAGATCGTGCTGGCGGTGAGTCTGGTGCTCTTCCTCACCTTCATGAACACCTACTCGGGCCTTCGGGGCGTGGACCCCAACCTCAAGAATCTCGCCCAGGTGATGGGTGCTAACGAGATGCAGGTTCTCTGGAAGGTGACGCTGCCCGCCGCGATGCCCTGGATACTCACGGGCCTCAAAATTGGCGTTCCGTTCGCCATCATCGGGGCCATCCTGGGTGAGTTCATGGCGGCGAGCAAGGGACTGGGCTTCATGATCCAGCACACGAGCAACCTGTTCAACATCGCGGGCTCGTTCGCGGGCCTCATCCTGCTCATGTTCATCGTGCTGATCGCCAACGCGGCGGTGAACTGGCTGGAGCGCTATCTCCTGCGCTGGCGTCCCAAGCAGCAGGCCGTCGGCGAGAGCGCAACGGACGTGTATTAGGGTTTCAGGGTTCGTCGAATTTTCTGGCCTACTTGGATAATTTTCTCTTTTTTGAATTTGCGTAGGGGCGGTTCACGAACCGCCCCTACAGTATATATGCGTCCCTTCGCTTTTGGTCGTCATTCCGGCGCATGCCGGAATCCAGAACCGATCAAAGAAACAGAGATCGAGGGGATCCCGCCGTCCCAACCGGATGGCCGAGCACACGCTTTTGTCCACTCTCGTCCGCTCTGGATTCCGGCATGCGCCGGAATGACGGCAATCTGCAATCCGGGACCAAGGGGATGCGGAAACCGTAGGGACAGGTCGCGACCTGTCCCTACAGTGTGTTAGCCCTGCAATGTATGACACGGGCGGGCACGATGGTTTTGTAGGGACAACCCCTCCTCGGGGTTGTCCTGCCCTCCGTGGTTGTCCTTCGTCAGGACAGGCACGGAGGCCTGTCCCTACACCCTCATGCGTCTTTGTCCACCGGCGGCGTGACGCCGATTTCCCCGCGCATCAAGCGTCGGAAGGCCGAGCGACGCCGGATATCGCGCGCGAGGGCGCTCACGACACGCCGCCACGTCACGTACAGAACGCCGTCGGCCCGCTTGTGTTTTTTGCGCGCGAGTCTGCGGTCGCGCTCAATCTGGGAATCGTCCTGCTCGTCGTGGGAGACGACGGGCGGGTCGACGTAGAACACGTTCAGCCCGTTTTCCCAGAAGCGGGAGAGCGCCTGGTCGATTTCCCGCATCATCAGGGGCGTGTTCTCGAGAAAGTGGCGGGCCGCCTCGCGCGTGATGACGTAGCCTTCGCTGCCGTAGTCGTGGTAGCGGACCCGGCCGACCCGGTGCCCCGTAGCGAGGCGCTCGCACGGAATGAAGGTCTTTTTCAGCGAGCGCCGATTCAGCTTTACGACGTCGAAGGCGAACGGCCTGCGCTCCAGCGCATCGAGCACCTTGGGCAAGTCTGCCGACAGACCGGCGTCGTCCTCGAAGATCGCCGCGGTTTCCGGGCCGTTCTCCGCGATTTCCGCCATCACCTGGCGCTGGCTTATCCAGTTGGCGATCGAGCCGTCTGCCTGGGGCCAGAGTCCCAGCCGCCGCCTGGTTTCCCTGTCGACCCGGGCGTAGTGCTCCGGCGCGAGTTCTCGAGCGTCGACGGCGGGGTGAAACGTCGCTTCCAGACCCAGCGCCGCGAACTGCTCCTCCATCCGGCGGCGGCGCTCCCCGGCCCTGGCGAGATTGATGACGAACGCTTTCATGGTCGGGTCCCCTCGTGGTGACGGATATCTTCCGTCATCCGCCGGACGATTCTGACGCATATCCTCGTTAATGTTCAAAGCGGCTGCCAGCGGTAATTTACAGGGGCTCTTTAGATTTGTTTATTCTCATTTTTCAATTCTTTCCTGGCGATGAGCAACGATCTATCCAGGGGCCGCTCGACGTCACTTGAGCGCTTCGAATAGTGCCGTCTCGCTTCGGTTCATGCTGAATCTCCGCGGTTCCTTGCGCTGCGCACCTTGCGATAAAAGTATATGCGCTTGAGTGTCTCTTCTCTGAGATTACTGAGCGCGCGGCGCCCCAGTTTCCAGAAATTCCGGCTCGGCCGGGAATCCGCCGCTTCCTGAAGATAAGAATGCTCGCCCGACTCGTTTCCATCAAAAACGACGGGCGTTTCCAGGGAGAAGACGTTCAGCCCCGTTTCCCAGTATGCGTGCAGCGTATGATCGGTGCGGTTTACTATTTTAGGGAAGCGCTCCAGAAGACGTCTTGCCCCTTTTTTCGAAACGACGTAACTCTGCGTTCCCCAGTCCGAAAACTTCGTGATGCCCAACCGAATGCCGGCATCGACTCTCTTGAGTGGCGCAAAGGGTTTATCCTTACTGTGTCGATGCAGAAAAACGAAGTCGAATTCCCAGCCCGAGGCGTAGAGGCGCGCAAGCGCATTGAGCGCGCCGCCGATTTCGGGCGCGAGCGTTACGTCGTCCTCAAAAACCGCGGCCAGTTCACCCTCGCCCGCAACGACGCCTTCGAGCGCCTTTCTGTGGCTGAGATGGCAGGCGACCATGCCGTCTGAGAGCGGGCGGCGGCCCTCCATATCTCGTGATTTCCTGTCCACGCGGGCCCAATCCTCCTCATTCAGGTCGCGCCAGTCGATGGCGTCTAAAATCTCGAATTCGATACCTAGAGCGTCGAACTGCCGGCGCATCGCCCGCCGCCTGGCATCGGCGCGCGGCAGGTTGATGATGATGTGCTTCATCGCGTGCGGCGCGTGGGTCATGCTGCCCTCGTTAATTTATCGTCTCCACAGGGAGGCTGAAAAAGTTTGTTGCTTTCCGTAAGGCGGAACTACTGCATCAGCGGGGCGATAGTAGCATTTCTTCGCTGGTGGGGTAACGAGGGGGCAGGGGAATCGGTGGTTGGCGGCCCCCCTTTTCCGCAGAGACAGGCCCCTGTGCCTGTCCTGAATGGGGACAACCACAGGGGGTTGCCCAACTACCTCTTTCCCGTTTCTCTCAATGCCAGGACAGGTTGATGTAGGGACGTTCGATGCTTCGGGTTTTTTCGTAGAGCGCGTTAACCCGCGTCTTATGAGCCGGGAAAATGTTTTCGTGGGTTTCCGCGAAAATATTGTCGATGCGCGCCAGGACGTCCGGTCGGTCGAGCAAGGATTCCAGCAGGTCGACTTCTGCTCCCTCGATATCAATCTTGAGTACGCCGATCCCTTCATCGAGATCCTCGATATAGCGTATGAAGTCTGTCTGCCTGACCTCGACGGCATTCTCTTCCGAGACATCCCTCTTGCCGGCGATGATTGAACTCGATATTGAATACGAGGCGGGAGCGTTCCCGAATCGGGGGTGCCGATAGAGAAGTATCTTCTTCTCGCACGCGCCGGCCGCCGCGTTCACAATCGTGACATTGTCAAGATCCGCCACATTGGCTCGAAGCTCCGCGCAGGCCCACGGATCGGGCTCGAAGGCGACTCCCTCTTTGGCCTTAATCGCCATCTTCCTGGTGTACAAGCCGATGTTGGCGCCTAAGTCGATGCACGTCATGCCTTCGGAGCGAAGGAGCGCTTCGTCAAACGCCGCCTTGGCATACAGCCCCATGAATTTGCGTTCGTAATAGCGCCCCCAATCCCCCGGCAGCCTGCGCAGCAGGTTGTATCTGAAATACTTGTAGGTTCGATAGAGGCCATATTCTTTCATCGCTTACCCTCGGCCGGCACAGTTCCATTTTCGTGGGCGGATAGTAGCATTTCTTCGTCGATGCGGTAACGAGGCGTGGGGCAATTTCTCGCTCAACGATCGGAACAATCGCGCACTTCTGGGTTACGCAGCCCCTCCCCCCCCGGTCGGGGC
>CAYTSP010000199.1:0-4608 GCA_964440505.1 uncultured Nitrospinaceae bacterium
ACGCGGGCGATACATGATTCTCGGGAGTCAACTCCTAAAGCGAACCGGCCGAGAACAAATGCGGTTGCTCGCGTCCCGGCATCTCCGGACTTCCCCTCCCGGACGCAAAGTGTCCATGAGCCGAATCACGAACCCGGGCCCGGTGATAAATTTCATTGAATTCAACAGGTTATACGAATCATTCATCGCATGTTTTTCAACCGGCCGACGGCTTCAAGAGAGATGGTTAATCAAATCCCTCAACGTGCGGAAGCCTGTAGCCTGTTCGGGAGAAATATCGACTCCGAATTCCTCGTTGACGGTTTTCAGAAAGTTCACGGCATCTATCGAGTTCACGCCGAGATCGCTGACGTCCGCATCCAGCTGGGAGCGATCCGAAATACCCAGATGTTTCTCTACGAGTTCTCCAACACGTTCTTCAACACTTGCCATTGTCGCGCCTCCCTTGTTGTACGAATCATATAGCGGTGATTGAAATGTAGCTGGATCATATCGCAAAACGCGTTGTTGTCAAGTTTTTTAACGGTCGAGAAGGACCAGGCCGGCAACGTCCGCATCCGGCGCTAACGGGTTTGTTCAAGAACGCTTTTACCGAAACCTAGGCGGGCGAGGGCAAAAGAGCCCCGGCCTGCCCCACGACGGATTCCAGAAAACTCTCATCGGGGGCGACGCACGCCAGCACCCTGAGGCCGAGAAACAGACCGAGCAGGGACTTCGCCGTCTGCTCCGGATCGACTTCGGGGGAAATCTCTCCACAAGCCTGGCCCCGCTCGATGGAAGCGCAAAAGAACCTCGCCGTGCCGGCGAAGGCGCCGGCCACCAGAGAAGCCACCTCCTCATCGTGCGCCCCGAGCTCCAGGGCGGCGCCCACTTCGAGACAGCCCTCTCGCGAACCGCCTTTCAGCGCGACGGAGGCGGCGGCGTCGAAAACGGCCAGCACCGCCCCGCGCGGCGAGTCGTCCTTTTCGAGTTCTGCGATCGGCTCTGCGCGATGGAGGCGGTCATAATGGCGGAACGCCCGGAAGAACATCTCACGCTTATCGCCGAATGCGTGGTATAAACTACCTCGAAAGAGGCCCGTCGCCTCCTCGAGATCCCGAATCGACGTCGCCGAATAGCCATGCCGCCGGAACTGCCTCATGATTTTCGTTAAAACCTCGTCCATCTCGTACTTTGGCATTTTTCCCACGGGTCCTCTCCTCGTCCGCCCGGTGAAACATGGAATTCATTCGCATGCCACATTGCGGTTTGGCGGTTCCAGTCATCACCACGAGTCAAAACCTGTCACACGAAAATTCCGCTTTCACGAAGAACTGAACCCCATCGGCGCTTTTTCAACGGCCCCGTGATTTGCAGCAGGCTCCCGGGCCACGGCAAGATGGAAACGACGGCGCGCTACGCGGCGCAGGAAGCGGCCGAGCGGGTCGCGGAGAGCATCGCGGAGGACATGCTCTGAGAAGACCAGCCGCCTTCGCAGTGGACCACACCGCGAGGGCGGCGAGCGGGACGCTGGCCGACTCAAGGTGGCACGACCCAGGGTCACGAGGGGCAACCCGTTTTGCCCCCTGAAACGGCTTTTTCGGCGTCGGCAGCATCCGCAGCGCACTGCGCCGCCCGGGTCCGGGCGGCGCAGTGGATCAATATCCGTGCGCTCCCGCACCTCCCGTGGCGGGGCTGCGTCGTGGGGACCGGTCCGCCCTCTCCCGCTGAGAGCGGATCGGGCGTTCTACCGGTAGCGCACGGTGGTGTTCTTCCCGCCCTTCACCAGTATCTCGCGGTAATTGCCCGCGCTCTCGCCGGGGCCTATCAACTCGACCGCCGATGCGCCCACGTAATCGACGTCGCCGCCCCCCGCGATGATCCTGAGCGCCTTGCCCAGCTCACCGGGGTGAATTTTCTCGCCCGGCGCGTTGGCGACCATCATCACCTTCTCCTTGAGCGCCTTGCTCTCGCTGGAGCCGGCCGCCTGCATGGCCAGGAGGATCAGGGCCGCGGCGTCATAGGACTCGGCCACGAACGGGGCGCCCCCCTTGAAACCCGCCTTCTTCGCCATTACGACGAGCTTCGCGGCGCCCGGGCTGTCCGTGCCGGGGACGGTGCCGAAAGAACCATCGAGCGCCTTGCCGATGGCCTTCGGCAGGCTCTCGCCGATCATCCCGTCGGGCAGGAAGAAGGTCGTGAACGCCCCGGTATCCACTGCCGCCCGGATGATCCCCTTGCCGCCCTGGTCCAGGTAGCCGGCGACGATCAGGACGTCGCCGCCCGCGGCCGAGAGGGCACCGACTTCCGCCGTATAGTCCGCCTTGCCGTCTTCGTGCGCGGCTGTAATGGTAATCTTTCCGCCGGCCTTCTCGAAGTTGGTCCTGATGCTGTCGGCCAGGCCCTTGCCGTAGTCGTTGTTGGTGTAGGTCAGGGCCGCCGACTTGACGCCCTTGTCCTTCAAGATGTCGGTGATGACCTGCCCCTGCCGGGCGTCTGAGGGAGCGGTGCGGAAAAACAGCCCGTTGTCCTCGATGGTGGAAAGGGCCGGCGATGTCGCCGAGGGGGAGACCATCACGACCCCGTTGGGCAGGGCCACGTTTTTCAGCACGGCGATGGTGACGCCCGAGCAGTCGCCGCCGACGATGGCGTTGACCTTATCCGACGTCACCAGGCGCTCGGCCGCCGCCCTGGCGGCGGCGGAATCGATGCAGGTGCTGTCGGCGCGCACCGGGACCACCCTGGCGCCGCCCAGCAGGGCGCCGCTGTCGCTGACTTCCTTGATCGCCAGTTCGGCGCCCCGGGCCATGGGCGGGGTCAGGGATTCGATGGGACCCGTATAGCCGAGAAGGACGCCCAGCTTTATCGTTTCGGCGCCGGCCGTCAGGCTTGTGAACAAAACCAGCGTCATCGCAAGAAACAGTTTTCTCATCTCCTTCTCCTCCCGTGGTTCATGGACGGATATGCGCTTTTCCGCCTCCATGGATACCACACGAACGCCGCGGGGAGCACCCCCGGTTCGGGCCGTAGGGCGGTTCCAGGGACGACTACCGTGCGGTTTTCCTACAGCTCCAACCCCCGATCCGATCGTGTCTTCTCCATCACCGGCGCCCGCCTCTCCATTGCCCGCGCCGCCTCGTTCTGCTTCTCCGCCCCGATGCTCTTAGTCTCCCCCGCTCCTATCGCTTCCAGAGCCGCGATGCGCTCGCCCGTCGCGGCTTCTAACCGCTCACGCAGCGCCTTCGCGTCGTCGGTCACGAGTTCCGCCCTGTCGCGGGCGCGGCTGATCTCGACGTAGAGCGTCTTCTGGTTGGTGAGGTCGGGGTGGTTCGCCTCCATGGCGGCGATGACGGTATCGACCGTCCGGCCCTGGAAGGCGTGCACGGTCGAGGCCCATGCGCGGTCGATATGGCGAAGCTGCGGAACGCCGGCGGTCATGGAGAGCATGCGCCCGTCCTCGACCCGGAAGGTGACGCGGCCGTTCATGACGCGCGTCACCTCGGCGGCCTGGCTGTTGACCAGGCCGAGATCCGGGTCGTTCCGGGTCCAGCGGACCCTGTCGCCCGCGCGCAGCTCTATCCGCTCGACCTTGTAGACCTCGACGCCTCCGGTGCGCGCCGCGAGACGGCCCGGCTCCCAGCGGACCTCCCCGCCGCCCCGGCCTTGCAGGATGACCGCGCCGTTCGCGTGATCGACGCCCTTCACGTACAGTTCGTCCCCCTTCGCGACGCCGAGGCGCTTGTAGGGGCGGTGGAAGGCCACCACGTCGCCGGGTGAATAGTTCGCGGCGAGGGATTTCTCGGGGTTCGTGTAGCCGCGCGAGACGAGGCGATTCGTGGAGAAGGCCGGGCCGCAGACGGCGCCCTCCCGGACCAGGCGCTCGCGGACGATGGCGTTGATCTTCTCGCGGATCTTGTGGCTCGGCGCCATGAGCCCGGCCCGTTCGCGCGCCTCGGGGGAGAGCGCCAGCCAGCGCGCGGCGGCGGCGCCTGCGAGGTTGTCGGCCTTCACCTCGGCCACGTTGGAGCCGAGCTTCTCGAAGGCGCGCCTGACGTCGCCCGCGAGGGTGGCCTCGACGGCCGCTTTCAGGTCCGGTTCGCGCTGGCGCATGATCTCGCTCATGGTCGCCGTCTTCATGCCCGCGGCCTGCAGCTGCGCGAAGGGTTTGCCTGCGTCGACGGCGTCTAACTGTTTCGCATCGCCCACGAGAACGACCCGGGGCAGTCTCAATACACTCGCTATCCGCAGGAGTTCGCGCATCTCGCGCGTGGAAGCCAGGGAGCCCTCGTCCACGACGAGGGCGGTCCTGCGCCAGGCGGAGCGCATCTTCCTCTCGCCCCCTCTCGTGAGGCGGCCTTCGGCGACCCCTGCGTTACGAGCGAGGAAGCGCTGGAGCGTCTCGCTCTCGATGCCCGCTTCGGCTTCGAGCGTCCGCGCGGCCGAGGCCGAGGGGGCGAGGCCCCGGACCTCGTAGCCGCGCTTCTCGAACAGCGCGCGGGCGCGCTTGAGCATCTTCGTCTTCCCAGTACCCGCATAGCCCTGCACGCCCACGACGCGATCCTTCTCCGAGAGGATCAGCTTGACCGCTTCTTTCTGGCCCTGCGTCAGCGGTCCCTTGTGCAGATGCCG
>CAYTSP010000200.1:0-3833 GCA_964440505.1 uncultured Nitrospinaceae bacterium
AAAACTCAGGCGTCGCATGAGTTGGTGCGCTCAACTCCAAGAGCCTCGGTGGTGAACGCCCGCCCGCGAACCGCCTCATTTTGAGTGAAGAACAGCAAAACGATTTTGCCGGATGAGGAGCGCGTTTTCACACCTTTCCAGTCCACTCAAATGAAGGAGAGATAGTTTCATGCCGGCCGGACGCACGAAAGCGAGTTCGAAAAAAGCGGCCTCGCGCCGAAAGACCACGAAGCGTCGCACCTCCTCGATGCCCGATCCGGTCGCGCTCGAGGTCTTCTCGAACGCCCTGCTATCGGTGGCCGAGGAGATGGGCGCGGCGCTCATCCGCACGGCCTATTCCACGAACATCAAGGAGCGCCAGGACGCCTCGACGGCCATATTCGACGCCGAAGGCCGCCTCATCGCCCAGGCCGAGCACATTCCCATGCACCTGGGCGCGATGCTGAGCATCATCCGCAACATCCTGAAGCGCTACCCGCTGGAAGAACTTAAGCCGGGCGACGCCTTTCTGGCGAACGACGCCTACCACGGCGGCGGAACCCACCTCGCCGACGTCACGGTGGCCTCTCCGGTGTTCGACGGGAAGCGCCTCATCGGCTTCGTCGCCAACATGGGCCACTGGCCGGACGTGGGCGGCATCAAGCCGGGCGCCGCGATGACCGAGGGCTGCAACGAGATATACCAGGAGGGCCTGCGGATACCGCCCATGAAAATCTTCCGCGAGGGCGAACTGCAGGAAGACCTCTTCTCCTTCATCCTCTTGAACATGCGCTTCTCAGAAGACAGGCCGGCCGACCTCCGCGCGCAGGCCGCATGCAACCAGCTGGGCGTCCGGCGCCTTCAGGAACTGAGCGCAAAATACGGCGCCGGGCGTTTTCTCGAACTCGTGGAAGGCGTGCTCGACTACAACGAGCGCACGATCCGCTCGAAGATCAGGGAACTTCCCGAGGGGAGGTGGGACTTCGAGGACCAGCTCGACGACGACGCCCACGTGCCCGGCCCGGTGCCGCTCAAGGTGACGCTCACCATCTCCCACAAGCCCGAGCCCCACATGGTTTTCGATTTCACGGGTTCGAGCCGGCAGAGAACGGGCGGCGTGAACGTCGTCTTTGAGGCGCTGTTCGCCACCGTCGCCTACGCGCTCAAGGCGACCATCGACCCCGAACTCTGGTCGAACGCGGCTTTCGAACGCGTGGTGAGGCTCGTAGCACCCGAGGAGAGCATCGTGAACCCCAGCCCGCCCTCGCCCGTGGGCGGGCGCGGCACCACCTGCCAGCGGCTGGCCGACCTGCTCATCGGCGTCATGTCGAAGGTGGCGCCCGAGCGCGTATGCGCCTGCGGCCACGGCACCACCTCCATCAACATCCACGGCTTCGACGCCATCCGGGGCAGGCCGTTCATCTGCATCGACGGCATCGGCGGCGGCATGGGCGGCCGCGAGACGAGCAACGGCATGGACGCCGTCCAGATTCACACGAACAACATACCGAACCTGCCGGTCGAGATCCTGGAGAGCGAATACCCCATCCGCGTGGAGCGCTTCGAACTCGTGCCCGACAGCGGCGGCGCGGGACGCCGCCGGGGCGGACTCGCCACGAGAAAAGACTTTCTGATGCTCAGCGACACGGGCTTCATTGCACACGCCGACAGGCACGACTTTTCTCCCTGGCCCCTGTACGGCGGCAAGGAGGGGGCCCGGGGAGTCCATCTGAAAAATCCCGGAAAACCTGATGAGGAGAAACTGCCGAGCAAGGGCGGTCCTCACGAAGTGCGGGAGGGCGAAGTGCTCAGGTGCCAATCCGCCGGGGCCGGCGGATACGGCGACCCGGCCGGGCATTCCCCGGAGGAATTGGCGGCCGACCTCGCGGACGGGAAGATTTCGCTCGAATACGCCAGGGCTTCCTATCCCGCAGCCCTGGTCAAAGAAGCGCTGGAACGCAAGGAGACGCTCTAGCATGGCTCCCGGGAAGAAAGAAAAATACCGCGTCGGCGTCGACATCGGCGGTACGTTCACCGACGTCGTCCTCATGGGAGAACAAGAGGGACTCATCGCCTCCCATAAAGTGGACACCACGCCGGTGAACCTGGAGGGCTGTTTCATAGACGGACTCCTGAGGGCGACGCAAGGCATATCGCCCGAAGAGGTGGGGCGTATCCTCCACGCCACCACCGTGGCCACCAACACCGTTTTGGAATCCAAGGGGGCGCGCACCGCCCTGGTCGCCACCCGGGGGTTTCGGGACATCCTCGAGATCGCCCGCCAGCGCAGGCCGAGCCTGTATAATCTGCAGGAAGTAAAGGCCAGGCCCCTCATCCCCCGGCGGCTCTGCTTCGAGGTGAACGAGCGGCTGGCGTGGAACGGAGAGGTCGTCACCAGACTGACGAAAACCGAACTGGGCCGCCTCGCGGGCGCGCTCGACGCCTCGGGCGCCGAGTCTGTGGTGATCGCGCTGCTGTTTTCCTACGTGAATCCCGCCCACGAGCTTCGCGTGAAAGAATACCTGGTTCGCGCGCTTCCGGGCCGCCACATCGTCGCTTCTTCCGACATAACGCCCGAGTTCCGCGAGTTCGAACGAACCAGCACGGCCGCGCTCGTCGGCTACCTGAAACCCATTTTCGCGCGCTACACGGAAAAACTGCACGATGAGGTAGCCAACCTCGGCCACCGCCCCGAAAAACTCCTCATCATGAACTCCGCCGGCGGGCTGATGTCGCCCGCCTCTGCGCGCGAGCGCCCCCACACGCTCATCGAATCGGGTCCCGCGGCGGGCGTCATCGCCGCGGCCGTTCTCGCGCGGGAGATCGAAGAGCCCGACGTCATCTCCTTCGACATGGGCGGCACCACGGCCAAGGCGAGCCTCATCGAGGGCGGCGCCTACAAGACCACCACCGAATACGAGATCGGGATGGGGGTGCACCAGTCCCTGGCGGTGCGCTTCACGGGATATCCCGTCAAGACGCCCGTCATCGATCTCACCGAATGCGGCGCGGGCGGCGGCTCCATCGCTTCGGTGGACGGCGTGGGCGTTCTGAAGGTCGGTCCCCACAGCGCGGGTTCCGAACCCGGCCCGGTCTGCTACGGGCGAGGGGGCGAGGAACCCACCGTCACGGACGCGAACCTCGTCCTGGGCCGCCTGAACCCCGATTATTTCGTAGGCGGTGAATCCCGCCTCAACCTCGAAATTGCGGAAAAAGCCATCGAAGAGAAGATAGCCCGCCCGCTCGGCCTGTCCACCATGCAAGCCGCCGCAGGCGTCATCGAAGTCGTCAACGCGCACATGGTCCGCACCCTGCGCGTGGTCTCGGTCGCCAGAGGCTATGACCCGCGCGGTTTCGCGCTCATCAGTTTCGGCGGGGCCGGTCCCCTGCACGCGGCGGACCTGGCGGACGAACTCGGGGTTCCGCGCATCATCATCCCCGAGGCGCCGGGCGTTTTCTCAGCCCTCGGCCTGCTATGGGCGGACCTGAGAGCGGACTTCACGGCCACCACCCGGATGAGCCTCGATGCGGAGAACGCGGAGCGAATCGCAGCCCTCATGGCCGATCTCGAATCGGAGGCGGACGAATGGCTCAGGGCCGAGAAAGCGCCCCGATTGAGACGCACCCTCGTGCGCTCGGCCGACCTGCGCTACCCGCTTCAGAACTACGAGATCAACGTGCCGCTGCCAGGCGGCAAGGTAAGTCCCGCATGGCTAGGCAAGGCGCGAAGGGCATTTCACGAAGCGCACCTGCGCCAGTACAGCTACTCTGATGAGGCGGAAAGGGTTCAGGCCGTGAGCCTTCGCGTATCGGCCATCGGCCTCACGGACCGGATTCGCCCGAAGAAAATCGCC
>CAYTSP010000201.1:0-2535 GCA_964440505.1 uncultured Nitrospinaceae bacterium
GCGGGCGGGCTGATCATCGGCGTAGGCTATCTGGGCGGCTTCGTCGGGCCCTGGACGATTGGCGCGATAAGGGATTGGGCCGGGTCGTTCGGTCCGGGATTTTATACGCTGGTGGTTGTGTCGATCATCGGGATTTCTTGCGCTCCGTTTTTTGGACGATATGCCGAGCAAGGCAGGGGGTGAAGTGTTTTGGGTAATTCGTCGCAGCGATTGAAGCTGAGGCCCGTCGAGGCCACTCCTGCGGAACATCAGGGCCAGAGGATGTTGAGGCTGAGCGATCCGCATCGTCTCAGCGAGGCGGTTTTGTTTGCCCCCATGGCGCTGGTTCCCGTGCTGAGCCTGCTCGATGGGCGCCACACGTTTGAAGATATCAAGGCGCAGTGTAAATCCCGCCACGGGATGGATGTCTCAGAAGAAAGCTACCGGGCGATGGTATCGAGTCTCGAGGAGGCCCATTTCCTCGAAGGAGACGGGTTCGCCTCCTGGAGCGCATCGCTCAGGGATGCCTACTTGAGCGATCCGGTGCGGCCGGGTTTTCTGGCGGGAAAAAGCTACGATGCGGATCCGGCGCGTCTGCGCTCTCATATCGATGGTTTTTTCACGGGCGCCGAAGGTCCGGGGATGCCCGTGAAAAATTCGTCCTCTCCGGCCAAACCGCTTCGGGGCGTAGTCGCCCCGCATATCGATTTTCACCGCGGCGGCGCCACCTTCGCATGGGCGTATAAGTCCATCGCGGAACGAGCCGACGCCGATTTGTTCGTCGTTCTGGGAACGGTCCACGCTCCGACAAAATACATCTATACCCTCACGGACAAATCTTTCGAGACGCCTTTCGGGGTTTTGGAGGCGAACGCAGGGTTCGTGGAGGAACTTTCGGGCCGGCTGGAGGTGAACGCCTTTCAGGACGAGTTCGCGCATCGCGGCGAGCACTCCATCGAGTTTCAGGCGGTTTTTCTTCAATATCTCTTTGCGGACGCTCGGCCGGTCCGGTTCGTTCCCATCCTGGTGGGTTCGTTCCACCCGTTCGTGGCCGAGGGGCGCTCTCCCCGGGGCGATGCGCAGGTGGAGGCTTTCGTCGCCGCGCTCAAGGAGACGATTGGGGCGTACCACCAAAACGGGGGGAAGGTTTGTCTCATCGCGAGCGTGGATTTCGCCCACGTCGGCCCCCAGTTCGGCGATGAAAACCCCGTGGATGAGGCGCGCCTCGAAGAACTCGCCCGGGCGGACGGGAAATCCCTGGAGGCGGTGCGCCGCGGGGATGCGGAGGCGTTTTACTGGAGCGTGGCCGAGGATGGGGATGCGAGAAACGTGTGCGGCCTGGCGCCCATCTACACCATGCTGCGCGTTCTGGATGACTGCGAGGGAGAAGTGCTCCGCTATTCCCAGTGGCCGGACCCGAACGGTACGGTCACTTTTTCGAGTGTCGCTTTGACCTGAACTGTCCTGGTTTTTGTAAATCCTGAATTACAGAGGAGAGAGGATCGTTGCTTTATTTGAGTGAATCCGACGTCAAGAGTCTGGTGAACATGTCCGATGTGATGGACGTGGTGGAGAAATGCTTCAAGGCCCAGGGGGAAGGACGCGCGCCGAATCAGCCGAGGCGGCGGGTTTTCCTCCCCAAGGGCACGATGCACGTCATGTTCGGCGGGATGGTGGATGAAAACGAGGGCTATCTGGGCCTCAAGGCCTACACCACGTTTCCGGGTATCGGCGTGCGGTTCATCTTCCTGTTGTGGGATGCGAACACGTCCGAGATGCTCTCGCTCATGGAGGCGAACGTGCAGGGGCAGATGCGCACCGGAGCGGCGAGCGGCGTCGCCGCGAAATACATGGCGAGAGAAGACGCTTCGGTGGCGGGGCTGATCGGCACGGGTTGGCAGGCGAGGTCGCAACTCGAAGCTCTCTGCTGCGCGCGCGAACTTAAAACCGTGAAAGTCCACAGCCGCCGCGCCGAGAAGCGGGAAAAATTCGTCAGCGCGATGCAGAACAAGGTGAGTGCGGAGCTCGTTCCGGTGGAATCGGCGACCGAGGCGGTGAGAGGCTCGCAGATCGTGTGCACCATCACCACGGCGCGCGAACCGGTTTTTGACGGCAGCGATCTGGAGCCGGGCGCGACGGTCATCGCGGCGGGTTCGAACCGCATCACGAACCGCGAGGTGGACGACGAGACGTTCCGCCGCGCGGCGAGGGGGAGAATCGTGACCGATAACCTCGAGGGCGCCGAATTCGAGAGCGGCGATCTGGTCGGCGCCATCAGGGCTAACGTCATCCAGTGGGGCCAGGTCTCGGAGATCGGGTTGATCGCAACGGGCGCCATGCCCGGGCGCGCGTCCGATGATGAGATCAACCTGTTCCTGAGCCAGGGGGTCGCGATAGAGGACGTGGCCCTGGGCGCGGAACTCTACCGCCGCGCGAAGGCGCAGGGCGTGGGCGCGGAACTCCCCGTGGAGGGTTTCTTCAAGAAGGCGACTTGAAGTTTCCGGTTTTCAACAAGCCCCTAAAGACAACCCCCCCTACCCCCCCTTGTCAGGGGGG
>CAYTSP010000202.1:0-13124 GCA_964440505.1 uncultured Nitrospinaceae bacterium
CCAGCGCCGCTCCCGTGGCGCGAAGCTTCGCGAGTTCGGCCTCCAGCCGCGCCCGGCGGGTCTCCGACCTGCGGAGCGCACGGCGCAACCGCGCGTTCTCCCTCGACAGCGACCCGAGCGCCGTCTTCTGGCGCCGCGACCGCCCCAGGGCCTTGCGGAGTTCCGCGTCCCGGCGAGACGACATCGAGCGCGCCGCCTCCTTCGCGCGCAACAGCCGCGCCTTCAGCCCCTCCTTCACTCTGCCTGCGGCCCGGAGAGAGACACGCAATTCCTCGCGCGATTCCCGCAGCTTCCCGCAGAGATCAATGATCTCCTCCTCCCGGCGGTCGACGGTCTTCTTCTGGAACCTCGCCTCCATCTTCTCCAGGGACAGCCGATTCTCCAGCCCCTTGACCTTCTCGCGCAGACCACCGACTTCCGCGCGCAGGGACTCGATCGTCTTCTCCCGCCTCTCCACGACCCGGCGCAGCCGGGCGGCCTCCTTCGGAAGCAACGCGCCCGAGAGGGCCTTGTTCAACCGGGCCATCTCCCTGCGCAACCGGGCGGCCTCCTTGCGCAGCGACTCGAGCGGGCTGGGCTCCCCAGGTTCGACGCCGGCTTTGCGAAGAAGCTTCTCCAGACGGGCCACCTCCGACTCGAGCGCCCCGACGTCCTGCTTCGCGGCGCGGCGGACTTCCTTCAACTTCCCCACGCTCGCGGCAAGCTTCCTCCGACAGTTGTCGAGACACCACTTCAGCGAACCCGCCCGCGCGCGCGAAGCCACCTCGGCCCGGCGCAACTCCTCGCAGCGCCCTTCCGCCTCCTCCGCGCGAGCACGCTCGCGCTCGTACAGCGAACGCCAGTATGCCTCTGCGGTGGCGGGCAACCCGGGGAGATGAGGCCATCCGTCATCCGGCCTCTCGGCCAACGAAACTTCCGCCTGAAAAGCTTCCGTGCAAATCTTCATGCCGACTTGTTTACCACATGCCGGAAGATGTTACCAGAGCCTCAAGGGAATCTCTTCGATTATCCAGGATGAGAAAGACAGGCCATCACCCTGCCACCGAATGCTTACACCGCTTACCTCGACACGCGCCCGCTAGGATGCGCAGGGGTTGGAATGAACCCGCTTGCGTTTTGATTACAAGCTCTTTGATTTCATTTTACAATTCCCCCACAGGTATGAACATAATATGAATACAGGATAAGATATCAATACTTTAGAGGAATTTCTGCAATTGTGGGAAAATCAACACCAGCGCCTAGTTTCTGGATAATTCGATAAATTCAGATAAATTCACGGGGTTTTTCGGTAAATTTCCGGCCATTTATTTTCTCTGGAAATGGCGCCGCCGGGTCGCGGCGCAGGGGAATTCTGCCATGGCCCGCCAGGCCTTTGGTAACGGCAAATGCGGGGAGTTGCGGGGGCGGAATTCCCCCGGATTCGCGAGTTCAGGTTGACCGCACGGGGAGTTCCTGAACGCGAAACAGGCGGAACGAAAGGCCGGTCAGATATGAACATATACTTCAGGAATATCCATATAACTTATTGATATAAAGACAATTAACTATTTTTATTTTGCGCGCCAGCAGCGCGGGTCGTGGGGTGCGGGTATCCTGCCGACGCTCTCGAGATAGGCTTCCGCAATCTTGGGCCCCATGAAGACGAATTCCGCGCGGAATATCTTTTGCAGCGCGGGCAGATCGTCCGGCAGCGAGGCGAGATAGCGGTTGAACGAGCCGTGTTTCTTCCGGATGGCGAGGAATCTCCCGGCGTTCTCGATGGCCGCCTCGATTTTCTTGCGGTTCCGCACCACGCCCGGATTTCCGAGGATGCGCTCGATGTCCTTTTCGGTGAAACGGGCGACTTTTTCGGGCGAGAACCGCATGAATTCCTTTCTGAACGCCTCGCGTTTGTGCAGTATCGTGCGCCAGGAGAGGCCCGCCTGAAAGATTTCCAGCGTCAGTTGTTCAAAGTGTTTCCGGGTCGTACGGACGGGAAAGCCCCATTCCTCGTCGTGGTATTTCTCCATCACCGGGTCGCCCTCGGCCCAGGTGCACCGCGCAGGATTGGGGATGTCTTTTCGCGTTCTGGGGGTCATACGCTCTCTCGACAGGCGGGCCTGGGCTACAGGGGCCACTCCTCCATCTTCCAGCTCATATCCCAGAAGAGGTACTCATACCTCGTACCCATCAGGAAATGCGCGCGCATGCGCTCGCGCTCGGCGGAACCCGCCGTCGATGCGGCCTCATCGAACATCTCGCGCAGCCAGCGGGCCAGTTGCGCGAACTCTTGAGACGCATAGGTCTCAATCCACTCGGCGTGGAGCGGCGCGTTTTCGGGGACGCCTCTGGCGGCAAGCAGTTCGCCGATGATGGCGTAGTCCCACTGGCAGGGCAGCATGGCGGCGGCGACCTCTCCGAACGTGCCCGAATAGGCCGCCTCGAGCAGGAAATCGGTGTATCCCTTGCATGTGGGCGCAGGCTTCGTCGCCTCGATCTCATCATTCGAGATGCCGAATTTCGCCGCGAATCCCCGGTGGAGTTCCATCTCCGTGTTCAGCGTGGCGTTCAGCAGGTCGGCGAAACGCCCCATCTCCGCCAGCTCGGGTGCTTTCACCACGGCCAGGGCGATGACGCGGCTGTATTCCTTGAGGAATATGTAGTCCTGGCACATGTAGAAGCGGAATTGCTCAAGCGGCAACGTGCCGTCCCCGATGCCCCGGACGAAGGGATGCGCATGAATTTTTTCCCAAAGCGGCGCAGCCTCCTTACGAAGCGCATCGCTCATCTTCGTTTCAGTGTTCAAAACGGCCTCAAAGGTTGTCGAGAATTTTCTTCGAGCGCCCCTTTTCCAGGGTTTCACCAAAAGAATCGCCCAGGTCGACGCCCAACTGCTGGGCGCGTTTCTGGGCCCAGAGCCCGATGTTGCGATCGTCTTTGTAGAAAGACCCGTCCTGCGGCTTCGACGGGTCGAACGAATCGAGCCGCTGGGCTTCGGTCTGATGCGAGGAGAAGCGCGACATGATTTTTCTCAGTTTCTTGTTCCCGCAGGAGCGGCAGGTGAGTTTTCTCCTGTCTGATGGCTTCATCACCAGATGGCCGGAGACGAAGCCGCACTCCCTGCACTCGTATTCATATATCGGCATCGGGTGAATCCCTCTTCTCCATGTCCGCGCCAAGTGAAGCCATATGCTCGCTAAAATCAGGGAATGTTACCGCCATCGCCTCCGCCGTGTCGACCGATACTCCCTCCGGCGCAGCGAGCCCGGCAACGGCGGCGGACATGACGATCCGGTGGTCGCCGAATCCATGAACGGCTCCGCCTCTGAGTCCACCGCCCTGGATGATGATGCCGTCCGCCAGTTCGCTCGCCTCGCCGCCCAGCGTTTCGATGACTTCGCGCATAGCGGAGATTCTGTCGGTTTCCTTGATGCGGGCCTGGGGCGTGTTGAGGAGTCTGGTCTCCCCGTCTGCGAACGCACCGAGAACAGCCATGACGGGCAAGAGATCGGGCGTCGCGTTCAAATCGAATTCCCCTCCGCGCAGTGCATCGCCGCGGATGCGTACACCGTCCTCCGTGATGAGAATATCAGCGCCCATTTCCTCGACGAAGCGGAGAATTTCCTTGTCGCCTTGTGAGTCGTCGAGATCCAGGTCCTGGAGCGTAACGTCGCCGCCCGG
Organism: uncultured Nitrospinaceae bacterium; assembly: GCA_964440505.1. GTDB lineage: Bacteria > UBA8248 > UBA8248 > UBA8248 > UBA8248 > Bin107. The sequence continues at coordinate 3,664 of CAYTSP010000202.1, forward strand.
CAGCGCGCCGGCGGCCACCAAAAATGCTGCCGAACTCCAATCGGCGGGCACGGTGATCTCGAATCCCGAGAGCGTCTGTCCGCCCGGGACGCTGAAGCTGCGGTATTCATCGCGCTCGTATTTCAAACCCAGGCGATCGAGCCACCATAGCGTCATCTCGACGTAGGGGCGCTCGTTCAAATCTATCGGCTCTATGATGCTCGTTTCCTCGCCGAAAGGCGCGTTCAACAGCAGGGAGGAGGTGAACTGGCTGGTCGCCCCATCGACTTTCGTCCGGCCGCCGCGCCACGGGCCGCCCACCGTGGCGGGGAGGTAGCCGTTGTTGCTGGATAGCGCCGTTGCGCCCAGGTTCGAAAGCGCGTCCAGCAGCGGCCCCATCGGGCGTTTTCTGGTCTGGGAATCGCCGTCGAAGCGCGCGGCGCCCTCCCGTATCAGGGCGGCAGTGCCGAGCGCCATCCGGCAGGTGGTTCCTGAATTCCCCACGTCGAGAATCCCGTGAGGGACTTTGGGTTGCGCGCCGAAGCCTTCCACGGACCAGACCTCTTCTTCCTTGCGTATCTCGGCGCCGAGGCTCCCGTAGACGCTTGCCGCCGATAGGCCGTCCGCAGAATCTAACGGGTTGAATATCGCGCTCCTCCCCGACGCCAAAGATGCGAACGCGACGGCGCGGATGGAGTGGGATTTCGAGCCGGGAACGCCGGTAGTCCCTTTGGCTATGGATGGCTTGACCGACAGTATCATGATGATGAGCGTGTTTGATGAGGGTTTTTAGCGGTCATCGCTCAGGTAGCGCCCCAGCATGTCGCGGGAGTGTTCATCCTCGTGGCAATCCACACACAGATTCTCCCAGTTGCTCCCGTCGGGCGGATTGTTCTTGTGATCGCCGTCTCGGTGGTGGACCGTCAGGATGTGGAGATTGTTTTCATCGAAATCCCGGCCGCATTTCGCGCAGAACCAGCCGTGAATTTCGAGCGATTTGCGCCTGTAATCCTGCGCACTCTTCCCTACGCTCGCCGAGGACTTGAGGCGCGCGGCGACATCTTTTGCGCTTTCGCCGGTGGGGGCAGGCGTTTGTGGTGCGCTCCTGCGTCCCGGGCGGCGTCTTTTGGTGGTGAATCTCGTTCTGGCCATTAAATCAACCTCCTGTCGTCAAGAACCATCCTAGCAAATCGCGCTATAATGAGGAAGGTAGTTTTTCCATCCAAGGGGTGAAGCGTGAGCGTGTTTGCGGTAAGGAGAACCTGAATGCGAAGCTCCCGGAGACGCTGGTGGCGATGGCTGATCCTGCTCGTCTTGCTGTCACCCTTGCTCGGGGTCGGCAGTTTGTACGGGATTCGCGCCGTGGAGTCCTACGATCCGTTTTGCACGGTCTGCCATCTCCAGGATCACCAGGATTATCTCGACGACGGCGCGCGCGCCAAGAACATGGTCAAGACGCTGGGCGGGTGGCACAAGAGCGCAGGCGGGGTGAAGTGTATCTCCTGCCACGGGGAAGAGGGCATCACGGGGATGATCCGCACGACGATTCTCGCGAACAAGGATCTCTACAAATTCATCATCGGTGATTACGAGCAGCCCTCGCGCGTCTTCCATCCCATCCTCGACAAGGACTGCGTGAAGTGTCACGACGAGGAGCGTCTCCTGGAGTTGGCCGACGACGCGTTTCACGCCATCTCGGACCACGCGGAGCTCAAGGCGGACTGCGTACAGTGCCATAACGGCCACCGCCTGGGCGGGGAGAGGGAAAAAGGGCTCATGGTGGCGGCAACGGCGCAGCCGCGCTGTGACGCCTGCCACGACGAGCTCGAGCAGAAAGTGGATTTAAAGGCCCTAGAGCCGTTTCCCAAGAAAAAAGAATCTGATAGCTAAGGGCGTGTCCTGAATCTCACCCGCCGTGTGATTCCCGATATACAGCGGATTCCCTGAAAGGGTAGGCAGGAATTGCGATTTTTCGTTTTGGTCTTCACGGTCACTTTTCTCTGGGGCCTGAGTTTTCCGGCGGCCAAGATAGGCCTGCGCGGCGTGGAGCCTTTCACGTTCCTCTGGCTGCGGGGCATCATTTCCTCGGCCAGCGTTTTTCTGATCATGTTCGCCCGGAAAATGCCGGTCCTGCCGCCGCGACCGGCCTGGAGGGGGGAGAGCCGCGATTTCTGGATCAACGCCTGCCTGCACAATTTGATGTTCATTACCTACTACCACGGCGTGGATCACACCACCGCCGGGCGCGCCTCGTTGTTCCTCTACTCCCAGCCCCTGCTCCTGACGGCGCTTGCGGCGTGGATTCTGCCTCATGAGCGAGTGGGCGTTCGCGCGGTTTCGGGCTTCATCGCCGCCAGCCTGGGCATGATGTTCCTCTTCGGCGACAAGCTCTCCTCGGCGGGCGGCTCCACCTGGTACGGAGACGCGGTCGTCGTCCTGGCGGCCGTGATATGGGCGGTGCAGTCGGTTTTCCTGAAGATGAGGTTAAGGAGCTTCGACGCCTTCAGGATCACGGCCTGGACGCAGATTCTCGCCGTGCTCCCGTTCTTTATCGTCGCCTCGATTCTGGGCGAGCCCTGGCCCGACCTCACCGATACAAACGTGCTCACCGGCGTGGGCTACAGCGGCCTCATCGGCACGGGACTGGCCATGATCCCCTGGCTGTGGCTGCTGACGGACTACCCGGCGAGCCGCGTGGGCGTGTTCATGTTCCTGACGCCCGTGTTCGGGGTGCTGACGGGCGCCTTGCTGCTCGCGGAACCTTTGACGATGCTTATGCTCGGAGGGGCCGTTCTCATCTCATTGGGCATATACTTTGTGAATTCCGATTCGAGATAAAATTGATAACTCTATTTATTTCAGAAATATATAAATCATCATTAAGGTTTTCTCTCACTTGGTGAATCTGTACTGGCGTAGTACGGGTCGGCGGAACTTGGACTGAGTCGGACCGGATCGTACTCCTCCGCATCGCCGCGGCCCCCCCTACCCGCCAGGCCGCCCGTCCGGCTTCGCTCCGCCAATCGAAAAACTTGGTGAAGCAACCGCCCGTGTGCTAACATTCCCACCAGAACAATCCGCCGCGGGTCGGTCGAAGAGGCCAAGAGCATTGCCGCGGAGTGGGCGTTAGCGACTCTGACGATTGGTCCGTCGTTTTCCTCTACGCGCCCACCGGGGGCCAACATGGCCGGAAGGCGCCGAGCGTTCCGTTCGCCGTAACCTCCAGGAAAGGGCATTCCGTGGAAGCGAACCTCACCGTCATTCTGATCGTGGCTGTCTGCTCCGGTCTCTACATGGCCTGGGGGATCGGCGCCAACGATGTTGCGAATTCGATGGGAACGTCGGTCGGCTCAGGGGCCATCACCGTAGGCACCGCCATCGTAATCGCGGGCGTATTCGAATTCCTCGGGGCGTTTCTGGCCGGCGGCGAAGTGACCTCGACGATCCGCAAGGGCATCATCGACGCGGATGCGCTCGGGCACGATTCGGACCTGCTCGTCATCGGCATGTTGTCGGCGCTCCTGGCGGCCGCCGTCTGGCTGACCGTCGCCTCCAGATACGGCTGGCCCGTCTCGACCACGCACTCGATAGTCGGCGCGATCATCGGATTCGCGGTGGTGGCGGTCGGGTTCGAGGCCGTCCGCTGGTGGGGCGTGGCGCAGATTGTCGCGAGCTGGGTCGTCACGCCCGTCATCGCCGGAGCGATCTCGTTTCTGCTGGTTCTGAGCGTGCAGTGGCTGATCTTCAACAAGGACGATCCCGCCGTCTACGCACGCCGCTATGTGCCCGTATACATCTTCGCCGCGGTGCTCATCACCTCGGTCGTGACGTTCGTCAAGGGCCTGAAGCACGTCGGCCTCGACCTCAGCACGCCCATGGCGATCCTCTATTCGGTGCTGCTGGCCGCTGTCGTCGCGTGCGTCGGCCGCGCCGTCATCAATCGCATGAGCTTCGAGGGCGGCGACTCTCACTCGGGGGGAGGGTCGCGCTATACCAACGTCGAGCGGGCGTTCGGCGCCCTGATGATCGTCACCGCATCGGGCATGGCGTTTGCCCACGGCTCCAACGACGTCGCCAACGCCATCGGACCGCTGGCCGCTATCGTCGGCGTGGTGACGACCGGCGCGGTCGCCTCGAAGTCGACGGTTCCGCCCTGGCTCCTGCTGGTCGGCGCCGTCGGCATCGTCGTCGGCCTGGCGACGTTCGGCTACCGGGTGATGGCGACAATCGGGAGGAAGATCACGGAGCTTACGCCGAGCCGCGGGTTCGCCGCCGAATTCGCCGCCGCATCGACGGTGGTGGTGGCGAGCGGCACGGGGCTGCCGGTATCGACGACGCAGACGCTCGTGGGCGCGGTGATCGGGGTCGGGCTGGCCCGTGGCGTGGGCGCCCTCGACTTCGGCGTGGTGCGCACGATCTTCGTGTCCTGGATCGTGACGCTTCCCGCCGGAGCCGCGCTCGCGGTGCTCTTCTACTTTATCCTGAGCCTGACCTTGACAGGGAGCGCCGGGCCATGAGATTCGCCGAAGAACTCCTTCTCCTGCTCCGCGCCGAGGACGGAACGCTCTCGCGGGCGGCTGAATGGCTGGTGCGGGCCGCGCTCGGCGCCGCCGTGTTGATGGACCTCGCGCTCGAGAACCGCGTCGACACCGACCCTGACGGGTTGTTCCTCACCGACTCGACGCCGCTCGGCGACCCGCTGCTCGATCCGATGCTCGCCGAGATTGCGCGGGCGGAAACGACCCATAACGCCCTCTACTGGGTGGATCACGCCACCCGGCACGCCGACGAAATCCGCGAAACCGCATTGGAGCGGCTCATCGGGAACGGCGTCCTGGAACTCAAGGATGACCGCTTCCTCTGGATATTCGGGGTGAAACGCTATCTGGTCGTGGACGAGAAGGCCGAGCGTGCGTTGGTGGAACGGATCAGAACGGTGCTCTTGAGTGAGGTGATTCCCGCCCCTGAGGATATCGTCATCATCACCCTCGCGGACGGCTGCGGCCTCATCGGCCCGCTGTTGTCCCCCGACGAGGCGGCACAGGCTGCGCCCCGGCTCGAGCTGGTGCGGATGATGGACCTGATCGGGCGGGCATTCCTGAACGCCATGGACGTGGCCGTCCAGCCCGCCGCGGGCAACCTCGACGAGGGCTGATCCCGCCGGCCCGCATCGATTCGCTTTACAATGCAGGATCGGGATTGACCCCGCGCGACGCGCACGATGGCGATGGCCGGACGCCTCTTCGCCGCGCCGGAGTACGAGTCATGGGCCGGCGTTCGTTCCTTCATGTTTTCACGATGCCGTTCGCATCGCGCCCCGCACCGAGCAGGTCACGAAAATGTGGACTTTGACGAGAGTGGAATGCTATCGTCATCAAATTGCGCAAGATTGGCGTGACGAGTCGGCATGGCAAAAGCAAGGATTGTCGTGAACGCGGCCGTTTTTCCAGGAGGTTCGAGTATGTCCATGCGTGAACGAGGCGATAGGGGGTGGCTTCGCCTGGCCGCCGCTCTGGTTATCATGGCGGCCTTCGTCGCGGTCCCCGGAGGGGCCACGGCAGCGGAACGCGCGGTTTCGGTCGCCAGCCGTATCCCCGGTTCCCTTGCGGACGCGGCGCGCCCCGTGACGATCATCGACCGCGAAGACATTGCGCTCTCCGGCATGACGGACCTCTACGATCTTCTGGTGGGTCGCGCGGCATACAACGATTTCGGCCTTCACCGGCCTCTCGTTCTCGGGAGTTCCCACGCCGTCTTTCTCATCGACGGTCGCCGCATTCCCAACCCAGACACGACCTACGTCCTGGAGTTTCTCCCGCTATCGGCCGTCGAACGGGTCGAGATACTGAGCAGCGGCGCCACCGCCATTCACGGGAGCGAGGCTGTCGCCGGCGCGATCAACATCGTGCTGAGGCGCGATTACAAGGGATTCGAGGTACAGGCGAGCGGCGAGCAACCGAGCGCCAGGGGCGCCGACCTCGGCCAGGGCGGCTTCCTCTGGGGAGGCGCGCTCGGACGCGGAAATCTCATGATCGGCTTCGACGCGTACCGCCGCCAGGAGATACGGAGCGCGGACAGGGAATACAGCCGGGCGAAATGGACGCCCGGTGGCGAATTCGCCGATACGTCCGGTGTTTCCATCGGCGGAAACACGCTGTTCATTCCGACCGAAACGGGCCTCGTTGCCCGGCCGATAGGCGAGTGCAGCGGGGGTGGCTATGTCGGGCCTCTCATGAACCCGGCAGGCATCCCGGGTTCCGGCTGCGGTTACGCCTACGCCGATATCGCATGGGAGACGGCCGACTTCGGGCGCTGGAGTACGTTCGTCAACTTCGACCACCCGTTCGGCGAGAAATCCGATATCTATCTCCACACCCGGATCGCGCGGGCTGACATGTCCTTTCGCTATGCTCCTTCCGTCGGCGATTTCGTTATTCCCGCCTCCCCGGAGCTCCAGGAGCGGCTCCTCGACGCCTATCCCGAAATCGGCGAGGCGCCGCCCGCGGTGCTCCTGTACCACCGCTTCGTGGGCCACGGCAATCGAGACTGGCGCTCGAAGCTGGACGAATTCGACGTCACGCTCGGCGTCAAGGGGAAACTTCCAGGCGGCGTCGGCTATGACGTTCACCTGCGCGCCTACCGTTTCGAGGAGGTAGAAAACGGCGAGACCTTCGTGAGCGAGAGCGAGATCGGGTGGCTCTCCGCCCTGGGGATCTACGACTTCGAGAATCCGCTCTCGAGCGCGCCCACACACCTCGAGGCCCTTCGCGCGTCCGCACTGCGGCTGGATCACCACCACGGCATTACCCACAAGGTTCTCCGGGCCTCGCTGGACGGCAAGGCTTTTCCGCTCGCCGGCGGCGACGTGCGCTGGGCGGCGGGCGCGGAGATCGACGATGAGAGACAGCACGACGACAGCGGTTACACGCACGCTTTCGTTTTCGGAGACACCCACGACGCGGCGGATGTGCTGGGGTCCGGCGGAATCACGTTCAAGGGCGAGCGCCGGCGCATGTCAGGTTTCGCCGAGGTGCGGCTGCCGCCGCTTCCCGACTGGAGCGTCACGCTCGCAGGACGTCATGACAATTTCGACGACGTCGACGGGGTGTCTTCGCTCCAGGTTTCGAGCGCCTACCGGCTGAACCGGATGTTCACGCTGCGGGGCTCCTGGGACAAGGGCGGGCGGCCGCCCTCGCTCGCCGCTCTGAACGCCTCGGACATCATCTACTTTCCTTATGTCTGCGATACCAGGAATCACACGGACCCGATGACGAAATGTGATCGCGCCCAGGTGGAAATGGTGAGCGGCGGCAATCCGGCGCTCGATCCGGACGAGGCGGAGGCCTTCAGCGCGGGCGTGAAGGCGAACCTCGGCTTCCTGAGCGTGAGCGCGGACTGGTTCCAGATCGAGATATCCGAGCATCCGGCGCTGCTCCCGGCGCAAAGGCTCGTCGACATGGAGGCGCAGGGGCAACCGCTGCCGCCCGGCGCCGCGGTCCACCGCGAGGGCGCGAACGGCGCGATCACGCAGATTGTAAATCCATTGGTGAACACAGGCGAAGAGACCGTTGCGGGAATCGATATGCGCGCCCGCGCCGGCTGGAACGCGGGATGGGCGAACCTGGTTGCCGACCTGCGCTGGCTCCACGCGACCAAGCAAGAAGCGCGGATTGGCGGTCGGTTGGAGTCGGGCGATCATCCGCGCAACCGGGTCTACGCATCGCTTCGCGCCGGCCGGGGCGGCCTCACGGCCAGTTGGAGCGTCCACATGGTTTCGGGTTACGAGAACGACTCGGAGACCGGGCGCTACGAGTCGTGGGTCGGCCATGACGTCACGTTGCGCTGGCGCAACCCCTTCGGCGTGAAGGGGATGAGTCTCGCCGCCGGCGTGCTCAACGTCGCGGATCGCGGACCCTCCGTCGATTCCGCGGACCCGAGCGCCGCGGCCGTAAGGCTAGACTCCGTCCGGGGCCGGACGTTCTTTGCCAGGGTCAGGATGTCTTGGTGAGGCCGGTTCGAGATGTCACTCGTCCCGAACGACTTGGAAACTAGAAGAAGATAATCAACAGGAAGAGGCTTACCAGGCCGCCGATCATGAAACACGCGGCGCTGACGGTGCCGGCCACCGTGGTGTAGTCCGCGAGGCGAAACGTCTCGCTTTTCACCGTGAAGAGTACTTTCGTGCGATCCAGATTACCATCGACGAACTGCTTGAGGCCGTCTTCCGCCCCGTGCGCTTCCTTCACCGAGACCATAGTCACCAGAACGAGAGTGAGGGCCGCCATGAGAACGCCGGTTCCGAACACGATCAGAGCCAGCAGGAGCATCCAGTGGTAGAAGGCGTTCTCGGCCTTCGCGGTATTGCTCATGAACCCGATGATCAACGCGGTGCCGCCCGCATTGCCGTAGAGCAGCATGCGCCCCGACTCGGTGATCAGCCGGAACATGGTGCCGCGCCGCAGGGCGATGACTTTGTAGAGTTCGCGCAGCCACTCCTCGCCGACTTCTTCGGTGGAAAATTCGTCTACCTTTTTCAAGGCCGCCTTCTCCTTTCGTGGGATCGTCGCAGCTCCCGAGACTCGGTCATCCTGACGTATTTCGAGCCGAAGTTGGTCCCGGACTTGAATTCAACGGCCCAGTCGTCGATGAGTACTGCGCCGGAGGCCAGAGCCTGCTGCAGGAATCTCTCGCGCGTCACTTCCTTTCCCGTGCGTTCCAGCACGGCGATGACGAAGCGCCCGAGAATGTAGCCCTCCAGAGACAACTGGCTGAAGGCGGGCGGAACAGAACCATTGCGCATCTTCTCCGCTCTCGCCAGCATGGCGCGCTGATAGCTTCTGACGATTTTCCTGCTCGTGTCGTTCGCGTCCGGCAGCACGTCGCTCATCATAATTTTGCTGCTCATCGCGTCCAGCTTCCGCCTCAAATTTTTGGATTGGGCGATGGACAGAATGGTCATGATGTAATCATATCCCAGGTCGTTCGCGAGATTGATGATCTCCGTACTGGCCGCACTCGTCCCGCCGATCATCAAGACGTCGAGGTCGGCTTTTTGCAGGACGAACAGGCCCGCGTGAACGGCATGGGTATTGCGCGAAAAACTCGCTTTCGCCAGGACGCGAAGTTTGTGCCCGGCGAGCGCCGCCCGGTAGCTCTTCAATATGGAGCGCCCGAAAGCGTCGTCCTGATAGATGATGCCGAAGCGCTTCTTCCCGTGGTCGCGGACGATGTGGTCCACCAGGGCGCGGACTTCCTGGGAATAGCTCGCCCGCAGGTGGACGAGGTTGGGATACCGCCTGGCGTCGCGCAGAAAGTCGGCGCCGCTCAGGACGCCCACCAGTGGAATCCCGGCGTTTCGCAGCACGGGCGCGGCGCGCTTCGTCGTAGGCGTTCCCGTTCCGCCGATCAGGGCGAGTACGTCGTTTTCGGCGGCGAATCTCTTCGCGTTCGACGCGGCTCTTTGCGGTTCATATCCATCATCG
>CAYTSP010000203.1:0-6859 GCA_964440505.1 uncultured Nitrospinaceae bacterium
GTTTTTGCCCGAAACCGAACCGGTGGGGGGAGTTTTTTTCTGTGGCATGTCCCCCCACCGAATCGGCCTTCGCCCAAGGGCTTGGCCTCTTCGACTCCCCCTCAAGGGGGGAGTGGTTCTTCCTCATTCATCAGCTGTCAATGACCCTCAAGGGGGAGTGTTTAGTTGGCTTTCCGCAAGGGGGGGAGTGAAGTCTCACCCCTCACTTGTCGGCCCTATAAGACGAACCGCGAAATCACGACTCTTCCAACAGCCCCTTCAGGAAACCGCTACTCCCCGCCCAGCAGGCGGTTGTAGATCCACGCCAGGATCGTGAAGAAGAAAAAGCCTATCGCGAACCCCCAGGCCGCGCCGATGATCGCGCCCGGATAGGTGGGGGAAACGCCCGGATAGAAATCGCCTATCATCCTCAGCATCTCCCCGCCCACGCCGAACAGCGCGCCCAGAAGAGCGTAGAGGAAAAACATGGCCCCGTAGATGATGCCTGCGGCCAGTCCGAATTTCACAGCGTCCAGTTTCACGTCGAATCTCCCTGATGGCGTGGAAATACACACCTACTTACGCTATTCAATATAGGCTCCATGAAGCATCCCGGCAAAACCACCCGCGAGCCCCCGGGAGGGGGCCGCCCGTTTTCTTCCGGATGGGCCTTTTCGCCCATCCCGAGACAGGAGGTCGATTTGATGAGCGAAGAAACACGCCTCGAGAGAGGACTCAGAACCCGCGCGAGAATCTTCGGCGAAGAAGGAGAAGAGAGGCGCCAGGCTTTCGCGGAGGCGAGCCCCGCGTTCGCGCAGTTCGTCACCGAATCCGTGTACGGCGATCTCTACGCGCGCGACGGCATCGACGACAAGACCCGCGAAACCGTCATCCTCTCCGTCCTGTGCGCCCAGGGACGGGACAGGGAGTTCGGCTACCACGCCAAGGCGGCGCTTCGCATCGGCATGACGAAAGAGGAAATCCAGGAGATCATCCTGATATGCGCGATCTACGCGGGCGCTCCCAACGCCGTGGGCGCGACGGACGAATCCTTGCGCGTGTTCAAGGAGTTCGGCGTCTAGGCGCTATCCATCAGGCCCGAGAACGGCCCTGATCTTCTCGGCGAGCGCGGCCGTGACGAGCCTCGCCGCCTCCTCTAAAGGGGGCCGCATGCGCGCGCCCGAGGCGAAGGCGTGGCCGCCGCCTCCGAAGGTGCGGGCGACGTCGTGAATCTCCACCCGGCCCTTCGAGCGCATGCTCACGCGGATCCGCCCGTTCTCGAGTTCGGACAAGAAGGCGATGACCTCGACGGACTCTATCGAGCGGGGAACCGAAATGTATTCCTCCGTCTCGGAGCGCGAGACGCCGAAGCGGTCGAGTTCCTGCGCGCTCAGGGTGAACCAGGCGAGGCGTCCCCCGCAGTCGAGCGCCATCCGGCTCATCAGCGTGCCCAGCAGCTTCACCGAGCCCGCGCCGTTCGATTCCCAGAAGATCGAGTAGGCCTCGCCGGGACTCGCGCCGAGCTCCACCAGGCGCGCCGCCCAGTTCAGGGTGCGCCTGGACGTGTTCGTGAAGCGGAACTGGCCCGTGTCGTAGACGAGGGCCGCCATGAGCGCGCGGGTGACGAGCAAGTCATCGAACGCGTAGCCCTCCTCGTCCAGGTAATCCGCGATCATCTCGCCCACCGCGGCGGCACCCGCGTCGATGACGGAGGGGCAGTCGATGTTGTCCTCTTCTCTGATGTGGTGATCCACGACGGCCAGGGGAAGGCCGCCGGCCTTGAGCGGCTCCTCGAGCCTGCCCAGGCGGCTCGCCTTTCCCGTGTCCAGGATGAGACACGCATCGAAGCGCGCCGCCCAGTCCTCCTGCGCGAGAAGATCCTCCCGCGATCGCACGAGGCCCTCCGGATCGAAGGGCGCGACGAATACGGGCGTCTTGTCTTCGGTGACGACGGTGGCGTGTTTGCCGACCGCCTTGAGGTAGCGGCTGAGGGCGACGCACGCAAGGAGGCCGTCGCCGTCCGGCCCGACGTGGGTGAGAAGCAGGAAACGCTCGTGCTGTTCGAGGAAATCTCTCAGGGGCTGAAACCGGCTCTGACTCTGCGTTTGCTCCGTGCTCATGCGCTTTCCGTGCTCATGCGGATGACTCCAGGCTCACGCGGTGAATCTGGCGCAAAACGTAGCTTCTGATCTCTTTTGCGGCAGGGCTCGGGGCGGTGCGTTTGCCGCCGGTTATCACGCTTGCGAGCAGTTGCTCCACCACACCGCCGCAGGACGCGCAATCCCCGTAGGGCTTGTCCATCGGGATGACGCGCTCCGCCCCGCAGTCGCGGCAGCGCAGCAGATGCTTGGCGCCCGGGCGCTTGCCGCGCTTGGCGATAGCCTCGCCGTCCACCTCGACGATGTCCATCGAGAAATCGATCGTGGCCGCCGCGCTGACGGACGTGCCCACGCCGTAGCCGCCGTCCACCACGGGGTTCAGTTCCAGAATCTTCTCCTCGCTCAATCCCCCGCTCACGAAGAGCTTCACGTTCGGGAAGCCCGCCCGGTCGAGCTCCCAGCGGATTTCCTCCAGAATCTCGTAGAGATTCCCCCGCCTCGAAGCCGGCGTATCCACCCGCACGGCCGAGAGGCGATCCGTCAGCGCACGTGCCGCCTCCAGGGTTTCGAACCTCTCATCCGCAAAGGTGTCCACCAGCGCGACGCGGCCCACCTCCGGCTCGATAACTTCGTCAAAAGCCTTCGCCGCAGGGACGAAGCCGCCCATGAGAATCACCAGCGCGTGGGGCATCGTGCCCGCCGCCGGAATCTCCAGAAGCTCGGCTCCCATGACGAGGGCGACGCCGTCGCAGCCGCCGACGTAGGCCGCGCGCTCGACCATCGGCGCGATGGCGGGGTGCATCCTCCGTGCGCCGAAACTCACGAGCTGCCTGCCCTCGGCCGCGATGCGGCATCTGGCCGCCTTGGTCGCGACCCCGCTCGCCTGGCACATCAGTCCCAGGATGGGGGTCTCCAGCCTGCAAAAATCGTTGTAGGTTCCCGTAATTTCCAGAACGGGCTGGGAGGGCCTGAAAACCGTCCCCTCGGGCACCGCGCGAACGTCCACCGGGAACCCTTCGAGTAAGCGCAGGATTTCCTCCAGACCCGTGAACACGCCCCAGCCCGAAGGAAGCGACTTGGCGGCGAATTCCGCGCGCACGTTCTTTCTGATGCCTTTTGCTTCGAGAATCTTGAGGGTCCGCTCGAAATAGACGTCCGTCACACGGCCTGAGCGGATGTCGTCGAAATCGGCGGTGAACAGACTCAAAAGAGGATTCCGCCAGGGTAGCCCGCTATTCGGCGGGCGCCGTCTCGGCAGGAGCTTCAGGCCGCATGTCCGCCTCCTGGTTTCTCAAGCCGAACAGCTTGCCCCAGGGCCTGGGGCCGGTGTAGTTCACCTCTTTCTCCCAGACGTCGTAGAGGCGCTCTTTCTCGTAGACGAGATCGTCGCGGAAATAGCCGGTCGTCTCGTACTGGTGGGTGTGGACGATAGACAAGGGCGTCGTGGGGCACGCCTCGGTGCATAGCCCGCAGTACATGCACCGCATGTAGTCGATGTAGAACTCCTTGGCGTACATCTCGCGGCCCTTGCCCGCCGTGACGATGGTGATGCAGTCGACCGGACAGGCCTTCTCGCAGTTCAGACAGCCGATGCAGAGCTCCTCGCCCGTCTTGAAGTCGCGCGTGAGTCCTAGGAATCCGCGAAAACGATCGGGCGGCTCCCAGCGCTCCGTCGGGTATTGAAGCGTGACGGGCTTTTTGAACATGTGCCGCAGCGTGGCGGACATGCCCTTCACGATGTCCCAGAGAAAGAATTTCTGTATGCCCCTGGTGAACTCCATTCCCCTCTCCTCGCCTTGAACTCTAGGAAGCCGCCGCGGCCTTCTTGGCCTCTTCCTGGGCTTCGAGATATTTCTCGGCCGCCACCGCCGCCGTCGTCGCGTCGCCCGACGCGTTGGTGATCTGGCGAATCAACTGGCTTCTGCAATCACCGGCCACGAACAGGCCCGGAACGTTGGTCTCCATGTTCTGGTCCGTGAGGATGAAACCGGCATCGTCTTTTTCCACGTGATCTTTTATCAAATCCGTGTTCGGAATAAAACCGATGAAGACGAAAAGGCCCGTGGCGTCGATCTCTTTCGTCTCGTCCGTCTTGACGTTCCGGATGCGCAGCTTCTTCATCTCCCGATCATCGCCTATCACTTCTTCGGCCACGTAGTCGGTGATGATCTCGACTTTGGAGTTCTCGCGAATCTTGTCCACCAGGACCGCATGGGCGCGGAACTGATCGCGGCGGTGGATGATGTAGACCTTCGTTCCGTATTTCGTGAGGAACTGGCCTTCCTCGACGGCGCTGTTCCCGCCGCCCACGACGGTGATGACCTCATCCTGGAAGAACGCGCCGTCGCAGAGCGCGCAGTAGCTCACGCCCTTGCCGGCGTATTTTTCCTCGCCCGGAATGCCGAGCTTTTTCGGAAAGCCGCCGGGGGTGTAGATCACCGCGCCGCAGCGGCGCTCGCCCATGTCGGTCGTGACGATGAAATCGTCCCCGTCCTTTCTGACCTCAGTGACTTCTTCCATCTCGATCTTGAGGCCGAACTTCATGGCGTGATCGGCGAACTTGGCCGCCAGCTCCTGTCCGCCGACGAGTTCGAAGCCCGGGTAGTCCTCCACGTGCTCGGTGTTGAGAATCTCACCGCCCGGCGCGAGCTTCTCATAGCAGACCACGTTCAGCTTCGAGCGGGCCGTATACAGCCCCGCCGTCAGCCCGGCCGGTCCCGCCCCGATGATGATGATTTCGAAATCGCGTTCAGCCACTATCAATCTCCAGAATTAAGGAAAAGGGATTATATACAATGTTGCTCCGAATGACTAACCGGTCGCGCCCTCATACGCCTCATCCAGGGTCATCCCGTTTTGAAGAAGCGGCAAAAGGAAGCCACGCGCCTCGCGCGCATACGCCTTGCCTTTTTGAGGCGCAGCGAAATAGATGCTCGCATGTCCGGGATTGTCTTCCGTGGCCGTATCGATAACGACAAACGCCCTTTCGTTGTCCAGGAAAATCTGACGAACCGCCAGAGTCTTTAGTCTGGACACGCCTTCACTCGTCCAGGGCTCTTTCCTTTTTCTCGACAATCTCGCCTGTATGGATTTTTCCACGAATTCCTTTGAAACATACCGTATTCTATGTACGGAAAAACCGTCTGCAAGCAGTTCATTCACGGAAATCGCTCTTTCGATTACTTTCCCTTCTTCGTTGATATGTTGCGGGTTGAACATTTCGCGAATCAGATGTTCTTCGTCTTCAACGATTCCGGGAGAAATTTCGGACGCGGCGCTTTTCGACTCATCGAGGTGCAATACTGGGAGCGGCAACGTCTTGTCAGTTTTTGAACAATGCTAGAATTTCACCGGGAAAATCATCCGATACGAGAGCATCCTCTTCATAAATTTTGTTCCCCGATTTCCCGCGCGCAAAATAGGAATAGGCGCCCGTCCCGTAAAATCCCAGATCAACGTGAATCCCATCTTTTTTCCACAGAAAATTGACTTCCCCGTCATCGGCCAGTCCCATGTCGGGCATGGGAACCGAATCCAGCGGCAGCTTGTGGATGAAAATCTCCGCGTCCCGAAATGCTTGTGGTTTCGGCCACGTTGCGTCCGGCCAGCGCTCCTCCTCGGGAGTGTTTTCAAATTCCTTCAATTGCGCGAGCAAATCCCGATTCAATTTGCCGGTCCGAGTTGGACGGACGGTAGCCTGAGGTTGAGAAGCCATCGCTTGCTCCCTTGCGCTCCATCTCCCTGGACGCGCTCTCCATGAGCGCAAGAACACTCTATCAAACAATCCATTGCGAAGAAAACAGATTCCCGCATTGCATGTCCTTCGCTCATTTTCACGAACTCAACCCGCCCCCTCTGTAGAGCACTTAACAACCACTCCCCCCTTGAGGGATTGTTGAAAAAACCCCCTGGGGAGGGGGATTGGGGGAGAGTGTATGTCGGACATATATGTCCGACATACATGCGACCCGGCATTTTTTGCCGTCCGTCATGGGCCGCATATATGCGGCCCCTACAGGTTCATTACGATTTGCGGGGCTTTGTAGGGGCGGACCCGTGTGTCCGCCTAATCTCGAAACAGGCTTTTCCAACAACCCCCTATTCCGCAGGCATAAGCGCGAACGCGCCGAACTCCTTTGTAAGACGCAGCCTCTTCCCGTCATGCTCCAGGACGGCGCCTGCGGGGGTATCCTCATCCACCGGGATACGCTCGCCGCAAAGGGGGCAGGAGACCATCTGCACGATAGTGAGCGCCTCCGCCCCATCCGCCCGGCCCAGGCGGAACCTGACGCCCGCTCAGTTGCCGCAATCGATCAGATCGCGCGGCTTCGCGTCCCACGGGACGGGTATCTCCTGCCTTCAGCCGGGGCAGGGTAGCGTCTTTCGCCTCCCGCTCACGCGGCGAGCCCCAAAAGCGCCTGAAGCTTCGCCCTGTCGAAACCGACTACTTTCTCATCATTGATGAATATGACGGGCGTGGCCCGCATGTTCGCCCGCTGGAAGAGTTCTTCGAGGGCTTCTTCGTCCTGGTCGACGAGTTTTTCCGTGTACGCCACGCCATGATGGGAAAGAAACTCTTTCACCGCCTTGCACGGCGCTCAGAAAGTAGATGAATAAACGGTTACTTCTGCGTCCGACATCGGCAAATCTCCCTTAAAAACCACAAGAACTGCGCCGGCGGCAGGGCGCGCTTCGTTATCAATATCGCTCAGCGTGGGAATCTCCGCTACTCGGGGTTGTTGAAAAAGTCCTCCTCGCTCGTCATTCCCCCGCCCTGAAAA
>CAYTSP010000204.1:0-50630 GCA_964440505.1 uncultured Nitrospinaceae bacterium
TGAGCAACCCATCGTCAGCATCAGCTGGGAGGAGGCGAACGCCTATGCCCGGTGGGTGGGCAAGCGCCTGCCGACCGAGGCGGAGTGGGAGAAGGCGTCGCGTGGAACGGATGGGCGCAAGTATCCATGGGGCGAGGATGAACCCTCTCCCGAGCGAGCAGTATACGCGAGTACGGAAACCGATATTCACTGCCCGAGCAACGTAAATGATTTCGAGGGAAGCGCCTCTCCCTACAATTGCGTGCAGATGGCCGGAAACGTCTTCGAGTGGGTGTCGGACTGGTTCGACGGATTTTATTACCAGACGGGCCCGGCAGAGAATCCACAGGGGCTCGAAAAGCCGACCTTCGAGGTGGCGATGGCGAGGGTGCCCGTATTCGCCGTTCCGGGCGGGGGAAATCTGAGTCTGGGCGAAGTCAAACGCGGCGAGCGCTACGAAATCCTGCACCGCGACGAGGACAGCTACAAGATCCGCTTCGGGAACACCGAGGGCTGGCTCCCGCGCAGGGCGGGTTACGCCTGGACCGCCAAGGTCGCGCGGGGCTGCGGCTGGGATTACATAGAAGACAGTCTGCGGTGTTCGGCCAGAGAGGGCTTCGAACCCTGGTACAAGAATTTCAACATCGGCTTCCGGTGCGCGATGAACGCCGAATAATTGACTCCTGTCTCAACAACCGAGGCGATTCTCCGAATCCTGTCAGTGATTGCGGGTACCGAACGCTGCTCGATTAAGACGAGGTGCCTTCCCGGGAAACCCTGAATTTGAAAATCATGGGCACCAGCGGCAGGACGAACAAGACGACGGAAACCATCATCAATACGGCGGCGATGGGATGCCCGGCGAAGTCGAAGAAGATTCCGGGGCTCCCGTGGCTCATGATCATGCTCTGGCGGAAAGTACGTTCCGTCAGTCCCCCCAGGACTAAAGCCAGTACCATCGGGGCGAGGGGATAATCGAGTTTGCGGAATATGTAGCCGACCGCGCCGAATATGAACATCAGATACACGTCGAACATATCCTGCGTCGGCGAGAATCCACCCACCGCACAAACGACCAGAATGATCGGGGCCAGAATCGTCATCGGCATCCGGAGCATCCAGATGAAGATGGGGACGGCGAAAATGGCGACGATGACCGCCATCGTGTTTGCGATGTAGAGGCTCCCTGTAAGCCCCCAGACGAACTCCGCGTTTTCGACGAACAGCCGGGGACCCGGCACGAGCCCCCACACGAACAAGGCTCCGAGCATCACCGCCGTGGTCGGGGAACCCGGGATCCCCAGCGTCAGCATGGGGAGCATGGAGCCTGTGCTCGCCGCGTTGTTGGCGCACTCGGGCGCAGCCACTCCTTCGAGCGCGCCCTTGCCGAATTCCTCCGGTTTTTTCGCAAACCTCTTCGCGATGCTGTAGCTCATGAAGCTCGCGGGCGTAGCACCCGCGGCCGGAAGCATTCCCACGAAAAATCCCAGAAGAGAACCCCTCATAATGGTGGCGGTGCATTGCTTAAGGTTCTTCAGGGTCGAAATAATTTCTTGAATGCCGAGCTTCGCCTGGTATCTCTCTTTCGTCTTGAACCCTTCTTCGAGGGTGTAGAAAATTTCTCCGACGCCGTAGATGCCGATGGCCAGCACGAGGAAATTGATGCCGTGGTAGAAGCCCGTAATGCCTCCGAATATCAGGCGCGGCGAGCCGCTCACGATGTCGGTGCCCACCGTGGACATGAGCAGACCCAGCATGGTGGCGATAATCGTTTTGAGGGGGCTTTCGCCGCCCAGCCCCGCGAACGTGGCATACGCCAGCAGCACGACGGCGAATTCCTCGGGCGGGCCGAAGCGCAAGGCGAACTCGGCCAGGGGCGGGGCGAAGAAAGTAAAGAGGACGATGGATATCGTTCCGCCGATGAAACTGGCCACCGCAGCCGTCACAAGGGCATCTGCGGCTTTTCCCCTTCTGGCTAAGGGGTAGCCGTCGAACGTGGTCGCAACGGCCGTGGACGCTCCGGGGATGTTCAGCGTGATCGAACTGATGGCGCCGCCGTACATCGCCCCATAATAGATGGCGGCCAGGAAGATGATGGCGCTCGTCGGCGGAACGGCGAACGTAATCGGCAACAGGATGGCGACGCCGTTCACGGAACCCAGCCCGGGCATCGCGCCGATGGCCACGCCCAGGACGACGCCGAACAGCGCCATCAAGAGGTTTTGCGGCGAGAGCGCAATACCCAGCCCGTAGAACAGATTTCCAAGAATCTCCAATTTACTCGGCCCTTAGGACAAACCTTGCCCCCACCATTACTGATATTTCCCTAACAGACGGGCAAAGAAAAAGATGAAACAATCAGTTCCAATAAAACAGAAACTCCGCATATCCTTTCGGCAAAGGGATGATCAGGAATTTCTCGAAAATGTAATACACCACAACAGGGACGCCTATCGATACGCCGACGCTCGTTTTAAGGTTGTGCCCCCCGACCAAGAACAAACAATAAAAGATGAACAGAGCTGCCGAGAAATACACCGAGATAACGCCGATCAAGAGAATCATGAGCATTCCCGGCAGACCGACGCGCATCAGGTCGCCCAGACCTTCCCGGCTCATGAAAACTCCCGTTCCGCCAGTATTTGATTTATCCCGACGGGAGGAAAGCAGCGACTGGATCAATACGAGCAGCGATACGACGGCTATTCCTAAAGAGAGCCAGAAGGGGAGGAAACCCCCTCCTGGCCCTTCTTTCGGAAGAATGCCGACTGGCAATTCCGTAGCTTTCCAGGCGACGCCGAGGCTGACGAGAATCAGCCCGATGGCGACAATCCTATCCGCCCGCTGCATCTAAATTCTTCTCCAGGCTAATTCTTCAGCAAACCCATACCCATGAGCAGCTTCTTGTGCTTTGCGTCTTCGGAGGCGAAGAATTTGCCCAGCGGGGCGCCAGTCAGACAAGCGCGATTCAGCGCCTTCTTTTGCGTATAGGTTTTCCATTCCCCAGAAGCGCACAACTTGGAGAATAAATCGCTATACCATTTCAGAGCATCCTTGGGGATGCCGCCGGGTGCGGTGATGCTGCGCTGCATGAAATAGACGAGTTGCGGCTGGCCCATTTCCTTGAAAGTGGGGACCTCCTTAAAAGCGGGGATCCGCTCCGGGGTCAGTGCGGCTATCGGCCTCATCTTACCGGGATAGTGCGGCAGACCCTCGGATGGGTTGTTCACCGTCGAATCCACGTGTCCGCCGGCGAGGTTTTTCGCCACGGTGCCGCCGCCCCGGAAGGGCACGTAGGTAATCATGCCTTTCAGGCCGTAGGCCTGCATGAGCATGTTGGTGACGAGCTGGTCTTCCTGCATCTTGCCCGTTCCGCCCATCGTCCATTTCCCTTTTTTGGCTTTCACGGCCTTCACGAAATCTTCCATGTTCTTGATTCCCGATTTCGCGTTGACCCAAAGGAGGAACGTGTCCATGGCCAGGCGATAGACCGGCGTGAGTTTCGTGTAGTTCACCGGCAGTTTCCGCAGGGCGGGGGTCGTGAAGAAGCTGTTCAGCGTCACGAGGATTACGTGCGGGTTTCCCTTTTTGGAAAGCAGGTAGAGCATCGCCTCGGCGCCCGAGCCGCCTTTCTTGTTGATCGGCACCAGGGGCTGCGGCGACCATTTGTTCTGGGTAACGATTTTCTGCATCAAGCGGGCGATGCGGTCCGCGCCGCCGCCTTTGCCCGCCATGATGACGAACTCAATCGGCCGCGTCGGCTTCCATGCAGCAAGAGCCTGTGTCGTCCCCAGCGCAACGACGATGAACAAACTCAGCGCGAGGGTGAGGAACGGAATAGCGCGTTTCGATGCTTTCAGCGATTTCATCATATTCCCTCCTTTTTATGCTGCGGAATGCTGTGCCTGCTACAGCGAAAAAATCCCCGTCATCGGTTGATAATTGAAAACGACGAGTCCGCCAACTCTTCTCAACGGCGGCGCGTCTCAAAAGCGATCTTTCAAAGCAACTTTGATTCCCTGAATTTTACCATGAAGCAACGCGCTTCTCAACGATACGATTTTCGTCGATGGACGGAAATTGGTGGTAATTGCATTATCCGCATCGGTTCGGGCGGAAAACTGGCCAGAGGCTAAATTTCCTCGATATCTTCTCTCGACTCGAATTCCCTGACCGCGCGGCGGATGTAGGGCGGCACGCGGACGGACGTTTTCGCGTCCTTGTCGATGATGACGTAGGCCGTCTGCGCTCTGGCGACGAAACGCTCCGTTTCGGCCTCGTAGATCTCATAATCCATCTTGATGCTCGAGTTCCCGATCTCGTAAATGCGCGCGTAGACCTCGAGAACCTCGTCAAAGTGGGCAGGCGCCAGAAACTGGAGCGAGGCGTCGACGATGACGATGTCGTACCCCCTCTCCAGCATGTCGAAATACGGGACGCCGATGGTGCGCAGGTAATCCATCTGCGCGGTGTCGACGTAAAGGAGATAGTTGGCGTTGAACACCACGCCCTGGAGGTCCGTCTCGCCGAAGCGCACACGCATTTCACTCTTGTAGCTGTATCGGTCCTTTGGCATAGGGCCTTTCTAATGAAAAGGCCGGAAATTCGCAAACCCGCGCCCGCCTCCTCAAGCGGCCTTCGGCTTGTTCCTTCATCGGCGTCGGTTATAATAGCGGCGTCCGGGATGGTGCGGATCGGTGTTCAAGCAATTGGAGTCGTTGATGATCAGCGTGGAAGACGCCCAGAAATCGATACTCGATATGATTCGCCCGATGGGGCGCGCGCGGGTGGGCCTGCTCGATTGCCCGGGCAGGGTGCTGGCCGAAGACGTCCAATCCCCACGTCCCGTTCCGCCCTGGAACAACTCTGCGATGGACGGCTACGCGCTGCG
This sequence comes from uncultured Nitrospinaceae bacterium, assembly GCA_964440505.1. Taxonomy (GTDB): domain Bacteria; phylum UBA8248; class UBA8248; order UBA8248; family UBA8248; genus Bin107. The sequence goes on from CAYTSP010000204.1 coordinate 4,871, forward strand.
CGCGGAAGACGTCCGAGGCGCGAGCCGTGAAACGCCCAAGACGCTGCGTGTGGTCGAGGAGATCCAGGCCGGCGTCGTGGCGAGCTGCACGCTCGGCCCGGGAGAAGCCATCAAGATTATGACGGGCGCGCCCATCCCCGACGGGGCGGACGCCGTCGTGCTGGTCGAGGAGACTGAGAGAATCTCCGAGGATGAGGTTCACATCTTCCTCGCCGTACGCGAAGGTGAAGCGATCAGGCTTGCCGGGGAGGACGTCCAGCCGGGTGAGACGGTTCTCTCGCAAGGAACCCGACTGGGCGCAGCTTCCGCCGGCATGCTGGCGAACATCGGCCGGGCGCGGGTGTACGCCTATCAAAAACCAAAAGTGGCCATTCTCGCGACTGGAGAGGAACTGGTCGACTTAGGCGACGCCCCCGGCGTCGGACAGATATACAACTCCAATTCCTATGCCCTGGCCGCCCAGGTGCTCGAAGCGGGCGGAGAGCCGGTTCTCCTGGGCATCGCCCGCGACAACGCCGAAGACCTGACGCGACACATCAATGACGGGCTGGCCGCCGACTTGCTCATTACCAGTGGCGGCGTGTCGGTGGGTGATTTCGATCTGGTGAAATCGACGCTGGGCGGACTGGGGAACGACATGCGCTTCTGGCGCGTGCGGATGAAGCCGGGCAAGCCGATGGCGTTCGGCGTACTGAACGGCAAGCCCGTGTTCGGCCTGCCGGGCAACCCCGTCTCCACGATGGTCAGCTTCGAGCTTTTCGTGCGCCCATCGCTCCTGAAGATGCAGGGCTACGAAAACCTCTTCCGCCCGAGCGTGGATGCGCGCCTCTTGCACCCCCTCACGAAATCACCCGAAAGACGCCACTATGTCCGCTCGATCGCATACCGCGACGGGGACGACTGGGCGGCACAGGCCATCGAGGCGCAGGGTTCCAACATCCTGCACTCCATGGTGCGGGCGAACTCCCTGGTCGTGTTCCCCGAATACGAAACCGAACTCGCCGCCGGGAGCCGCGTACAGGTTATCCTGCTGGGGGAGATGCCCTCTCAAAAACCCGAGCACCTCGAGATGTCTACCCCGGAACGGGTGCACTCCTGAAGAAATTGCTTCCTGACAATCGACTCTTCCCCGAGTGTCCCGCATGAGTCCCGAAACAGCGCCCAGACTTCCGTATTACGCCGCCATCCTGGCCGGGGGCAGGAGCCGCCGGATGGGGCGGAACAAATCCATGCTGGAGATAGAAGGAATTCCCATCATCAGGCGCATTGCTGACACTTTAGGCGAGATGTTCGCCGAAGTGTTCGTCGTCGCGAACGAGACAGCAGAATATGAGCGAATGGATCTTGCCGTGGTGGGGGACATTCATCCGGGCAACGATTCACTCGGCGGTCTCCATACCGCCGTGGCGAGTGCGGAAGGCTCGCATGTCTTCGTGGCGGGGTGCGACATGCCTCTCTTGCAACCCGCTCTCATACGTGGTCTGGCCGCCATGCTGGAAGGTTGGGACGTTGTCGTTCCCCTCAAGGATGATTACCCCGAGCCGCTTTGCGCGTTTTACGGGGAAAAATGCGCGCCTCATATCGAGGACTCCATTTCGGCGGGCCGCCTGAAGATGATAGGCTTTCACGATCTTGTGCGCGTGAGGCAGGTGGAAGAGGCAACCTGGAGAACATGGGATCCCCAGGGTGTGTCTTTCCTGAACGCGAACACGCCCGAGGAATTCGAAAAAATCAAAGCTATTTCCATGAGGGGAGAGCCGAAATGAGCATCGCCGAGCGAATGAATGAACTGGGAATCGAATTGCCCGATGCGCCTGCACCCGTCGGGGCGTATGTGCCATACGTTATCTCCGGGTCCTTGATGTTCGTGTCGGGCCAGATTCCCATCAAAGACGGGGCGATGATTCACGAGGGAAAGGTTCCGCTCGACGTCAGTATCGAACAGGGACAGGAATGCGCAGCACTGTGTTTTCTGAACGCCATCGCGCAGGCGAAATCGGCCCTGGGCGATCTGGAGCGCGTAGAGAGAATCGTCCGCATGACGGGGTATGTGGCCGTTGCGCAGGATTTCACCGCTCAGCCTCTCGTCGTAAACGGGGCGTCGAATCTGGCCGTCGAAATTTTCGGAGATAAGGGTTTGCACGCCAGGGTGGCGGTGGGCGTGGCGGAACTGCCCCTGGGAGCGCCCGTAGAACTTGAAGTAATACTTGAAATAAAATGATCTATACCCATTGTAATAAACGTATTATCCAACAAGGAGAATAACTGCTTGAATCCGAGAAACATGGACGAATCGCCATGTATCAGGGACCTTTCGGAGGAGGGAATGAAAGACTGTCCTATCTCTTGCGCTTCCCAAGACCCGGCATCACTGTATAATCATCCAGCAATTTGTCGGTGATGAAGCATAATAATGAGGCACTTATGATCCTTCGCTTCGCCGTGTCGATTTTTTTAGTCTTGTTCGTGAGTTTCGCCGCACCTGCGAACGCGAACCCGGACATCGATTTCATGAAAAAAATCGAGAGGGCGTTCACGCAAATAGCGGAAGGCGTCAAGCCGACGGTGGTCAGCATACGGGTGGAGAGGAAAAAGGGGACCGCGCAGCAAAATCCCCAGTCGCCCCATCCGAACGTGCCGCTGTTCTCCTCCGGTTCGGGCGTCATCATCGACCCGGCGGGATATATTCTGACGAACAATCACGTGATCAGTAATGCGCGAAGACTGCGCGTTCGCCTCTCGGATGAGTCCGCTTACTGGGGGAAAGTCGTCGGCACGGACCGCTATACGGACCTGGCGCTCATCAAGATCAACGCGCACCGCAGGCTGCCCGTGGCGGCGCTCGGAGATTCCGACAAGGTGAAGGTGGGGCAATGGTCGATAGCCGTGGGCGATCCCTTCGGCATCACGAGGACGTTCACGGTCGGCGTCGTGAGCGGTATCGGGCGCAGCGGCGTCGGCATCGCGCGCTATGAGCATTTCATCCAGACGGACGCCGCGATCAACCGGGGCAACAGCGGCGGACCTCTCGTGAATATCGACGGCGAGGTCATCGGCATCAACACGGCGATTCCGGCCCCCGGCAGCGGCATCGGGTTCGCCATTCCCGTGAACATGGCGAAAGGCGTCGTCAAATACCTGAGAAGAAGCGGAAATTTTCCGCGCGGGTATCTGGGTGTCACCATCCAGCCGGTGAGCCGGGACATGGCCTATCTGCTGGGACTCTCCAGCGCGAAGGGCGCCCTCGTGGGTTCTCTGCTGAAAGACGGCCCGGCGGAGGGCGCGGGCATCAGAATGGGGGACGTCATCGTCCGCCTCGGCGATACGAGCGTCGTGGATACGGCCCACTTACAAAGGCTCGTGGGCTGGACGCCGCCGGGAGAAGCCGTGGCCGTGGAAGTGGTGCGGGCCGCCCGGAGAAAAAAATTCATGGTCAAGCTGGTCCGTCTGCCAGAACCGGAAACGGCGGGCACGCCGGCAGGGAACACCAAGGTCGATGAACCCGAGACCAGGAAAAATTACGGCGTGGCGCTCGAGAACCTGACCGATGAGCTGAAGCAAAAAGGCAACTTGCAGACGGACGGCGGCGTATATATCAGCGACGTGGAAGAGGGCAGCAGGGCCTATTACGACGGCTTGCGCGAGGGTATGGTGATCCGCGGGCTGACGTATCGCCTGCCCGGAAACGGGAAAACGCCGATCCGCATCTCAATCAACAAACTCGAAGACGTCGAAGCATTGCTGAATAAGATTCCCGCCGGTTCGAACGTCCTGGGCCAGGTCGTGCGTGGGACGGACCGCGGGGAGCGGACATTTTTCACGGTGCTTCATGGTTTCAAGCGCTAACGGCTCGGGCCGCCTGAGGAGAGCATTTTTATGCCGCAGATGAGAAGCGTCCTTTTGGCCTTGATCGTCCTTGCCTTTCCGGTTCTTTCGGTCGCGAGTCCTGAAACCGAGATTCGCACGCTGCTGCCCAAAGACGGCATCCCCGCCATCGATGCGCCCGAATACGCGAGCGTAAAAGATGCCGAGGGGTTCATGCAGCCGGATGAGATGGTCATCGGCATCAACATCAAGGGAGACAAGCGGGCCTATTCCGTCCCCCTGCTCAGTTCGCACGAGATCGTGAACGACGTCGTGGGCGGGAGCGCCGTCTCCGTCACGTGGTGACCGCTTTGCTATTCGGCCATCGTGTATGACCGTGACCTGGACGGCAAGAAACTCTCCTTCGGCGTATCGGGAAAACTCTGGAAGAACGTGCTCATCATGTACGACCGCCAGACGGATTCGCTCTGGAGCCACCTGACGGGCGAGGCCGTCATCGGCCCGCTCAAGGGCAAGCGCTTAAGGACGTTCCCCGCCGCCATGATGCGTTATTCGGAATGGACGCAGCTCTATCCCGATACCCTGGTGCTCAAAAAAAAGCTGAAGGGAATGGGGGGCATGTTCCGCAGTTCCTCCCGGGACCCGTATGAGGGCTATTACTACAGTTCGCAGACGGGCGTGATCCCCGAGAAATACCGGGACAACCGCTTACACCCCAAAACCCTCCTGGTCGCTCTTGCGCTCGATTCCCCGAAAAAGAAAGGGGAACAAATCGCCAAGGTCTACCCCTTCGCCGATCTGAACCGCGCGGGCGTGGTGAACGACCGCTTCGCGGGCCGCGACGTTCTGGTCACCTACTGCGAGGGAGCGGGTACGGGGGTCGTGTTCGACCGCGTCCTGAAGGGCGAGACGCTGGAATTCGAGCTCATCACGAGCAAGGGCGCGAAGGGCGCCGCCGCCTGCCGGTTCATGAAGGACAAGAAAACGGACTCGCGCTGGCAGCGCCTGACCGGCCTGGCCGTGGAAGGGCCGATGAAGGGCGCCAGATTGAACCAGCTATCCACGACGCTCGCGTTCTGGTTCGGCTGGAAGGATTATTTCCCCAAAAGCCGGATCTACCGCCATCCGAAATAACCGGATGGATTGAGAGCCTCGAGCCGGAATCAAGCAGCGCGGTTCATTGGAACAGCGCGTGCGCCACATATCGCCGTCTGGTAAGGAATCAAGGATTTGAGCCCCGTCATATTCGAAATCGGACCCTTCGCGCTGCGCTGGTACGGACTCATGTACGTCGCCGCCGTGCTGGCCGGCGTATGGCTGGTGAGGCGCGAAGCCGAGCGAAAGGGAATGCCCATCTCGCCTGACGAGGTGATGAATTTCGGCCTCCTCGTCATGTTCGCCGGCATCGTGGGCGGGAGAATCTATTATGTCCTCTTCAACTGGGAGTTTTACCGGGCTGCCTTCTGGGAGGTCTTCGCCATCTGGCGCGGGGGCCTCGCCATCCACGGCGGCCTCATCGGGGGCGTGCTGGCCGGATATCTTTATTTGAGAAACCACGCCGTCTCCACCTGGGAGTTCGCCGACGCGGTAGCGCCCGCCATCATGCTCGGCCAGGTGTTCGGGCGTTTCGGAAATTTCATGAACGGCGATGCGCACGGCGTGCCGACGACGATGCCCTGGGGCGTGGAGTTTCCGATGACATCCATCGCGGGCAGGGAATTTCCCGGACAGGCGACGCACCCCGTGATGATATACGAGCTTCTCCTGAACCTCGTCTGGTTCGTCATCATGAGGAGACTCAGGCTCACGAACCACAAGCCGGGCTTCATCTTCTGTCTCTACTTCGTCCTCTATTCCCTCGGCCGCGCCGCCGTGAGCGGTTTCCGCGCGGACAGCCTCTGGTTCGGCCCGGTGCGCGCCGCCTACCTCGCGAGCGCGGTGCTCATCCTCGTATTCGGGGCGATCATCGTGCGGTGGCGGATGTGGGAGCGGGAGGGGTAGGGGTTTCATCGATCCTTGAGTCGAATGACGACGATACCGGCACCAATTTGTAGGGACAGGTCGCGACCTGTCCCTACGGGTTCATTTTATTACGCGAGAGGTTCGTAGGCCCCCCGTGGTCGCCCTTCTCCGAGGTTGTCCCTGCGCGGTCAGACGAAGGCCTCGGACAGGCACGGGGTCCTCTCCCTACGAACCCCAAAAATCCTCTTTCACGGAAACTTTTCGCGTTTCGGGCGGACACGCAGGTCCGCCCCTACGGAAAGCCGCAATCCCTCCATTTCATCATGGAAAATATTCACCCGATACCGGGAGATTTATCCCGCACTCTTGGGTAAAATCGCGCCTTGCAGCTTTTCACCCATCACCCGACACACAAACGGAGAGCAAAGACATGGGAATTCGCATCGTGGATTTATCGCAGGAGATTTTTGACGGCATGCCCGTTTATCCCGGCCACCAGCGCACGGGCATCTTCCCGAACAAGACGCACGAGGAGACGGCCAAGGCCTATGCGAATTCGCCCTCGGGCCACACCTCGACCTCGAACTGCCTCGTCATGAGCGACCACGGCCCCAGCCACGTGGACGCCTTCTACCACATCGACAAGAACGGGGAGACGATCGACGAACTCGGCCTCGAGTGGTTCTACCACGAGGCGATTTGCCTCGATATGACGCGCTTTTGCAACACCGAGGACTGGATGCAGCCGGCGGACCTGGAAGACGCGTGCGCGAAGGCAGGTCTGGAAGTGCCGGACAAGGGAAGCGTCCTCATCTGGACAGGCCACTACGAGGCGAACTACGGCGGGGACTACCACGACTGGCTGTATACCTATCCCGGCATCAGTGAAGCGGGGATGAACTGGCTCGCGGACCGGGGCTGCATCAACGTCGGAATAGATTCGCCGAGCGTGGATTCCTCACAGGCCTTCCGCGACAAGGGCTACTGGGCGCACAAGGTGTGCCGGGAGCGCAAGGTGCTGAACGTGGAGAACCTCGCGAACCTGAAAGAGGTGGTGAACACGAAATTCATCTTCTCGTGCCTGCCGCTCAAGATACGCGGCGGGACGGGTTCTCCCGTGCGCGCCGTGGCGATTTATCACGATTGAGGCCGGCCTCGATTTCATGGTGAGGCCCTGAGCCGAAGGAAATTGTCGAAGAAGCAGAGCGGACGCTGAAAAAACGTAGAGCCGCTGGTTCTTGCCAGGGCGAGATGACGCCGCATTTCATTTCCAGTACAAATGCCCGTGTATTCTTTCCTTCTTGCTTATGGGGCGGGTGATATGACGGCGTACCTGTGCGCGGCGGCGAACGTACTCGTTCACGTTCCCGATCTGGTTCGCTACGGATCGAAGCCCTGGCGCGAGGCTGTAAGGAAGGAGCAGGCGCCGGGCGACGTTTTCAACGATCTGAGGCCATTTGAGGAAGTAGTCGCCTATGCGCCAAACCAGGTTTTCATCGGCAATCTTCCACCGGAGAATTTGGGCGAAATACAGGCTCCGTGGTACGAGAATCCCCTCGCAGGCGCTTCGCCTGCGGGCGCTTTCGGGGAAATCCTTCCGCAGGGTTCTTTCTACCCCCTTCTCGAAGCGGCGGATCAGTTCGGGTTGATCATGCTCGATAAGGAGCGGTTTGTTCCGGGCGACGTGGGTTCCGAATCCGCCGCTGCGCTTCTCGAAAAAGAAAAACCTCCGAAGGAATACAGGCAAGAAGAGATTTCAGGGCGCATCGAGAGCGGAGAGGCCCTGCCGCTATATCAGGATGGGAGTCTGGTCGGGTGCGCGCGCCGCGATCATGACGCGGATGAGTCCCTGGACGCCCGCATTCTTTTGGAGAACCTGTCGGCCAAGGCCAGCGGCGCATACGCACTGAGCCGCCTCCTCACGCAGGAGAGGGTCGCGCCAGATGCGATTGAATACGTCATCAGTTGCTCGGAAGAGGCTGTCGGGGACCGCTACAACCGCGGGGGCGGCAATCTCGCCAAGTCCATCGCCGAGATGGCGGGCTGCGTGAATGCCGCCGGCGTGGACGTGAAGTCCTTCTGCGCGGCACCGGTATATGCGATCGTGCACGCGGCGGCCCTCATCGAGGCGGGCGTCGTTGAAAACGCCGTGGTCGTCGGAGGCGGTTCGATGGCGAAGCTGGGGATGAAAGCCTACTTCCACCTGGAAAAAGATATGCCCGTCCTGGAAGACGTGTTGGGTGGCGCGGCGTTCCTTCTCACGAAAAATGCGGACGACGGCCCCCGGGTGAATCTCGCGATCGCCGGACGCCACGCGGCGGGCAGGCCCTCCACGCCGCAAGGGCTGGCAGAGGCGCTCGTGCGGGACCCGCTGGCCCGCGCCGGACGCAAGATCGCGAGCGTCGATAAGTACGCCGTGGAACTGCACAATCCCGAGATCATGCTGCCCGCGGGGGCGGGAGACGTGGCCGCCGCGAATTACAGGATGCTGGCCGCCCTGGCGGTGATGGGCGGGGAGATCGCCCGCGAGGAGATTCCGGCTTTCATCGAGGCCCGCGGGATGCCCGGCTTCGCGCCCACGCAAGGGCACATTCCCGCGGGCGTTCCCTTTCTCGGGCACGCCCTCGAGAGGATGCGGGCGGGCCGCCTTCAAAGTACAATGCTCGTCGCGAAAGGGAGTTTATTTTTAGGCCGGATGTCCCGTCAGGCAGACGGGGCTTCGGTGCTGATAGAGGCGTGAATCGTTCGTTTTTGTGAAGGAATGGGAGGAATTCCATGTTCCAAGGCAAGAAGGTGATCGCACTGGGCGAACGCGACGGTGTCCCCGGCCCGCTGATCGCCGAGTGTATCGAGGCGGCGGGAGCGGAGGTCGTGTTCCAGAAGACGGAGTGTTTCGTCTGAACCTCCGCGGGCGCCATGGACCTGGAGAACCAGGCCGCCATCAAGTCGATATCGGATGAAGTCGGGCCGGAGAACCTGATGGTGGTGTTGGGAATGCCCGGTGAAGGCCTTCGGCTCGCCGTCGAAACGCTGACCACCGGAGACCCGAGCTGGGCCGGGCCCCTGGCGGGAGTCTCGTTGGGACTCCCCGTTTTTCACATTCTGGAAGAGAAGGTGCGAGCCCAGGTTCCCGAGGCCGTGTACGCCGAGAAGCTCCTCATGATGGAAATGGTGCTCGATTTGCCGCAGATAGAGAGCGACCTGGCCTCGATGCGCGCGGCCGGGTAGGGGAGGCGAGTATGTCCATGCGGCTGGAGATGGGCCTGTTCCCCGTCTCGAGAATCATCGTCGGAAAGCGCTTCGCATACAAAGACGAGACGCTCACCGTGGATGCCGACGAACTCCGTGAACTGGCGCTCGAAGACGGCGCACTCAAGGACGTGAGTTTCGACGCCGCGGCGCCGGGCGATTCGGCGCGTATAACGAACGTCCTGGATGCAGTGGAGCCTCTCTACAAGGTGAGCGGGCACTCGTGCGCTTTTCCGGGATTTTTAGGACCGGCGAAGACGGCAGGCGATGGCCGCACCCACAAGCTGGCCGGGATGTGCGTCATAAGCTCCACGCATTTCCTCGGTCCCATGACGGGCATCATGAGCTTCCGCGAAGGGATCATCGACATGTGCGGTCCCGGCGCGATTCACTGTACGAATTCTGAGACCGCGAATCTCGTCGCCTGCTACGAGCCCTTGGATGGCGCTTCGAACGAAGCGCACGACGACGCCGTGCGTCTGGCGACGCTCAAGATAGCATCCCGGCTGGCCGCGCACACGAAGGATATGGAGCCCGTGCGGGTCGAAACGTTCGAACTCGGGGACGTCGACCCCGCTCTCCCCCGCGTCGTGTTCGTCGATCAGGTCATGCACCAGGCATCCATGGTTCAGACCTTCATGTATGGCAAGAACCTGGGGGATTCGCTTCCCACCCTCATTCACCCGAACGAGATGCTCGACGGCGCGGTGGTGGGGGCGAACTACAAGACGCAGCAGAAGGCGCCGACCTATCTGCACTGCAACAAGCCGCTCATCTACGAGCTTTACCGCCGCCACGGGGTGGACCTCAATTTCTCAGGCATGATCATCACACGCGGCCACCACGACAACCAGGCGCTCAAGGAGCGCTCGGCGCAATACGTGGCCAAGCTCGCAACGCTCTTGAAGGCGGACGGAGCGGTTCTCGCCTTCGAGGGCGGCGGGAACTCCACGGTGGACTACTGGCTCACCGTCCAGGCGCTCGAGCAGATGGGCGTGCGCGCCGTGCCGATCATCTACGAGGTGGGCCGGCCGGGTTCGGGCGAGTTCCCGCTCGTATTTCACGTTCCCGAGGCCGACGCCGTCATTTCCAAGGGCATGCAGGGGGAGCGCATCGCCGCCCCGGCGGTGGAGCGGGTCATCGGCTCCGAGGTCGTCGAGTTCTACAACGGGAGGCGTTGCAACGTCCGCGAGGCTTTCACTCTCTCCGACAGCGACTACTACGCCAACGAGTGGGCGAGGGACATCAATAACATGGTGGGCAAAGATTATTGAGGGCGGGGGTAGAGCGGGATGTTCGCCCAAACGGGTGTTTGCAACGCTAGATAACATACTTAAGGCCGAGCGCGAGAAGATGGAAAGCCGGGAATCGTTGACAAGGCAACTGCAACGCTACGTGTATGAGCTCGAAGGAAGCCAGAATCAGCGCCCCTTGACACAAGGGATTAGGTTAAAAGTAAAATACCTCTGAAGGTTCTCTCTAACGCCCGTACAGGGTGTCTATCTCATTACTACGGCATCGGCAAAAGCCGGCAGAAGGGAATCTGATGAGCGATTTCACCGTGAAGGCTGTTTGGGACGCCGAGAATCGTATTTTCGTGTCCGAGAGCAACATCAAAGGTCTGCATATCGAGGCTGAAACCATAGAAGAGTTTGAAGAAGTTATGAACGATATTGCCGGAGATCTGCTTGCTTCAAATCACCTGGAATGGGAACGTCCGGATATAGAGACCGTTACATAGTGGCCGATTATTATCGGGACGTTACAAACAAGCTGAAAGAGGAGAATTGGATAAAACACAGAGAAGCCAGAGGGTCGCATGAAATATGGAAAAGCCTGGATACGAACGAACAAGTATCTGTTCCCAGGAAATTGAAAAGCAGGCACACGGCAAACAACATCCTTAAATCCGCTGGAATTGATCACAAAGTCTGACGCTATCAATTATGAATGGATAATCGTTGCCTGTAACTCCAATGCAAGGTCATGCCAAGAACGAAACAACCGCAAGTTAGCGTTGGAAGACCTTTCAATCCTCCAGCCGAACCTACCCCAGACACGCCCGAGAACTTGGCCCGCGGCATCATAGAAGATTCGCCGAAAAGGCAGTGGGGCCATCCTTGAAAAGGTAATCAATTAATGGACTAAGCGATGGGGGTTCAGGATGCCTCTCATGAAAGATGAAGGGCCACCAGCACTCGACTGGTGGCCCTTCTTGTGTTTTTTGGGGGTATTCAGCAATAATTCTCATTTGTTACCTCCGCTCGGGAAAGGATTCTGTTTTGAAATATTTTCCTAGAAACCCTCTCCCACATTTTCCCCAGTAATGGGGCGCAGGGAGAGGGTTATCTTTTCCCATCCCTTGGATTCATGGTTGCTTAGTCACTTAATTGACTCCCCTTAAAAACCCGCCAGGTAAGACGCTTTGGGTAAAATCGTATATAATTCCTGAAATATCGCTTTGAATGAATAGTTGCCAGGAGGCCACGCATGAGCGCTAAACTTCGGGTCGTTCACTACTTGAACCAGTTCTTCGCAGGCGTGGGGGGCGAGGAGAGGAGCGATCATCCCGTATCCAGCAGGTCCGGCCCTATCGGCCCCGGCGTATTGCTCGATAAGATATTGGGCGAGGACGCCGAAGTCGTCGGCACCGTCTTCGCGGGTGACGGTCTTTTCGCCGAAAACGAGGAGGCTTGCGCCGCAGAGGCCATAGCATTGATTCTGGAGTTCTCTCCCGATCTCCTTATCGCAGGCCCCGCCTTCAACGCCGGACGATTCGGACTCGCCTGCGCCGCCGTCTGCCGCGCAGCGCATGAGGCGGGCCTGCCCGTCGTCACCGCCATGCACCCGGAAAACCCGGGGTTTCGGGCCGCAGGCACGAGCGTTCACACCATCCCCGCCGCCGATTCCGCCGTCGGCATGGAAGAGGCCCTGGAAGCCGCCGCCCGCCTAGGGCTCAAGCTCGCCCGGGGCGAGGAAATTGGAAGCGCCGAAGACGAAGGCTATCTCCCCCGGGGTATCCGCTACAACGAAATCGCCGAACTCCCGACCTCCCGGCGCGCCGTCGACATGGTGGTACGGAAAATCAAGGGCGACCCCTACCAGACGGAACTCGACGTTCCCGCTCTGGAAGAGATAGCGCCCCCCGAAGCGATCCCCGATCTCAAAAAAGCCCGCATCGCCATCGTATCCGAAGGCGGCATGGTGCCCCCCGGCAACCCGGACCGCTTCTCCGGATCGAGGAACGGGAACTGGGCCACCTATTCCTTCGAGGGGAAAGACGCCCTTCCGGGCGGGACGTTCATCTCGATACACGGGGGCTTCAACACCGTGTTCGTGAACGAGGAGCCGGACCGCATGCTCGCCGTGGACGCCTTCCGGCGGCTTGCGGACGAGGGCGAGATCGCCGAGCTACACGATGATTTCCTGAGCACCTGCGGGAACGGCGGCGCCTTCGCCGAGATGGACGGCATCGGCCGCGCCTGGGCCGCGGAGCTCAAAAAGACCGGGGTCGAGGGCGTAGTCCTCCCCGCCACGTGAGGCACCGGCACGCGCAGCGGGGCTGCGCTGGCGAGAGCCCTCGAGCGGGAGGGCATCCCCACCGTCATCGTCACCTGCCTGCCCGACGTGGCGCGCGACATCGGGGTCAACCGCATCGTCAACAACCGCGCCGGACATTTTCACCATCCCTTCGGCGACCCCTCCCGGACGCCCGAGGCCGAGCGCGAATGGCGTCTCGGCGCCGCCCGCGCCGCAGCATCAGCGCTCGCCGAAAAAGTGGACGGACCCACGGTGTTCGAGTATTAGAGAGGGCAGGTGATCCTCACCAACGCCGCGCACCTGCACTACGGAAAGGGGCAGACGGAGGCCTCCATCAAGCTCGCGCCGGGGGATTACAAGCTCACCATGCAGTTCGCCGACGACCTGCACCGCTCCTTCGGGAAGAGGTGGGCGGCGACCATCTCGATCAAGATCTTGCCCGGCAAGTAGAGGCCGAAAGGCGCCAGGTGTTACGAGAGGCCCGCGTGAGAGTCCGCGCATTCGTCCGTATTTGCGGGAGAAGTTTTAGCGCGCGCAGGCCTTGTATTTCGCGTCTTTGACAGGGCGCGGCGCTCTTGGTGTAATGATGAGGAACCCACATATCACCAATACGAAATGGAGGTGCAAGAGCAGGAAGCCAAGGCTCGACGGCCCAAGGCCGACCAAGCGGGACGTTTTTTTCCATATCCACGAATGATGAGGAGACAGCAGATGGTCAAGCGAAACTCGAGACGCGACTTTTTGAAACTGGCAGCAGTCGGCGCCGTGACCGCCAGTACGGGGCCGTTTATCCTTCGAAAGGCTTGGGCCGCGGCCCCCATCAAGATCGGCCACGTCAACACGTTCAGCGGGCCCCTCGCCGCACTCGGGGAGCAGGGGCGCTGGGGACTGACAGTCGCCGTCAACCGGATCAATAATGCCGGTGGAATCAACGGACGCAAGATTCAGGTCATCGAGCGCGACGACGCCTTCAAGCCCGCCCAGGCCGTGCGCGAGGTGGAAAAGCTGATCCTGAAGGAAAAAATCGACGCGCTCACGGGCACGTCCAGCAGCGGCATCTGCGTCCAGCTCGCGCCGGTGGCGAAGCGCTACAAGATGCTCTACGTCCTGGGCACGGGTTGCGAGACGACCAACCTGACAGGCGGCAAGGCGCCCGCCTGCCCGAAACACGTGTTCCGACCCTACAATACGACGAAGAGCCAGGCGATCGCCATGGCCCCCTGGGCGATCAAGAACGGGGTCAAGACCGCGACGGGGCTTTACATGGACTTCGCATGGGGCCAGTCCGTGGCGTTCGATTTCCGCGACGAGTTCAAGCGGCTGGGCGGGACGTGGATCGACCCCGTGCCGGTTCCCCTCAAGACGGCGGACTACATCGCCTACGTGAACCGGCTTTCGCACGATGCCGATGCGATCGTGATGGGGATGTCGGGAGGCGCCGCGATTAAATCCATGCTCGCCCTGGCCGATGTAGGTCTTACGAAAAAGGCGAAAGTCGTCGGGCCGGCGTCGGTGTGCGACGTGAACACCATCACCCAGCAGGGCAAGAGCGCGGTCGGCGGGTTCTATCTGCATCGTTATTCACCGGTGAACGACCTCAAGGGCTCGCCGTTCGACAACGCCCCGAACCACGCGTTCCGCGGTGAGTTCATGAAGCTGAGCAAGGGCGTGTTGCCGAGCGGATTCGCCCAGGCGCAGTTCACCGGCATGAACGTCATCAAACAGGCGATGCAGGCCGTCAAGTACAAAGACAGGAAAGAAGACACGTCCAGGATGGTCAAATGGCTCGAAGGCGGCAAGACGCCGATGGGGCCGGGCCGCATATTCACCCAGGGCAGCGACTTCCCGCAGGGCGACATCTACCTGCGCAGCACCGATCACCAGGGCTTCGTCGATTTCTACATGACGACCGTGGACGATAACCTTCATTTCAAGATCATCGGCGACAAGGTACCGATGAAAACGACGCTTTACGACGCCAAATTCAGCACTTGCGCCTGATCTTGCCGCGTGAAGAAAGTGGCCTCCTTCTCACCCGATCCGGGGCAGGGAAGGAGGCGGCTTTCGCTCTCACCATGAAAGGTTCCAGTGTCTGACTTTATCCTTGAAACGAAGGCTCTGACCAAGGAGTTCGGCGCGCTGGTTGCAGTCGACCATGTCGATTTCCAGCTCCCGAAAGGCCAGTTGCGGGCCATCATCGGTCCCAACGGCGCGGGCAAGAGCACGTTTTTCAGTATGCTGATGGGCGTACAGCAACCATCGAGCGGCGAGATCCGCATCAACGGGATCGATACATCCCGCATGCGGCCCCATAAGATCAGCCGGCTCGGGGTCAGCCTCGCCTTTCAGATCACCAATATCTTTCCGAACCTTACGGTGGCAGAGAATTTGCGCCTCGCCGCGCAGAACCGCTCCATGAGCTTTCATCCGTTCCGCCATGCCGCCGGACATCCGGGCGTCGAGGCCAAGGTGGAAGAAGTACTCGAAGAAATCGGATTGAGCGCAAAGAGGGTGGAGCTTGCTTCCAACCTGGCGCACGGCGAGCAGAAATATCTGGAAATCGGGCTTGCTCTGGCCTTATCGCCCCAGTTGCTGCTCCTCGACGAGCCGACCGCCGGCATGAGCGCGGTCGAGACACAGGAGACGGCCAGCCTGATCAAGCGCTTGTCCGAGAGATTGAGCATCGTTCTCGTTGAGCATGACATGGAAGTCGTAATGTCGATCGCCGAGCGAATCAGCGTGTTTCACCATGGTGAGATCATCGCGGAAGGTTCTCCCGACGAAATAAAAAACGACGACGACGTGCAGCGCGTATATCTGAGAAGCTCCGATGCTGCGGCTTGAAGCCGTCCATTCCTATTACGATAAGAGCCACATCCTTCAGGGAGTTACTCTTGAAGTCGGAAAAGGCGAGACCGTCTCACTGCTGGGGCGAAACGGAGTGGGTAAATCCACCACCATGCGCACCATCATGGGTCTCAATCCACCGCGCCGCGGCCGGATATTCTTTGACGACAGCAATGTTACGGGCGTTCCGCCCTACAAAATGGCGACCCTCGGCATCAGCTACGTTCCTGAGAACCGCCAGGTGTTCCCGAGGCTCACCGTCATGCAGAACCTGCGCATCGGCCTCGATTTGCAGAAATTGAGCGAAGGGGAGAAACAAAAAAATCTGGACGCCGTCTATGAGTCGTTTCCTCGCCTGAAGGAACGGGCCGAGCAGGTAGGTTCGACTCTTTCCGGCGGGGAACAGCAGATGCTCGCCCTTGCGCGGGCGATTGTCACCCAGCCGAAGCTCATTTTGCTCGACGAGCCGACCGAGGGTTTGATGCCCGCCATGGTCCACGAAATTGAACAGATCATCCGGTGGATGAGCGAGGACCTCAAGATAGCCATCCTCCTCGTCGAGCAGGATTATCGGCTGGCCCTGCGTGCGTGCGCGCGCGGCTACATCATGGCCAAGGGCCGCATCGTCCATGGCGGCGAGTCGGCCGACATCCTGGCCGATGCGAAAACCCTGCACGAGCATCTGGGAGTCGCCTGATGGAACAGTTCCTCGAGCGCCTTGTCATCGAATCCGTCATGGGACTCCAGAACGGCCTGGTGCTGGCCTTGGTCGCCGCGGGCTTTACCTTGATCCTCGGCGTCATGAACATCGTCAATTTCGCCCACGGAGAGTTCTACATGGCCGGCGCTTTCGCGGGCTGGCTTGCGCTGAAATTCGGCTCCGACATCGTCGGGTTCTGGGGCGCGGTGCTAATCGCCGGGGTCGTCGTCGCCGCCTTCGGGTTCGCCATAGAACGGAGTCTGTTCCGGACGACGCACGGGGGAAATCCGTTCATTCCCCTGCTGGTGTCCTTCGGGCTGGCGCTGGTCCTCCAGCAATCGGCGCTGACCATTTTCGGCACCATCGGCAAATTCATGGCTCCCCCGATCAAGGCTTCGATACCTTTCTTCGATCTGGAATTCCCCCTCTACCGGATCGTCATCATGGTGGTGGCCGCGCTTATCATGCTCCTGCTCTGGCTGTTCGTGACTCGAACGAAATGGGGGGTGTGGATTCAGGCGACCATCCAGAACCGCGAGATGGCCGCCTGCATGGGCGTGCCGGTGCCCCGGGTGTACCAGTTGGTCTTTGCGGTCGGATGCGGGCTCGCCGCGATGAGCGGCGTCCTCGTCGCTCCGATATTCAGCGTCGACTATTCGATGGGGTCGGACATCATCGTCGCCGCCTTCATCGTTGTCGTCGTCGGCGGTTTGGGCAGTCTGCCGGGTACGATGCTCGCTGCGCTTCTGATCGGTGAGCTGGAAGCCATCGGCGCGATCTTCCTGGAGGGTTCCCAGCCGCAGATTCTGAGTCTTCTCGTACTACTCGTCTTCCTGGTTTTCCGGCCCAACGGCCTGATGGGTGATAGGGGTCTCGAATGAGAGATCTCTCGCTTCGCATCGGCGTTCCCGTCATCGTCCTGATCGGGGTGATTTTCTGGCTGTTGCCCGCCCTGGCGGCGGTGGAATTGCTCCTCATCCTCGCCTTGCTGCCGCTCATCGTATGGTTTTTGTCCAGGTTGCCCGACCGGGTGAAGCTCGGTCTCCAGCCGTTTTTCGGCGTGAGGTACGCCGCCCCCACCATTTTTCTGGTGGGCTTAAGCCTGCCGTTTTGGGCGGGGGATTTCGAGCTCAGGTTCTACAGCGAGATGCTCATCCTGGGCCTGCTGGCCATGAGTCTCGACGTGATGATGGGCTTCGTCGGGCTCGCGAGCTTCGCGCACGCAGCACTCGCGGGAGTCGGGGCCTACGGCGCCGCGATCATGCTGACCAAATTCGGTTGGACTCCCTGGGCGGCGATAGTTTTCGCCGTCTTGCTGGGAACGGCGCTCACGACCTGCATGGGCGCGTTTTCCGTCCGCGTGCGCGACATCTATTTTGGCATCATCACGCTGGTTTTCGGCAGCGTGGCGTTCATCGTCGCGAACTCGTGGGTCTCAGTGACAAACGGCGAGGACGGCATGACGATCGATCTGCCCACGCTCGGTTTTTTCGGGTTGTTCGGGGTCGAGACCGGAGAGTTCTCGCATTTCTGGTACCTGACGTTCGGCGTCGTGTTCACGTCCTACCTGAGTTTGCGGGCCTTCCTACGCTCGCCCGTCGGCCTGGTGTTCATGGGAATCCGTGAAAACGAGCGGCGGGCCGCTTATCTCGGCTACAACGTGAACGCCTACAAGATATTCAACACGGCGGTTTCGGGGTTCTTCACCTCGGTGGCGGGGGTGCTGGTGCTGCTCAAAAACGGCATCATCGGCACGGAGCAGATGGACGTCATTCACTCCGGCGAGATTGTCATCTGGTCAGTCGTGGGGGGTCTGGGAACCCTCGTCGGCCCCTTCGTCGGCGCGAGTTTCGTCCATTACCTCAACGATTTTCTGGGCGAATACACCGAACGGGCGATCCTCATCATCGGCCTGTTCTTCATCATCACGATATTGCTGGCGCCCAAGGGCATCGTTGGTTCGATCATCGAGGTGTGGCGGGTTCAACCCCAGGCCGGGAACGAGGAGTGAAGATGCGGTTCGCAAACTGCTTCCTTTACACCTTCGGGAACGGCGGCGCCCGGGCTGCAGCATCAACGCTCGCCGAAAAAGTGGACGGGCCAACGGTGTTCGAGTACTAAAAGGGGATTATCACGATTCCCCGCCCGCCCGGCTCGAATTGAATGGCCGTCTCATCGCCGCTCAAGACATAAGCAAGAGCCAACCGCGTTCATTGTCCGGGTTGATTGAAGAAACAAGCCGCTCTTCGGGGTGGCTCCACAGGCCTCCGCACCTGTAGGCCGAGGACAACCACCTGCATTTGCCCGTATTTGCTCGCATTTGCGAGGACTCCTCCCTCCGCAACTGCGCTATCCTCCAAACGCGCTTTCGTGAAGACGAGACGGCGGTATGAAGAAAACTTACGAAAACGATCGATACGGATGGAAGGCTGGAAGCATGAAATCTTTCGGATTCAGGAGTATTGAACAATTCGATAAATTTAGATAAATATAGATAAATTCAGATAAATATCCGAAAAGGTTTATGGCAAAAACTAACTTGTTATTATGAGTTAAATCAGAATATTATTGATATATCATAAAGTAATACATTAATAATATTCGGAAATTTATCGAATTAAAAATTTTTTTCAGACCAGGCATTTCCCCGCATTTGCATGCATTTGCATGAACCGAAAGCCATCCCCCCGGCGCGTCCGTTCTCCGGTTCGGCGGGTATCCTCTCCTGGGGAACTTCAACCTCCGCTCCCGATTGCGAACTCAGGTGCGAGCGGATACTATCAGGTACGCATACATCATGACTGAGCCTGAGCGCAGCGCTACAGGGCTTTCTCCGGCTGGTGGCGAAGCTTCATAAACAGAGGACGAAAATGGATTTCACACTCACTCCCGAGCAGGAACAACTCCAAAAAACGGCGCATGACTTCGCCGCGCAGGAAATCCGCCCCGCCGCGGCGGCACTCGACAAAGAGCCCGACCCGATGAAGCGCTTCCCCTGGGACGTGCTGGAGAAGGGGAGCAAACTGGGTTTAAGGACTCTCGCGCTTCCCAAGGATATGGGGGGCGCCGGCTGCGATATTCTCACACTATGCCTCGTGGGCGAGGAACTCGCCTGGGGCGACCTGGGTACGGCCGTCACGTTCGATCAAACCTGGAAAATCACCCACCTGTTCGAGAAACTGACGAATGAAGGCCAGAGAGAGCGTTACCTGAAAGCTTTCCTCGAAGATCACCATTTCCACCTCGCCGTCGGGATGACGGAGGAATCCGGCGGAACGGACAACATCATCCCATACGACAGCCCCGATGCCGGCGTGCGAACGACCGCCGTGCGTGACGGGGATGGCTGGATAGCCAACGGCAAGAAGCGATACATCAGCAACGGAGGAATCGCCAAACTGTGCATCGTCGCCATGAGAACCGATACGACGAAGGGCGTGTCCGAGGGAATGACGTATTTCATCATCACCCCGGATATGGAAGGTTTCCGTTACGGGAAGATTCACGACAAGATGGGACAGCGGCTCTCCCTGAACGCGGAACTGATTTTCGAGAATTGCAGGGTGCCGGATGAGAATCGCATCACGGAAGTGAACCGCGCCACGGAAGCGCGCCGCATGTTCGTTCCGGGCTCGAACATCGAAGCCGCCGCCACCGTTCTCGGCACCGCCAGAGCGGCCTATGAGGACGCCTTGGCGCACGCCAAAACCCGGATACAGGGCGGAAAGCCCATCATCGAGCATCAGGCGGTCGGTTTTATGCTGGCGGATTGTTTCGCCGAGTATGAAGCGAGCAAGCGACTGCTTCACTACGCGGCCTGGACGGCGGGTCAAAAAGACCTGTATGACCCTAAAATGGGTTTCATGACCAAGTGTTTCGTGTCCGAATCCTCATACCGAATCGCTACGCGCGCATTGGAAGTTTGGGGCGGCACCGGTTACATGACGGATGCGCCGATGGAGAAATACCTGAGAGACGTGACCAGCTTCCTGCACTCCGACGGAACGAACCAGGCCATGCGTATTCGCTCCATGAAATTTTTATAAGCGAGAGATGAAATGCTAAAATTGAACATACGCTCACTCGAGGCGCTTCCCCTCAAGGTGCCCCTCAAAAAAACATTTCAAAGCTCACTCGGCGTTTATACCCACCTTGATGTCATTGTTGTGCACCTTCACACCGAAGGGGGCCCGAGCGGCACGGGCTTTACAATGGGTCTGGGAGGTGAGGGTGGCAGCGCCATGGCGCCATATATCGAAAATGAATTGGCCCCATTCGCGATAGGGCAAGACGCCTTGGCCCCTGAGGCGCTTTGGAATCGCATGTGGGCACCGAACAAGGCGAGAATGCGCGGCGGGCTTGGTTTATATTCTCTCTCGGCAGTGGACATCGCATGTTGGGATATCGTGGCGAAAGTCGCTGGTCTGCCGCTCAATCGACTGTTGGGCGGATTTCGCCAAAAAGTGCCGGTTTACGGCAGCGGCGGCTGGCACACACTCCCCGACTCTGAACTTCTCGAAGAAGCCCAGGAAGCCGCTTCGCTCGGCATGAGTGGTTATAAACTTAAAATCGGCACAAATCGTGACCAGGAGCGCCTCGATTTTCTCCGAAAAAATACGGGAGAGGATTTTATTCTCTTTTGCGATGCGAACCAAAACTACAACGTGCGCGAGGCGGTGGAAGTTTCATCCATGCTGGCGGAATACGGCGTTGCATGGTTCGAAGAACCTGTGCTGGCCGATTGCGTCGATGATCTCGCGGAAGTGGCGGAGAAAAGCATGGTGCCCACTGCAGCGGGCGAGAACGCTTACATGCGTTGGGGATTTCGAGAGATATGCGAACGCCGGGCGGTCGGATTTTTGCAGCCCGATGTTTGCCGCTGCGGCGGGGTGACGGAATTCATTAAAATTGCGCATCTAGCCGATGCTTTCAACATTTCCCTGAGCAGTCACTTAGCGCATGAATTGTCGGTCAGCCTCGTGGGCGCAACACCCAGGGGCTATATGGTCGAATACATGGAGTTTTTCTCTCCCGATGATTTCACGCAAGATTTTTCGGTGCGCGATGGACACATCGATGTCCCCGAAGTACCTGGTCACGGCGTGGAATTCACTACAGATGCGCTTGAACGCTACAAGGTTTCCTGAACTTCCAAGAATCATCCATGGCTAGGAGATACAAATGAAACTGTTGTCATACAATTACAGAGGTCTTGAGAGAGTCGGCGTCTACGTGGGTGATAGAATCGCTCACCTATCGCGTCTGGCCGGAATTTCAGGCAAGAAAGAACTCGCATTCGACAATATGATAGAACTCATCAATGCTTGGGAAACACATGGCCCTGCGCTTCATGAGTTGATCGCTCAGGCGGAGGCGAATGAGAAAGATCTGGCTCCAATCCTCATGGCGCCCGAGGATGTTCATCACATATCCCCGATTCCTCATCCACCCAAGCACGTTCTTTGTATGGGGCTCAACTACCAAGATCATGTGAATGAGGGCCTGCAAGCAAAGGATGTGCAAACGGCAAAGGTTGAACTCGACCATCCGATCTTTTTCACTAAAGCCCAGAGCACCCTCATAGGGCACAACGAGGGCATACCTGCACACCAGGTGACGGAAAAACTCGACTATGAGGCCGAGATCGCCGTCATCATCGGCAAAAGCGGCAAAAACATATCAGAAGATCAGGTTTACGAGCACGTTTTCGGCTATTGCTGCGCAAACGACATCTCCGCAAGAGATATTCAAAGGCGCCACAAGCAGATTTTCAAAGGCAAGACCCTCGATGGCACATGTCCGCTTGGGCCATACATCGTCCCAAAAGAAGATTATGGTGACCCGATGAACCAGACCATCAGAAGCTGGGTAAACGGCGAAGCGCGCCAGGACTCAAACACGAACATGATGATTCACGACATTCCGTCGATGATCTCCGTGCTTTCAGAAGGTTTCACCTTAGAGCCAGGCGATATTTTTTTGACGGGCACACCCTCCGGTGTTGGCTACGCGCGTAAAATTCCCTCGTTTCTTGTCCCGGGTGATGTGGTGGAAGTGGAAATCGGTGGACTCGGTCGATTGCGCAACGTAATTATAGAAGCTGACTAGTGGGTTGTGACGTTATACCTAGGGAGAATGATTGATGACCGAAGAATTTTATGCACCGGCAATTCGTCGTGGGGATACGCAATACGGAGAAGGATACACGGAAAAACTATTTGGCCGACTGAATAAACTCGACCCTGATTTCTCCATGTTATTTCAGCGATTCGTTCATGGGGGGCTCTACGATCGCGATGTTCTTCCGCACAAGACCAGAGAATTTTGCGCATTGGCAGCATTGTGCGTTACGGGCCGATTTAACCAGATGCGCTCTCATTTCACGGCCGCGAGAAGTTACGGTGCAACGGATATTGAAATCATGGAGGTAATTTTTCAAATGTCGCCATACAGCGGCGTTCCCGCCGTTTTAGAAAGCCTCCAGGTGTTTGAGGATTGGTTGGAATCAGGAGGCACCATGACAGGGTATGGGAAATAAACGATGCCTTCTTCACTGCTCAGAGAACGTGGCCTAAAAGACAAGGTGGCGCTCATCACTGGCGCTGGTGGTGGAATAGGTCGCGGCATCGCCCGATGCCTAGCGGAAGAGGGTGTCCATTTAGCATTAGCCGATATCTCAGAGTCCGGTGCGGAGACGGCAACCAAAGAAATTCGAAAATTCGGCGTTAACGCTATTTCATGTACACTTGATGTGACAGATAAAATTCAATGCAGAGATGTCGTAGATGCAGTTACAAAAGAATTTGGCAACTTGGATATAGTGGTCAACAATGCAGGTGTTATCGGCGGAGCGGATTTCAAGCTAGGCATGCCTCTTTCCGATATCAATGAAGATGATTGGGACGACACATATAACGTCAACGTAAAGGGTGTTTTCCTATTGTGCCAAGCCTCGCTTGAAAGAATGAAGGGAAAAGGCTGGGGACGCATTGTCAATATCTCATCGCGAGCCGGGCGTGATGGTCGAGAAACCATACCGCATTACAGCGCAAGCAAAGCAGCAGTCATTATTTTCACCCAAGCACTTGCACGTGAAGTAGCGCGAGAAGGCATTACGGTGAACGCAGTTTGTCCAGGTCTGATTTGGAGCGCAATGTGGAAGCAAATAGCGGAAAAACTGAGAGAAAAATTCCCAAACTTCAAAGGGAAAACAACGAGAGAGGTTTTCGACCATTTTGTCGAACAAACCCCGTTAGGAGTCGAGCAATCGACCGAAGATATTGGGCGAGTGGTCGCCTTTTTAGCGAGCGATGATGCAAAAACTATTACAGGTCAAGCTATCCTGGTCGATTCAGGAGCTGTAATGCACTAATTGAATTAACGTGAATTAAGTGGCGTTATCGTTAGTGATATCTGTTTGACTTGTTTTTCAAGCCTTGATAACTTGACTTGCTCTGTTTAAGTGACGGGGGTAATACTTACTTTTAATTGAAAAAATAAACATTCTAGGAAGTTTCTGGAAGGTGTACCCATGGGCAAAAAGTACACCATCATGGTGATACCGAGCAACTCTAGCGGCACCCGGCGCTTTAGTATCACGAGGGGAATGCTAGGCTTGTTGCTTTTCGGTTTTTGCTCTATCGTCGGAACGACGCTTTACCTGACACAAGAGAGAATTTCATTAGCGAAGCATTTGGCCAAACTCTCCCCCCTGAAACAACAAAACCAAACACAAAAGGAACTTATCGAAAAATTCACCGCCAAACTCCAATCCCTGGATAACAACCTGATACAGCTCAAACAACTTGAAGACCAACTTCGAATCATGGCCTCTTTGAAGCCGGGCAAACGAAAAGACGACCTCGGTGTAGGAGGTGTTTCAAAACAAACGTTGCCTGACGACTTGGAAAAACTCACTCCCTCTGAACAAAGGTTCATTCGGAGACTAAATCGTCAATTCCAGGATATTGAAAAGCGCGCCACCGAGCAGGAAAGCGCGTTCAAAGAACTATTAAGCTCGTTCCGCGATAAAAGTGTATTGCTTGCTCACACACCCTCAATATGGCCAGTTAAAGGTTGGCTCTCATCCAGCTTCGGTTACAGGCGCTCTCCGTTTACGAATCGGCGAGAATTTCATGCAGGAATTGATGTCGTCGCAAGGGTAGGAACCCCCATATTTGCCCCAGCGGATGGCGTCGTCATTAGCACCAAAAGAACAGGAGGATTTGGGAAAACTGTTCGAATCCAGCACATGCAGGGCATTGTTACTACATATGCTCATAATAGTGTGAATATGGTGAAAGTCGGTCAGCGTATAAGGCGAGGTGACATCATTGCTAAAGTCGGTTCCACAGGCAGATCCACCGGACCACATCTTCACTATGAAGTTAGGATAAACGGAGTCGCCGTCAATCCCAGGCTGTATATCGTAGAGTAAGAACTACCACCGCCCGCCTGACATATTTGCTTTTTCTCCCTAAAACACCATGATAGTCTATGTTTGCGCAGTAGGTGATTCGTACGCACGAACCGTATGGAGAGTTCGATGATAAGCTCGGTTTTTGAATCAAGCAAATCGATGTTCAAATCAGTGTTCGGCACGGCGAATGACCGAATGCTTAAACAGATGGCCCCGATAATCACTGAGATTAATTCTCATGAATCTCGCGTGAAAGGGATGACCGATTTAGAGATGCGTGAGGAAACAGAACGCTTCAAAGAGCGGCTCTCCACCGGTGAAACATTGGATAACATTTTGCCGGAAGTGTTCGCTTTGGTGCGAGAAGCAGGCTGGCGTCGTCTCCAAATGCGTCACTTTGATGTTCAACTCATCGGAGGCATCATTCTTCACGATGGAAAAATCGCCGAGATGAAAACCGGGGAAGGCAAAACCCTCGTCGCTACTCTTTCAGCCTATTTGAATGCCTTAGAAGGCAATGGTGTACACATCGTTACCGTGAACGATTATCTCGCGAGCCGTGATTCCGAATGGATGGGGCGACTCTTTAGAGCGCTTGGCCTCACTGTCGGGTGCATCCAGCATGGCATGGATGACGATGCGCGTCGCCATGCATATGCCTGCGACATTACATATGGCACCAATAATGAATTCGGGTTCGACTATTTGAGAGACAACATGAAATTTGAACCCGGCAGTCGCGTCATGCGCGAATTAAATTACGCGATTGTGGATGAAGTTGATAGCATATTGATTGATGAAGCCAGGACTCCTCTTATCATCAGTGGGCCGGCGGATGAGGCCACACGAATGTATGGAATTATAAACCGTGTAATACGTCCTCTGCTCAAAGAACAACAAAGTGTTGTCGAGTCAGATATCGAGGAAGAAGACGATGGTTATGTCGAAGGTGGCAAAGATATTATCAGCAAGAAAAAATACGAATACCTAATTGTCGATGAAAAAAGCCGAACGGTTAACCTAAAAGAAGCGGGTGGGCATGAGGCCGAAAAACTTCTCCGCCGCTCCGGTATCATGGCGAATGACCAAAGTTTATATGATATGAACAGCATCACGGTGCTTCATCATGTGGATCAGGCTCTAAAAGCGCACGTCTTGTTTACAAAAGACATCGATTATGTCGTGAAGGACAACGAGGTTGTTATTGTCGATGAGTTCACAGGGCGCATGATGCCTGGCAGGCGTTTCAGTGATGGTCTGCACCAAGCGCTAGAGGCGAAAGAAGGCGTCAAGATTCAGGAAGAAAATGTGACTTTGGCAACCATCACGTTCCAGAATTATTTCAGGCTCTACAATAAATTAGCCGGCATGACCGGCACAGCGGATACCGAAGCAGCAGAATTCAATTCTACCTACAAAATAGATGTAGCTGTAGTGCCGACGAATCGCGAACTGATTCGAACCGAATATCCCGACGTTGTGTATCGCTCTGAGCGAGAAAAGATAGATGCCGTTGTGGATGAGATACTTGAATGCCACAAGAACGGGCAACCGGTACTGGTAGGTACAATAAACATAGAAAAAAGCGAAAGACTCGCCTCGATCCTCAAAAGAAGACGTATTCCACATCACGTACTCAACGCAAAAAACCACAGCAAAGAAGCAGAAATTATCGCACAGGCAGGACGCAAGGGAGCTGTCACCATTTCTACGAATATGGCTGGTCGCGGAACGGATATCCTCCTTGGCGGCAATCCAGAGTTTCTCGCTTCTTCCAAAACGAATACGAATGAAGGCCTTGAGTATGAAGAGGCTTTGAAGGATTTTCGGGCATCTTGCCAGGCTGAGCATGACGAAGTGGTCAGGCAAGGGGGCCTTCATGTGTTGGGCACCGAACGCCATGAAAGCCGTCGTATTGACAACCAGCTCCGTGGTCGCTCGGGCAGGCAGGGAGACCCGGGTAGTTCGCGATTCTTCCTTTCCCTGGAAGATGATTTGCTGCGCATTTTTGGCTCCGACAGAATCAAGGGCTTGATGGAAAAACTAGGGATGGAAGAGGGAGTGCCCATCGAAGCAAAAATGGTGACACGCGCCATTGAAAATGCCCAGAAACGTGTTGAGGCGCATCATTTCGAGATGAGAAAACATCTTCTAGAATACGATGACGTGATGAATAAGCAACGCGAGGTTATCTATTCGATGAGGCAGGAAATTTTGGAAGCTACAGATGGACTCGACCAAATTAAGGAGATGGCATCTACGATACTCGATTCCGTCACTGACTTGCATTTACCTGAGACGGAACACTTTGACGATTGGGATATAGAGGCATTCGCGGGCGCCGTTGAAAGCCAATATGGCATCCCCGCAACCATAGAGGGGCGAAAAATAATTTTTTCGGCTTCTGAACCAATGGTGGTAGATATAGAAGAAGAATCAAGAGACGAGCTTGCGCACAGGGTTCATCATCTCATACAGAGTGTTATAGATGAAAAATATCGTGGCTTCGAACCTGAAAGCATTTTGGAACTCGGTAAACTCATTTATATCCAAATCCTGGATACGCAGTGGAAGGATCACCTGACAAACATAGAACAACTGAAAGAGGGAATCGGGCTTAGGGGCTATGCGCAGGTGAACCCGCTGAATGAATATAAAAAAGAAGCATTTGATATGTTCGGAATGATGACTCAAAGGATTGAAGCAGAAACGGTTCTCTATATGTACCGGCTTGATATCTCGGATCAGGATATCGCACTGGAAGAATCGCGCCATGAACAAGAAATGGTATTTTCCCATGCGGACGCGTCGGGATTTGGGGATGCTCCCGCTGGAGATGCGATACAGACATCCACCCCCGTAAGGCGCACCACCCCCAAGGTTGGCCGCAATGAACCTTGTCCCTGCGGCAGCGGCAAAAAATACAAGTTTTGCCACGGAAGATCATAACACCGTATTTCTCTTAGATGATATTCTGATTCGGGCAATTGTGCGTTATCTTGCCCCAATTCAAAATGAAATATTCCCCTTATCAAGAAAGTATGAAAATGCAATTCGGCATCATGCTAAGAGGTCAATTCACCCTGGAAGATGATATGCAGTCTCGTTTCCGTGAATTGATGGAACAAGCCAGAAGGGCGCAAGACTTAGGGTTCGTATCAATCACTAAAGGCAACCACTATAGTGCATACCCACTTCAAGATTTCCAGCAATTGCCTTTTCTCGCTCGTATCAGCTCTGAAGCACCAAATCTGCGTCTTAACGCCGGCATCGTCCTGTTATCGCTTCACAAACCAATGGATATAGCTGAGCAACTGGCTACGATTGACGTAATTTCCGGGGGGAAACTTATATTCGGCGCCGGACTCGGGTACCGAGAGGTGGAATTCAGGGGATTCGGCACAACGCAGAAAGAAAGAGTCAAGCGACTCGAAGAGAACTTAGAGGCTATCAAGCGACTTTGGTCGGAAGAAAAAGTATCCATGAAAGGCTCCCACTTTGAGTTGATCGAGGCATCGTGCCCTCTAAAGCCCATTCAAAAACCACACCCTCCAATTTGGATCGGAGCAAACAGTGACCCCGGAATACGCCGCGCAGCCAGGCTGGGAGATTGTTATTACGTGAACCCTCACAATCGCCTTGACACGACAAAGCGCCAGATCGAGTTGTATCGCCGGACACTCGATGAACTCGGCAAACCCTTTCCTGAGGAATTCCCGATGCGCCGAGAGGTGTTTGTCGCAAAAGATCGTTCTGAAGCCATTCGGCTCAGTAAACCATACCTCGAGATCAAATATCGTGAATACCACCGTTGGGGCCAAGACAAAGCCATGCCAATAGGAGATAACGATCTGGGGCAGCAGTTCGATGATTTATTGGAAGACAGGTTCATCCTCGGCTCGCCGGACGAAGTGGCAGAAAGCATATTGGAACTGGCGGATCTCGGCATAAATCACCTCATCACGAGCATTCAATGGCCGGGGATGCCTCAATCTCTCGTTTTGGAAACGATGCAAATGATGGCCGAGGAGGTGTTTCCAAAAGTTCTGCAAGAAGTGAGATAACGTGTTATCAACACCTAATGAAGCAATGTGTCAATTTTCCCGTGATCTGGAATTTGCTGACATCCCTCCCGCAGTGGTTCACCAGGCAAAACTATTGATACTTGATTTTTGGGGTATTGCCCTGGCCGCTTGTTCCATGGAAATTGACAAGCCCTTGCGGGTTATGGTGAACGCTATCAGCGGGAGAATTCCGAACCTCCCAAAGGCCTCTTATGAACTAGGGCCTTGCAGCGCAATCGGAGAAAAAAATCGAATGCCCGCGCCTAACGCTGCTTTTTTGAACGGTGCGCTGGGTCATTCTCTCGATTTTGACGACACACATTCGAAGTCGATCATTCATACAGCCGCGCCTGTCGTGCCCGCGGCATTCGCAGGAGCGGAAGCGTTCCAAAAAACAGGACAAGATATGATTCGAGCCTGTGTGGCCGGGTTCGAGTCGGAAATCAGAATCGGGTTAGCCGCTCCTGGCAAATTCCACGCCCGAGGTTTCCATATGACCGCCATAGCCGGCACTTTCGGTGCCGCCATAGCCTATGCGCTTCAAATTGGCTTGAGCACCGAAAAAATGAGTTGGGCTCTTGGCATTTGTGGAAGCATGGCTGCCGGACTCTTTGAATATCTGGAAAACGGGAGCCCCGTAAAAGCGCTCCATCCCGGGTGGGCGGCGCATGGCGGTATTTGTTCCACGATACTCGCGGATAATGATTTCGCCGGTCCACTAACAGTATTTGAGGGCAGATTCGGCTTGCTCAAGAGCCATCTTGGCGATGATGAATTCGAGGGGGAAGCACTCACACGAGGCCTGGGTTTTACATGGGAAACTTTGGCCATTGGTTTCAAGCCCTATCCTTGCGGCCATGTGATTCATGCGTTTTTGGATGCAGGATTGCGCCTCAAAAAACGCGAGAAAATACATCACACCAATATCAAAAAAGTCATTTGTCACGCTGCCAAGGGAGCGATCGACCTGGTGCTCGACCCGGTCGAGGTAAAGCGAAAACCCAGGGGTGAATATGATGCAAAATTCTCTTTGCCGTATTGTTTGGCGAGTATTTTCGTGAGGGGCAAGTGTGGAGTAGATGATTTCGAAAAAAACGCAATAGCAGACCCCACGGTCCTGGCCCTAGCGGATAAAGTCTCATTTATCCAGGATGACACACAGGATTTCCCGAGGTACTTCCCTGGAGTCGTTGAAGTTCAGCTTGATGATGGAAGCATTTTTATCGAGGAGGAAAAACATCAGAGGGGGTGCGCTGAAAATCCATTCTCGGATGAAGATGTCTTTGAGAAATTCAAGGATAATGCCCGGCGGAGCCTGTCGCCTGGAGAGGTAGAAGATTTGATGGCGATGCTGATGGCTCTTGAGAGTTTGGAAAACGTGAACGCGATAGGGGAAATCCTAAGAAGTGCGGCTAGTCATCGAGTGGATCCTCAATCACCGTCACAAAATCCGGCATAATACGGAATCTGATCTCTTCTCCTACATCCACTCTCAAATTAGGATGTACGCGCATTTTCAACCGATGCCCCTTGCCAATTTCATCGATGATCTCGACTTCCAGCAGGGTCGATTGTCCCACATAGCGAATGGTGCAAATTTTTGCCCCAAAGGGGCCGTTCGGGTCGATTTCAAAACTCTCAGGTCTCACGGAGATAAAAGCATCCGTGCCGAATTCAAGGTCACGCATGGAGAGGCATGGCACTGGTCCAATGCTCGTCATCACCTCATCATAACCAGTCGATAAAACAATGCCTTGTAAAATATTTGTCTGCCCGACAAAACGAGCAGAGAATTCCGTGGCGGGGAATTGGTAAATTTCACGCGGCGACCCGCCTTGTTCAACTTTTCCATTTCGCATGATCAAAATATGGTCGGCCATATACATCGCTTCTTGCGGATCGTGCGTAACCATCAACGTGGTAACGCCCATTTGCTTGATCAACCTCAGCGTGTCTTCGCGCACTTGAACTCGCAGGCTGATGTCAAGCCCGGCAAATGGTTCATCCAAAAGCAGAAGCCGAGGTAGAGGCGCCAATGCCCGAAGCAGGGCAACGCGCTGCTGCTGGCCGCCAGACAAAGTGTGGGGATAAGCGTTTGTCAATTCTACGATGTCCATTTGGATCATGGCTCTTTGCATTTCGGCCAGCTTTTCGGCTGAGGGGTTATCGAGGCCGAATGTGATATTGTGCAAAACATCCAGATGAGGGAAAAGGGCATAATCCTGAAACATAAACCCCACATTTCTCTCTTCCGGCGGCGTCTCGATTCCGCTTGCAGGTTCCGAAATAACCTTTTCGGCGAGACGAATCCTCCCAGACTGTAGCGAAGTGAGCCCAGCCACCAAACGCAATAATGTAGTCTTGCCGCATCCAGAGGGCCCGAGCAAACATGCAACTTCGCCCTCTTCGACCATCAAGGACAAATCCTTAATGACTTCTTTGCTTCCATATGAATGCGATATATTTTCAATACCAAGCTTGGCCATTTAGGGCGTGTTCCTCATTTTCCTGTGCCGGGGCGGGCCCCTCGGATGGTGCGGCTCAAATAAATGACGGGCAACATCCCTGCCGCAACGATACTCAAAGAACCAAGCGCACTTTCTTCCAAAAGTTCATCCGTGGCCAGTTGGTGAACCTGAGTGGCCAGCGTTTCAAAATTGAACGGACGCAATATTATTGTCATGGGAAGTTCTTTCATCGTATCTACAAACACCAATATCGCTGCCGCCAGGATACCGCCACGGATCAAAGGCAAATGAATTCGCTTGAGAGTCCTCCAAGGCCCCATCCCTAGCGTTCGAGCCGCACCATCCATATTGGGCGTAATTTTCATAAGGCTGGCTTCCATCGTGCCATAGGAAAGCGCCAAAAAACGAGCTAGATATCCGTAGCTGACAGCCGCGATTGTGCCGCTGAAGAGTAAACCTGTGGAGATGCCAAAAACATTTTTGAGAAACCCTTGGATGAAGACATCCATCTTTCCCATGGGAATCAGGACACCGACGGCGAGAACCGCACCGGGAACAGCATATCCTACACATGCAAACCTGGCGGCCGATTTGAGCAACGTGTATTCCTTCAGGCGTACGCCGTAGGCTAGAAAAATACCTGCCAACACGGATAGGGTTGCGCTTAGGGAAGACAAAACCAGACTATTTGAAAGATTGGAATAAAAATTACGTGAAATGCTTTCCTCATAAAAGCCCCAAGCGTAATAACCCAAAATGCACGATGGCAAAATGAAGCCGAATCCAATAGGCAGCAGACAAGAAATCACTGCACCCAGCATTTTTGCACGTTTTAATTGATAACTTGGAAGGGCCTGATATCTAGTAGAAGTATTAAAATATCTTTGGCTGCTGCGCGATTTTCTCTCCGCCCACAAAAGGAACAAGACAAAACAAAGGGCGACAACGGCAAGTTGAGCAGCGCCAGATAGATTGTTCATGTTGAGCCAAACGTCAAAGATTCCAGCAGTGAGCGTCTCAACAGCAAAGAAATCAACCGTACCAAAATCATTCAACGCTTCCATCAGTACGAGACTCACCCCGATGATGAGAGATGGGCGTACAGAGGGCAGGGCAATGGCAAAAAAACTCTGCCACGCGGTTTTACCCAAGGTTCTACTCACCTCCAATATGCAAACTGATTGCTGCTCAAAAGCGATGCGCGCAAGCAGGTAAACATACGGATAAAGAGTAAGCGTCATAACGAAAATTGCACCGCCGATAGAACGTATCTCCGGAAACCAGTACTCTCGACTTGATTCCCATCCAAAGATATCGCGCAATAACGCCTGTACTGGACCTGCAAATTCAAAAACGTCGGTATACACATAGGCCACGACATACGCAGGCATCGCCAGGGGTAAGAGCAGCGCCCATTCAAAAATTCGTCGTCCTGGGAATCGACATAGAGTCACCAGCCACGCGGTGCATGCACCGATGACTAACGTGCCCATGCCTACTCCCAGCATCAGGCCGATAGTCGTTAGCAAATAGCGTGACAATACGGTGCTGATCAGGTGATGCCATATGTCATCACTGGGCCGGAGGGCGATAATACTTACTGACAAGAGAGGAACCGCTATGAAGAATGCGAGCAGAAGGGCTCCGCTCGTCCAAAAATCTAGTTGAAGCCATTTAGACGTCAGCCGCGGAGAGGCTTCTATGTGGAATCCAGCACCTGCGCTCATGCCATACCAATTACAAAAGTTACAATCTTTTTCAAAACACCAAGACCTCAAAAAACCAATATCCAGAATGAGAATATTAAGGCTTTTCGGGTCTTGATACTAGCTTCTAATTGCTGGGGCTGAAGTTATTGTAATCTACCTTGTCTACCAGCTTGGAGGCTACAGCCCGCTGATTCGCCACCTCGGCCAGGTTAATAGTATCAGCCTTGAATTTCCCCCATGAATTGACTAGGGGATGAGTCTTCACACCCTTTTTCAAAGGATATTCATAATTCTGGTCGGCGTACAATTTTTGCGCGTATTCGCCACTCAAAAACTCGATGAGGCGAACCGCATTTTTCCGGTTTTTCGCATGCTTGGTAACTGCGGCGCCACTGATGTTGACGTGCGTGCCTCTATCCTTTTGGTTTGGAAATACGATGTATACCGCTTTCGCCCATTCCCTTTGAACTTTCTTTTTCTTGTTGGTTGCCATTTTCGCCATGTAGTACGTATTGGCCAAAGCGAGATCGCATTGCCCAGCGTAAATGGCTTTCGCCTGTGCACGGTCGTTGCCGCTGGGTTTGCGGGCGAGGTTGGACTTGAGGCCCATCAACCATTTCTTGGCTTTTGCTTCACCCGAATGCGCCACTATGGAAGCGAACAAAGATACGTTGTAGATGTGTTTTCCAGAACGCGTACAAATTTTGCCCTTCCATTTCGGGTCGGCCAAATCTTCATAGCGGGTGATCTCACCCGGTTTTACGCGCTTTTTGCTGGCATATATGACGCGCCCGCGCGTCGTGAGGCCAAACCAATGGCCCTTGAGGTGGCGATAGGAAGAGGGAATATTCTGCTCTAACACTATTGATTTTACAGGTTGCAGCAATCCGGCCTCATCCATATCGTGGAGGCGGCCGATGTCCGCCGTGAGGACAGCGTCTGCCGCGCCTGGCGTCGCCTTGATTTTCTCCAGCATGCCTTTTTTCGCGAAAACGACATTAGTCTTGATGCCTGTTTTTTCAGTGAACGCCTTCAAAATCGGTTTAATGAGAAAAGGCTGCCGGTAAGAATATAGATTTACAACCTCGTCGGCGCCGGCCGTAGTTTTGCTCAAGGCCAGAGCAGCCAGCATGACAAGCATGGCAATTCCAAAGTACAGCCTTGCAAGCTTTGCTCCATTTCGTGCCACGAACATAAGTTTTATCTCCTGTCTAGGGTGTCGGCTATATAGCCATGTTGCTTGAAGTCGTCTTCAGGCGGGCCAGAGACACAAACCCGCAAAAAAAATCAAACTCGTCGTTTCGATTGTTTTATTCTTTTAGACATATCGTCGAAGTCGATGACACTGATATCGCAATGATAAGAACATGTCGGGCAAGTATCGACACTCTCGCATGAGCGGCGAAACAGATGGAATTTCTCCAGAATTTCCTGATTACCTGGCTCCTCAAAATAACGCAGTAGATCAAGAAACCTGTCTATGGAGTTCCCACTCACGTAATGCTCCATGACACAGGCGTCGACAAAGGCTTGCTCTTCTTCTACTCCTAAAACATCTGTAAGAAAGTGCATCAAAATAGAGAATTTGCCCGACACGCCCTTGGCCCGTGTTGCCCCTTCTTCTGTCAAGAGAATGCTCTCGTAGACACGATGGGATACGAGCCCATTTGAACGGAGTGTTTTCACCGCAGCTGAAACAGCCGGTTTCGCCACACCCAACATAGAGGCGATATCCGTCACGCGCGCGTAACCTTTGCTCTCCTGAAGATCGAATATGGCGCGAAGATAATGTTCCAGGCTAGGCGAAAGGGAACCGCGCGATTGGTGTGGCTGTGGAGTCATAGTGTAAACCCTTTTGAAATTAAATAGACACAACTGTTAAGAAAAAGCTAATAATGTTAAGTTCATTTAACAATGTTGTGTATACTTTTCTGTTTGTCAAGAGGAAAAATGGGAAATTTTATTGGACCATACTCATGTAGAATAATCAGAGAGAGCAAATAAAGATGGAAATCTACTTTAATATAATGGCATAACTTACTGTTTGAATTGTTTATATTTATTACATTGATACAGATAAATGAAAACCAATCCCCGGCCTTTCGGTATTTAATTGTTGGAAGGAAAAGTCGCTCGTGATCAATTGCCGAATCATCCAAATAACAATGAAGGGAAACTATCAGTTACTATTGGTATCGCACTCATTACAAAAAAGGCTGAATGGCGCCTCTGACACCCGCCCACTCTCCCAATTTGCCCCAAATAACTTTTGATGAGTTGCTCGCTTGCTCGAAAGAATTCTCCTCCCAGGCCTTCTGGGCAGCAGGCAGGAAATATTCCTTCGCGTTCACCAGCCCTCCCACGAGAACGATACATTCCGGGTTCAGCAAATTCATAATGTTGGCGATTCCAACCCCTAGCGCATATCCGCTGTTTTCCCATATGGCTATTGCTTCGCCGTCTCCAGAAGCAGCGAGTTCTGATAAGGAAATCGGTGATATTTGATCGAGCGCCCCGATAGCGGAATCCGGATGCAGTTCTGCATGGGCCTTGGTGTCTCTTACGAGGGCCCAACTCGAAAAATATGCCTCCAGACACCCGCGAGAACCGCAAGTGCACGGCTCACCATTTATTTCGATTGCCATATGGCCGATTTCTCCCGCCATTCCAGATGCGCCTCGCCAAATCTCTCCATTTTGAACAAAACCTCCACCGACGCCCGTGCCCAGCGTGAGAATGAACATGCTCCCGTATCCTTCACCCGCGCCGGCGAAATACTCCCCCAAGGCAGCAGCATTCGCATCGTTCATCATCTGAAGCGGAGTAGCGGAGAAGGAATCTCCCAACATTCCGAGAAGGGGAACTCC
Source organism: uncultured Nitrospinaceae bacterium (assembly GCA_964440505.1). GTDB lineage: Bacteria > UBA8248 > UBA8248 > UBA8248 > UBA8248 > Bin107. The sequence continues at coordinate 40,521 of CAYTSP010000204.1, forward strand.
ACAAAGAACGGGCAGGTTGGGAGAGTCGATAATTTTGCCGGCGTCCAGATCCAGAACGCCTGCAACGGCGACCCCGATTCCCATGAGATATTTATCCGAAGAGAGTGATTTTGACGCATCCTTGAACAAATCGAGATAATCTTGCGCCCTCATGCACCATTGCGTATCAACGGAGCGGCGCTCTTGTAATTTTCCGTCCAGGCTGAAAGACGATGCCTTGAGAAAAGAGCCCCCCAAATCAAAACCAACGTAGACTTCGCGGCCGGGCAATTGTCAAAACCTCAGTTCAGTCGAATCGTTCCCTGTGTATTTTCTGTGAAGGGATGCTCTGCAAAATGAATGAAAACCTTATCCGTTCATTATCATTCGTAGACCCAAGCAGTGGAGTCGGTTGCTTTGGCGAAACGGTCATCTTGCTCAGCAGCGGAAACCCTGGAGACATCACCTTTGAATTCGACGCTCGCGAAATAACTCTCTGCATCAGAATGCGTATCGTCCGTATCTATCATCAACGCGATGCCACCGACTTTTGGCGCCGCAGTACTGAATACCCTTCGATAATCATCCATTACATTGCGTTTTTCGGTTATCCATTTATCGAGATCATCAACGCCACTTCTGACAATGATGTAGTGGACCATCGGATTCTTGCGGCTTCTCAAAATTGTGCCCTCGGGCACACTCGTCTCCCAGACGTAGCCAATGAACTGGCTATTAATGAAACTGGGAAACCGGGGAAAGACGACATAAACGCCGGCCGCCTGGTCATCTGATTCAACATTTCTCGCATCTGCGCCTTCTGGAAGTTTCGTCACTTTCCATTTCCATGAAAGCACCGGAAATTTCTTGAGGTCGAGTTTCATTTCCCGGTAAATAGAAACGGACGCCTTATCGCTTCTCAACCGAAGCACTCTCGCATGCCTGTTTTCATCTTGGATGAGCCGAATATCAGCCCTTCCATGCCATACCTTAAGCGCCCATCCTTTTGGCAACTGTGTGGAATTCTTATGAGCCGGACTCAAGTCGAAGTCCGTCACAACCACTCTTTCTTTCTGCGCAAACGCAGGGGCAGGCAAATTGGTGGCCACAAATATCGCCAAGACGGCGAAAATGGCCGGGGGAATATACTTCATGAGCATGTCCTATGGAATTCTCAGCGATTGGGCGAACCGTGATATCACGGATAACCGCAGAGATTTAGGCACTATCAACAATTCACCAACAGAATTACCAAGTCCATTACGTTTGTTCCGCTTGGTCCGGTGAATACACAAGTTTTCCGGCAGCGGAGGAAAACGTGGCTATTATTATCGCGCAAATGGCCATCTGGGTCAAGCCCTTGATTTTGCACCGTTTTGGCTGTTCTTCCATCAACAATTCCACCTGCGGCCTCTGTGGGACCATCTCTCCCATCGGTGCCTGCGGCAAGAAGGCAGACGTTCTCGTAGCCGCGAATTTCAATGGCGAACGACAGCGCGAGTTCCTGGCACCTGCCGCCCAGACCATTTCCTAGGACTGTTACTGTTGTTTCTCCGCCATACAGAAGGCATCGAGGCGAGTGTTTGTTACGATAGTTATTCAAAATCCTCATGGCGTCTTCCGCGATTGACTTGCCTGCCTCACTGGCTTCGCCATCAAGGGAATTGGTTTGTATGCTAACATCGTAACCCATTGATTTTGCCTTTTCGAATGCAGCCTGGAGGGCAATTTTGTTGTTAGCCACAACATGGTGGCTTACACGTCTGAAAATCTTGTCACCGGGAGCAGGGGTATCTTGAATCTCATCCCTGCAGCCGGCTTCAATCCTTTCTTTGATCGCTTCCGGCATTTCCTGGAACACGCCATAGCGCTCTAAATACGACTTCGCCTGAAAGAAAGTGGTCGAATCACCGGTCGCAGGGCCTGAACCAATAACATCGAGGGGGTCGCCAATCACGTCCGAGACGAGAAGAACGCTCATACGAGCAGGGAAAACTTTCCGGGCCAGATTCCCTCCTTTCAGGTCGGACAAGTGCTTTCGAACACAATTGAGAGCTTCTATTGGGGCGCCTGCTCGCAGGAGCGAATTCGTGGCGGATTGTTTGTCCTCGAGAGAAATTCCAAGCGCGGGTGCGGGCATCAGAGCTGAGCCTCCGCCGGAGAGCAGGAATATTACCAGATCCTCTTTTCGGGCGCTCACAGCTAATTTTTCTATTTTCAGGGAGGCTTCTAACCCGGAGATGTCGGGAACAGGGTGGGCGGCTTCGAGAATATCGATATGCTTGCATTTTTCCGCATAGCCATATTGGGTGACGACGGCGCCTCCATTAATGCGATTTCCGAGGCGTCGCTCAACTGCCCGGGCCATCTGAGAACTTGCTTTTCCAGCCCCCAAAACGAGAATTTTCCCCGTGTCATCTAGAGTTATTCTTTGTTTGCCACAAACGAGAAACTCCTGGCCTCGTTCCTTTTCGATTTTCAGATAACGATAAACAGCTTCACCTGCATGAACGGCATTCAGCCCGGCCCGGAAGATGGCGCGCGCTTCTCTTTTGAGGGATCTTTGGTGTTTTGATTGCATATCGCGAGTTATCTCATCGAGCAGAGAAATATAATGTAGGTAATGCTTCGCCCTTTTCATTGATTCGATGTAATCTTGATTCTACAGGAATCCAGAAATTCTTTCTTGGCAAAAAAGTAAAGGAGAAAAGGTGGCTAGTGTCGGAATCATAGCCAACCCGCAATCAGGCAAAGACATCCGCAGGTTGGTGGCGCTGGCAAGTTCTTTCAGCAACAACGAAAAGGTTTTGATGCTTCGCCGCGTGATGGCGGGTCTTGCTGCAATGAGTCTGGATAATATCCTGATGTTCAACGATCTCGGATCCTTGGGCGCTGTCGCAGTGGATGGTTTTCGTAATGAGGACAGAAACTCGAAAGTAGAACTCTTTGAAGTGGACGCCAGGGGAGAAACGGCTGACTCCACCAAAGCGGCTCGCAAACTCTATGAATTCGGCGTTCGCTGCATTGTCGTGCTCGGAGGCGACGGTACTTGTCGTGCTGTCGCCAAGGGATGCAGAAAAATTCCCATGATTCCCTTATCAACTGGGACGAACAATGCCTTTCCCTTTCCGTGGGAAGGTACTGTGGCCGGTATGGCCGCGGCATTATATGCCCTTCACCCAAGAGTATATGGAAGCGAGAAGAAGGTAACGAAACAGCTCCATGTGAACCTTGATGACGGGCCCGAAAGCGCCTTGGTTGATATCGCTATCATCAAGGAATCATTCTATGGAGCGCGTGCAATCTGGGATATAGAACGCGTGGACTCACTGGCTCTGACAAGGAGCGAGCCCGGGCGTTTGGGGCTTTCTTCTTTAGGTGCGAGTTTGCGCCCGATTGATGAAAACGAAGCCGTGGGACTGTGGTTGAAGTTGGGAACGAACAGGAAAAGTAAACGTCCCATCCTTTCTCCTATCGGACCCGGGCAGATTGCCTCTGCACGCGTGGAGGAACATGAGACAATCAATGTGGGAGAAAGTGTTCACTATCGAGCGCCTGACGACCGCGTGCTGGCCTTTGATGGGGAGAGGGAACACCAGTTGAGTAAAGGAACAGACATAGAAATATCGCTGCGACTAGATGGTCCGTCCATACTGAATGTTCCTGCCATTTTGACGAAAGCGGCCATCCGAGGCGATCTGAAGACGAAGAATTGACGGCCGCGAAAGCCCCGTCCCCGCCGGGAGCGGAAGAAAAGTATTTGTATATAGTTGACAAAAAGTGGCCAAGTGATTATTTTATATTAGCACTCGGAATGGTTGAGTGCCAACATATTGATAAATAAAGGATTTTAATAGTAACCTCATTCATCTCAGAAGCTTTCGGGATGTTATTAATCACAAAAACGAATCGGTCAACTTGATATCTGAGAAGAGAAGAACGGCTTGGACGCAACACTGACGAATGATTTTGCATAGATTCTATTAGGGAGTTCTTCGTTGATACGAGTTGAAAACCTCACAAAATATTACGGCAACCTCCGTGGTGTGGAGGAAATTTCCTTTCAAGTTGCAGAAGGAGAGGTACTGGGTTTTCTCGGGCCCAACGGCGCCGGGAAATCAACGACCATGCGCATCTTGACAGGCTACATGCCGCCAAACTCCGGTTCAGCTTGGGTGGCGGATGTTAATGTTTCAGATTCACCATTGGAAGCCCAGAAAAATCTCGGATACCTCCCAGAAAACAATCCGCTGTACGGAGATATGACCGTAAGAGCCTATCTAAATTTTGTGGCTTCCATGAAAGGCATGAGCGGTGCGGAAAAAGAAGCGGGCATCCGAAGGGTGACCGGAAGTTGCGGACTCGAAGAAGTTGTTGACCGCTTAATCGGCAATCTGTCAAAAGGATACCGCCAGCGCGTCGGTTTGGCGCAGGCGATGGTGAATGACCCGCCTGTGTTAATACTCGATGAACCTACTTCAGGCCTTGACCCGGCTCAAATCGTGGAAATCCGGAACTTGATTTCAGAACTCAAGGGCAACCGCACGCTAATTTTAAGCACGCATATTCTTCCTGAAGTGAACATGGTTTGCGATCGGGTTGTTATTATCCACCAAGGCCAGATCGCGGCCGAGGGAGCGCTCGATTCGCTGGCGGCGAATATGCAAGCCGACTCAACGATACGCATTTCGGCAATCGGAGTCGCCGGCGCGCTATCCGATAAAATGAAAACAGTGCCGGGGGTCGAGCGCGTAGAACTGCTCGGCGCATCAACGGGAGAGGAAACGCATTTCGCGGTGCATGCAAAAGGCGGGGATGACATTCGCTCTGATCTGGTAGCCGCAGTCTTCGCGGCGGAGGGAAAACTCACCGAAATCTGCCAGGTAAGGCTGACGCTAGAAGACCTATTCGTTCGTATCGTCAGCGGGGAGCACAAACACGACGAGGAAACTGTTGATGAGGAAACTGTAAATGCATAACACCTTTTGGATATACCGACGCGAGCTCACCTCGTTTTTCTTTTCACCTATTGCTTACGTGATCCTCGCCGCATGGACGATATTGATGGGTATCTTCTATTCCGGTGCTTTCCTCTCCTATGCCGTCGTATCGATGCAGTTGGCCAGAAATCCCCAGGCTGCCGCGCAATACAACATCACCCCGACTTCCGCCGTTCTCGAGCCAGTCTTCTCCAGCGTAACCGTAATCCTCTTGTTCGTCGCACCATTGCTTACAATGCGCCTGTTCAGTGAAGAGAAAAAACAGGGCACCATAGAATTGATGCTCACTTTCCCCCTGCGAAACGGACAAATGTTCGCCGGAAAATACCTCTCCGTTTTATCCATCTATCTGATAATGCTGGCAATTACTTTCGTTTATCCGGTTATTCTGAGCGCTTTCGTCAATGTAGAATGGACTATCGTCTCCTCAGCTTATCTTGGAATGATTTTGACGGGCATGGCGTTCCTTTCCGTTGGTCTAATGGCCAGCTCATGGACTTCGAATCAAATCGTCGCAGCCATGGTTGCCTTCATGATACTTCTCGCAACCTTTCTGATGGAGGCTCTCGCAATATCGGCCAGTGAGCCATTGTCCTCGATTCTCAGGCATCTTTCATTGGGAATGCACTTGCGAAATTTCATTCGGGGCATCATTGATACGCGCGATATAGTTTATCTCGTCAGCATCAACATTTTCTGTGGTTTCCTGGTGCTCAGATCTCTTGAATACTACAGGTGGAGAGGATAGGAACTTGGAAAACAGAAATCTTTACTTGTTCATCGCCTCCGCCGTCTTATTGCTGGTTGGCATCTCCGGCTGGGCCGGTCAGGACCAGTTTTCCGACCCTCCCAGATGGGCTTACGCCACCATCGCCCTGGGGATAGTTTGTTTTATTTATACGGTGTGGATTTCGCGAAGCGAACTCCGAGGTGGCATGCGGCTCCGCTCAACCCGCACAGGCATACAGGTTGCACTCATGGTTATCGTGGTGACTGCTATATTGGTCGTCGTTGAACTCGTGAGTGTGAAGCACTTCAAGCGTTGGGACGTCACGCCGGGAAATTTCTATAGCTTATCCGCGAAAACGATGAATCTGTTGAACAAACTCGATAGAGAAAAAAGGCGGATCGAAATCATTGCCTTTACCCGCAAGCTCGAAGAACCTGCAGTAACGGAAATTTTGGACCAATATAGCCGAGCTTCGAAACAAGTCACTTTCCGGTTTCTGAATCTGGACGCCTCCCCACGCACCGCTAAGAAATATGAAGTAGACGCCTATGGCACATTGGTCGTGATTTACCATTTCAACAAAGAAGAAATCGAGAAGCAGAAAAAATCGAAGTCCGCGAACAAAGAGAAAAAAAAGACATTCCGATCGGAAAAGATATTCGATCTTTCGGAAAACGCGATCGCCAATGCAATACTGAAAACCATCCAAACCGAGCAGAAGCGCGTGTATTACCTCACCGGCCATGGAGAACGGCTATTCTCAGGGCAAGGACGCGAAGCGATGAAAGCTTTGGCCATTGGCATGAGGGATGACAACTACCAGGTCGATGAGCTTTTGCTGCTCAGGAAAAAAGGCGTGCCTGAGAATGCCAGCATGTTGATTATAGCGGCGCCACAAAAAGAGTTGGAAGAAGTGGAAGTCGAGTATATTGATAACTACATCAAAACTGGCGGAAAACTTCTCGTTTTCCTGGAACCCGACATAAAGCCAGGGCGTCTGACGGCGCTCCTGGAGAGATACGGCTTCAAGCTCCCCACCTCTTTCGTCATCGACCCCGAATCAGTACGCTTTGAGTTGGCGGGTGGCAATATAATCACGCCGTTCGCCGTTAACTACGGCCTGCATGACATCACCAAGCAATTAAAGGGTTTGGCTACGGTATTTCCCACTGTGAGACATGTATCTGCTACGGGCATGCCGAAAGCGGGACTGCACTCCGAGGATTTGATCAAAACGGGTCCCGGAAGCTTTACCGTAGAGAACGTATCGCTCCAGAATGGCCAACTCGCCTTCGATCCGAAAACCAGGAAAGAAGGCCCCATCCCGATAGGCGCCGCTGTCAGCGTGACTCTCGATCTTTATAAACTTGCGCAAGGTCGGAGTCCTCAAAGCGACTCGAAAACCACCATGTCCGAGAAGAAAACAAACGAGAAAAACGAAGCAAGAATCGTCGTTTTCGGGGATGCTGATTTTGCGAGCGACGCTTTCATCGGCGCCCAAGGCAATGCAAATCTCATTTTTAACACCGTGAACTGGCTCGGTGGCGAGAAAGACTTAATCACCATCCGTCCCAAAAGCCGAACGGGCGAACCTCTCGTATTGGCTGGCGGAGAAGGGCGGTTCGTTCATTTGTTCACCGTCTGGATCATGCCATTGTTCATCATCCTTATCGGAGCCGCCGTCTACGTCAGGAGAAGGCAACTGCGGTGAACCCCAAGAAAAATCTCTTATTACTACTCGTTTTAATCGTCATCGGTGGCGCTTATTACGTCTATGACGTGAAATGGGCCGCCGAAGAACGCGCCGTCAAGGAGCGCAAGGTTAAACTCCTGAAGGGAATTGACGAAAAGGCGCTGATAAGAATTGACGTAACAAGAGAAGAGGAACCCTATCAGATTATCCGAACGGAAAAAGGGTGGCGTTTCGTTAAACCCATCGACGCTGAAGTCGATACCGATGCGCTCGAAAAACTCCTCGAAGCAGCGACAAAACTCCGCGAGCGCACACGCATCGGAAACGTAAAGGATAGAACAGAGTTCGGAATGGACAAGCCCAGGATGAAAATCACATTTGGGCTGAAAGACAAAGACGATATTTCCGTCGAAATCGGGGATAGAACCCCCACACGCGAGTTCCGATACGCCGCACTAGCGAAGACCCCTGGAATATTCACCCTCCAGCTTTCAGACATCGGCGAATTCGACAAGACGGTATTCAGCATTCGGGACAGGTCGATTGTCCCGGTTATGCCCGAGCGCGCTCAAAAGGTGATTGTCGATCCTCAGGATGGTCGTGATTTCACCGTTGTTCGCAAGAGCAAAGATGAGTGGGCTCTTGTGAATCCCATCCAGGACAGGGCTGACGCCATAGATTCGGAGGGCATCGTATCTACCCTCAAATGGGACAAGGTGCAAAAATTCGTTGATGAAAATCCCGGGAATCTCGCTCCTTATGGACTGGATAAACCCAAACTCACCGTAAGAATCTTCACCGAAAACAATCAAAAACCCGAAGACGGAGTCATTCTGGGCGACAAAAAAGTAGAAGCGCCCGAGCCGAAGAGCGGCAAGAAAAAACCAAAGGCATATTACTACGCCAGGAGACTCTCCGGCGGTCCCGTGATGCTTATCAATGAGAAAACAGTCGAGGATTTGCCCAAATCCGTATTCTCGCTCAGACACAAAACCGTCATCGATTATGATGTCGACCACATCACGCGCATTTTGGTGGCATCGGACTCTCGGAAACTCGACATTATCCGAAAGGCGAAAAAGAAATGGGACCTCCACGTAACCACGGCGGATGAAAAAACAGAAAAACTCATAGGCCGCCACAAACATGTAGATGACCTCTTATGGGACATCAAGTGGATCAATTCAATAGATTACGTGGATGAGTCCGGGAGCGATTTGTCGAAATTCGGCCTGGCCCCAAAAGAGGGCAAGGGCGCGTCGCTTCGTTACACCCTTTGGCTGAGGAAGAAAAAAGATGGACCCCTCGAGAAAAAAGCCTTCATTCTCGGGCGCTTCCTCGCGGAGGAGAAAAGGGCGTACGGCCGGATCGAAGGGGAAAAACGACTGTTCGCCGTCAAGAAAGAAGATTATGACAAGATTACGAAAACGCCCTATTTCCTGAGTGAACGGCGTATGCTCCTTTACGCGAAAGATACTGATATTACAGAAGTTACAGCTCGTTTTCCCGATAATTCCTTCATGAAGCTCGAGCGCTTCGGCGAGACGTGGCGATTCGTCTCCCCCGAGGGCAAGGAAGCAGAGCCCGGCAACGTGAACGATCTCGTCGGCGCCCTCAGGGATTTCGAGCGGGAAGGGGAGGCGAAACCCGGCGAAGCGCCTGATTTCAAAGACTTTATCGTTGAACTCTCGGGCAGGGACATCCGCCACGGCGCGTGGGGCCCATTCCGTTTCGCGACCAAGAAAGGCTCGGCGTTCTTCTATGTGCGAGAGAGCGGGAAAGTCTACCGCATAAGCAAGAAATGGAATGAAGATAAACTTCCCAAGTCATTGAAAGACTGGGAGAAAGAAGAACAAAAAGAAGACGGCGCCGCGTAGGCTCCAGGTCTTGCCCTGAGGGCCGCCCACCCGGGCGATTTTCACCCTGCAACTCCCCGCAAATCCGCGCATTTGCCGCTGCGCGCACGCCTCCGGGGTTGTGATATCCTCTCGATGTTTCCTGTGGGGAGGATTTGCGCCTCCGGGGTTCCCCTCATTTCCCCTCGAAAATTTACGGAAATTTATCGAAAAACCCCGTGAATTTAGCGATATTTATCCAATTGTTTGCGGGAATTTACCGAAAACAAGTTGTCCTGCCGAGAGGGTCTCGCTCGAATCGGCCGAAACAATTTCGGCTGAATTCGAGGCACGGAAAATGCGGCATCGGAAACGGGACCTCAATCCCTGCCGGGCGCCTCATCCCGATAAGCGGGTAAAGAAAGCAGCCGGTCAATCCCGAAAGAGAGGAGCCCCATTCCGCACGCGAGCGGTTACTCTTGGTCTGGGTTCTTGTCGCATCCGCATCGACCAAAACGCTCACATGAAACATCCCGCCAAGTCACCCGTTTTCTGAGGAGGCATAATAGAGCGCGGACGCATGGTGAAGTGATGGCGTTCTGCCGGCAATTCCTCAGGCTGTACTCCCCGACCACATCAAAACGACTCGAACGTGGGCGACTTGCTCCAGCCGCCGCTTTCCTCCTCCAGGGCATGGGCGATTCTGTAGAGCGCGGCCTCGCTGAAGTTTGGCCCGGCCAGCTGCACCGCCAGCGGCAGTCCGTCTCCTGAAAACCCCCGGGGCAGGGATATCGCGGGCGCACCCAGGGTGTTGACCCAGCGCGTGAAGCGCGTGAGGGAGGCGATCAGCCCCTCGGCTTCCGAGCGCGCCTG